>JBGTIK010000126.1:0-4947 GCA_041745715.1 Phormidesmis sp.
TTGACAACCAAGCTGTAGAACTATTACTCGCTTGCGCTGCGCTGAATCGAATGACGCATTTAGGAATGCCGGATAGCTATGCCCTAAATCCCTAAAACGCCTGGATAACTGTATGAGATAAGAGAAATGTCTCTCCAGAAAATATTCACGCAACAAAGCCCCCACTACTTATAAACTAAGTTTAACCATCAGCACTGTTTAGTAAGAGCCTTTAGGCTGGGACGCTGACCTTCGGCTTCTCAGCCTCCACACCCCGCTCAGCGCAATCCTCAAGATATTCATCCACAACCATCTTAAAGTTGGCAGCGAGTTCTGCAATATCGTCACCATCAAAAGACAATAAATCGCGTTCTAAGCCTTCAACCATTCCTTGCAGGTAGCCATCAGTTGGGTCAATGACAGCGCTAGCTTCGTAGCCTTTATGAGCCAATCTAATATTAGTGGGTAGGTAGGTGGTATCAGGCATAAGTCATTCCATTGTTACGTAGCTGCTTCTTCTTTTCAATGTCCAAGCTGAATAGACCGGCAAAAGTTATCAACTGACCTGCCCTCAACCGATATGATAGACGTAGATTGCGCTGAAGAATCTTATTGCTATGGTTCAAACTCCAGTTAAGCCGGTTACGCTCACGGCGTTTCTAACGCTGCATGAAACTGATCCTGCCTGCGAATTTATAGATGGGAAAATTACCCAAAAGCCGATGCCCAAAGGTAAGCACAGCAGGCTACAAACTAAGCTATCAAACTGGCTGAACGAAGCTCTTGAAGCGCAAAGGACTGGCTTAGCTTTTTCGGAATTGAGATGTACCTTTGGCGGTGCGTCTCTTGTGCCAGATGTCGTTGTTTTGAGTAGCGATCGCATCCCCAAAGACCAAAACGGTGACATCGCAGATGCCATTGAAGTTGCACCTAACGCCACCATCGAAATCTTATCGCCTCAGCAAAGCTCCACCAAAGTTATTAAAAATATTAAGCATTGCCTCAACCACGGCACAGAAATCGGCTGGTTAATCGATCCAACAGAAAAAACCATCCTCATCTTTCATCCCGACCTTTCCCTACAAATTCTCGACCAGTCCGAATCGCTACTACCCATGCCTCAAATCTTGAACCGGTATGAGTTAACAGTGGGCACTCTTTTTAGCTGGCTGCAAGTATAAGCGCTCATTGCAGGTGAGACAGCCTTAGAAGTTATAGCCATTTTTACTGAGCGCGTCGGCATCGAGTGAAGCGCAGCCTTGCCCAACCAGACTTGCATAAAGCTTTGATAAAGCAGGGCATTCTTACAGCCTTTGGCGAAGAAGCGGGGCTGCTAGCTGCGGCTCAAACTAGTAAACTTATCGTCAGTAGACATACAGACTTCAGGTAACTATGGTGAGCATGAGTACAACTGTTCAGGTGTTGACCCCTTCAGGCATTTTAGACAGTACCAAAGCCGGAGAAATTCGCAACCAGGTAGAGCGTGCCTTAGAAAGCAATACCAAAGTTCTATTGATGGATCTAAAAGACACTACTTTTGTAGACAGTTCCGGCCTTGGCACCTTAGTGTCAGTGCTCAAAAAAGTGCGCTCTAGCAGCGGCGAAATGTACGTGTGCTCAATCAATCCGCAGATTAAGATGCTGTTTGAATTGACTAGCATGGATCGCGTCTTCACCATTTTTGAAGACCGCGAAGCCTTTGAAGCCTCGCGGTAAAAATAGTAGGTTCACTCTAAATTAGCTTCACTCTAAAAAGGAATGTCGTCGTAGTCAGGGGCATTGGCGGCAGGCGCAGCGGGCGTGGCGGGCGTGGCCGGTGCCGTCGCCGCTGAAGGTACAGAATTGACCGGTGCGCCGCTGCCAACAAATTTGCCTGCTGACATGGGAGTGGGTTCAGCTATAGCCATCGACTGTAAATCGCCCAGGGGGCTAACGCGCTGCACCGTCATTTCGGCCCGCTTTTCTTTAAAGCCTTCGGGGCGCTCGACGGTATTCATGCCCAGGCGGCCTTCGAGTAAAACGCGATCGCCCACCCGGTAGCGCTCCTGAATTTCTTGAGCCAAATTTCCCCAGCCCAAGACTTTCATCTGACTTGATGGATCATTTTCGCGCAAGCCCGGAAATTTCACCACAAACTCCGCAATCGGCGTTTGGTTATCAGCGGTGTAGCGAAGCTGAGGCGCTTCCACGATTTCCGCCATCAAGATGCAGCTATTCATACGATCTGTTCCTTAATTCCCTGCTCTGACTCTATAAAGTTTTGCACCCGCTGTCGATAATTTCGCAGCTGGCTATCGACCCAGGTGCGATCTTCGCTGTTGGCAAAAATATGCACCAGCGGCTCACTGGCATCGGGTAAAACCAGTACCCAGCTCTGTCCAGCACTGTGCTGGTACGGATCAACTATTTTAACACCGTCTGTTAGCTCTAAGCTCTCTACCGGATGGGTTTCTACAAGATAGCGCATGAGTGCGCCTTTCACTGTCCAGGGGCAGCGCAGGGTCACGGAGCGATGGGAGGTGCGCGGCAGCTCTTCCCAAATTTGACCGAGCGATCGCTCCTGAATCAGCAGCATCTCAATCAGCTTGGCAATGCAAAACATCGCATCAAACCCCGGATGCAATTGCGGAAAGATAAAGCCCATCTCGCCGCTGCCGCCTAGCACCACATGGTCATGGGCTGCGCAGGCTTCCATCAAAGCCGTCGGATTGGCCTTGGTGCGAATCACGCAGCCATCGTGACGGCGGGCAATTTCTTCGATAGCACCGGATGCCTGCACAGGAACAACGACAGCGCCTCTAGGATTAGCCGTTAAGATCATGTGCGTCATCAGCGCCGTCAGCATTTCGCCGCGAATCGGTGTGCCTACCTCATCGACTAGCACCAGCTGCTCACCATTGGCTGAAACCTGCACCCCAAAAGTGGCCTGCAAAGCCTGCACCACCTGACCCAGCTGAGCTAGTAGCGATTCTCTTTCGTTCATCGAGGGAGCCGTTGCACTCAAGCTGGCATTGAGCACAACGGCGTCGCAGCCAAATTTGCCGAGCAACTGCGGCAGTACTGCCCCGGAGACGGAATAGGCGTAGTCAATCACTACTTTTGACTTGCTACTGCGAATAGATTCTATATTGAGATACTTTTCAAACGCCGTGGTGTAGTGTTCTAGCGGGCTGCTGGGGTAGGTGACGGTGCCGATTTCGTGGATCTGCGATCGCCGAAAATCCTCCTTAAAATAAGCCCCCTCAATCTTCTTCTCCTGCCCCTTAGAAATATCAATCCCCTTTACATCAAAAAACTCAATCAAAATGTGATCCGAGCGGGTTGGATGCAACCGCACATGAATACCGCCAATCACCCCCAGCGTCGGCAGCACATTTCTTGCCACCGGAATCGCCACGTCATTGAGATTTTGTACATTCACCCCCACTGACATCAACCCGGCAATCAGCGACCTGGTCACCATTCTCGAAATGCTGCGCTGATCGCGAGAAACCGTCACATGATCGCCCACCTTAAGGGTCGAGCCATAAGCCGCCCCTAGCTTGACCGCAAATTCAGGCGTGATGTCAATATTGGCTAGCCCCGACACCCCCCGTTGGCCAAACAAATTGCGCTGAGCCGTCTGCCCCCAGATCAAATTAATATTCAGCGTCGCTCCAGATTCAATCAGCTTACTGGGCCAAACCCTCACCCCTGGGCTAATTTGAGCCTCTTCGCCAACCGTCGAAAGTGACCCGACCACCGCCCCTTCCAGCACATGCGCCCGCCGATCCACGCGGGTGCCTCGCGCGATGATACAAGCCCGCAAATGCGTATCATCGCCCAACACCGCCCCATTCCAAATAATCGGGCGATTGAGATCAGCGTCACTGCCAATTGTGACGTTATCACCCACGACCGTACCGGCCTCAATCACCGCTCTAGGCCCAATGCGGCAGTTATCGCCAATCAGCACCGGCGGATGCAGCTTGGCCGTTGCATGAATAAAGGTATCTTTGCCCACACGTACCCCAGTAATCGTTTCAGGGTAAGCATGATCGATTTGCACTTTGCCATACAGCGCGTCGTACTGGGCCTCTCGGTAGGCATTGAGATGGCCGACATCGCACCAATAGCCGGTGTCCACGTAGCCATACATCGGCACATCTTCGGCAAGCAGGCGAGGAAACAAGTCTTTTGAAAAATCTTGAGCCTCATCAAACGGCAGATAGTCCAGCACCTCAGGTTCGAGAATATAGGTGCCGGTATTGGCCGTATCTGAAAAAATTTCGCTGGTAGAAGGCTTTTCTAAAAAGCGGACAATGCGATCATCTTTGTCGGTAATCACCACGCCAAACTCCAACGGATTGCGGACACGCTTGAGCAGCAGCGTCGCCTTTGAGCCCTTAGCCCGGTGAAATCTAATTGCGGCCTGCAAATCAAAATCGGTAATACTGTCGCCACTGATCACCAAAAAAGTGTCTTTGAGCAGTTCAGCCACGTTTTTGACACAGCCTGCGGTACCGAGTGGCTGATCTTCTTCAACGGCGTAAGTCATCTGTACGCCAAACGCCTTGCCATCTTGAAAGTAGTCCCGCATCACATCGGGCAGATAAAACAAGGTGGCAATAATTTCGGTAATATTGTGGCGCTTGAGCAGATTGACAATGTGCTCGGCAATCGGACGATTGAGTACGGGCACCATCGGCTTGGGTAAGTCACAGGTCAGTGGCCTTAGCCTTGTCCCTGAACCACCGGCCATGAGGACTGCACGCATAAAGGCTCTCCGAAAGGTTGAATGGCATCTCTACTTAGCAATACTCCGGACAAAATTAGGAGTCTATGCGTCCATAGTCACAGAGGCTTTGATAGTTGGGATGGTTTTTAATCAAAGTCTCGTCTAAACCTAAGTTGTGAATAAAGCGCTCAAGTAGGTGCAGATTGAGTTTGCGGCGTTTGTAAGAGGCCATAGAGAAGACAAAAGGCACA
>JBGTIK010000127.1:0-3863 GCA_041745715.1 Phormidesmis sp.
GTAACCAAAAAGTCTTTTTCGGTGCGGACGCTGGCGTTTAATTTGGGCGATCCGGTGCTGCTCATGCCAGACATTATGGCGCAGATGGCGGCGCTACAAATCCCGAATACGGCGCTGATGGACAGCCGTTCTCGATCTGAAATTGGCCCATCTGAGAGCGGGGTTGTTTCTGAGCTGGTGGATAAAACGCTGCACATTGTTGGCACCTTTGAGCTGGGGACTGATTTTGCGTCGGGCAACGGCAACTTGGTGATGAGCGATGTGAATTTTTTACGCTATTTTGCAGATCGGGGGCCGGAGAAGGATAAACGCAGTTTTGCGACGGCGGATGTGGGGGTAGTGAAGCTAGAGCCAGGGGCGGATGCTATTCAGGTGGTGGCGGCGTTGCAGGCAGCGCTGCCGAAAGATGTGATTGTGTTACCGAAATCGGGGCCGGGGGGCTTTGTCGATAGAGAGCGCACCTATTGGCAGGAGAATACAAGTATTGGATTTGTGTTTTCGCTGCTGACGGCGATGAGCTTTATGGTGGGGATTATTTTGGTGTACCAGATTCTCTATACCGATGTGGCCGATCACTGGGCAGAGTATGCCACGCTCAAGGCGATGGGCTACACGAACGCTTATCTGCTAAAGGTGGTGCTGCAAGAGGCGCTGTTTTTGTCGGTGCTGGGCTTTGTGCCGGGGTTTGCGATTAGCTATTTGCTCTATACGGGAGCGGCGAATGCAACGGGGTTGTTTTTTCAAATGACGCAGCAGCGAGCGACGAATTTGTTTGTGGCGACGTTTGTGATGTGTATTGTGTCGGGGATGGTCGCAGTCAGAAAGGTGCAAAAAACCGATCCAGCGGAGGTGTTTGGAGGCTAATGGGCGATACGGACAGCCTGATTGATTTACTTGTTGACGATTTACTGATTAAAGATGACTTTTGGGTGGATCAAATGAGATTATTTGAGACACTAAGAGACAGTATTGCCTGGGAAGGAAGTATGGCGGCGCGGCGCACGGCGTCGTTTGGCGTGCCTTATAATTATGCGCAGATGCAGTATCCGGCGGTGCCGATGCACCAGGCTTTGGAGCCGGTAGTAGAACGGCTATACAAGGTACTGGGCGTGAAGTTTAACAACTGTCTGCTGAATTTTTATGAGACGGGGCAGAGCAAAATGGGGTTCCATGCCGATGATACAACAGATTTGCAGCCGGGGACGGGGGTGGCAATTGTGTCGTTGGGTCATGCGCGTAAGCTGACGTATCGCAATAAAACAGATCCACAGCTTCAGCGGGCGTTTGTTTTACAGCCCGGATCGGTGCTGTATATGAGTTCGGCGGTGCAGGAGGAATGGGTTCATGCGATTAAAAAGCAGAAGGGCGTGGGGCCGAGAATTAGCCTGACCTGGCGGGCGTTTAATCAGCGCTAGCGCGTTTTTATAGAGATTGTTTATTTTTTAAAGAAACTATTATGGTTGCAACTCACTCAGCGCTGATGCCCGCTCCGACGAATCAACAACTGGCGATAAAGATTGAACATCTGAATTTTCACTTTGGCGAAGGTGAGCTTGAAAAACAGGTGCTGTATGATATTTCGCTGAATTTGCCGAAGGGGCAGATTGTGATTCTGACGGGGCCTTCGGGGTCGGGGAAAACGACGCTGCTGACGCTGGTCGGAGCGCTGCGGACGGTGCAAGAGGGGAGTTTGAATGTGTTGGGCAATGAGCTAGTGGGCTTGAGTAATCGAGAGCTAATTCGGGTGCGGCGCAATATTGGCTTTATTTTTCAGGCACATAATTTGTTTGAGTCATTGACGGCTAGCCAAAATGTGGAGATGTCGGTGGAGCTAACGGAGCGCTTTGAGGGTAAGCAGCAGCAGGCGGCGGCGATGTTGACGAAGCTGGGATTGGGCGATCGCATTCACTACAAGCCCAAGGCGCTTTCGGGCGGACAAAAGCAGCGGGTAGCTATAGCGCGAGCGATGGTGAATCAGCCGCAAATTATTTTGGCCGATGAGCCGACGGCGGCATTGGATAAAGCTTCTGGGCGAGATGTGGTGAACTTGATGCGGCAGCTTTGTATAGAGAAAGGGGCGACAGTGCTAATGGTGACGCACGATAACCGCATTCTCGATGTTGCGGATCGCATTATTAATCTGGTGGATGGTCGGTTAGAATCAGACACGAACCCTGAGCAGTATCATCAAAGCCATTAAGTCTTGGTTTGTTTTTATTTTGATTTCTCTACAGCCTTTTGCGATTTCTGATAATTTTGTACCCGCGATCGCGCCCTTCGCAGACGATCAAGCGGCGCTGGATCCGGCGCTGTTGCCTGTGCGGTGGTTTATCTGTCAGCGGTCTAACTTGGTGGTGACTCAAGCGGGGGTGGCTTTTCCGGCGGCGACAACACTGGCTGAAATGGGGATTGCGGTGCTTAGAACTCAGTTTTTGGGGTATTTAAAAGGTCAGCCTTGTATGGCGGCTGAGTGGGACGCGGGCTTGGCGCTGCCTGAGCGGTTTACGCTGATGGGTTTGCGCGATTTGCACGGGCAGGTGAGTGAGGATTTGTTTGCGATCGCCTCGCGGGCAGTGCAAATTGTTGATTGGGATCGAACCCATCAGTACTGCGGCCACTGCGCCACGCCAATGACTCAGCTGCCGACGGAGCGCTCTAAGCGCTGTCCTACGTGCGATCTCAGGCAGTATCCTCGACTTTCTCCGGCGGTGATTATGCTGGTTTTTAAAGGAGAACAATTGCTGTTAGCGCGATCGCCGCGCTTCCCGGATGGTCTGTACAGCGTGCTAGCGGGCTTTGTGGAACCGGGCGAATCGTTAGAAGAAACGGTAGCGCGTGAGGTGAGAGAAGAAGTCGGCATTGAGATTGAAAATATTCGCTACTTTGGCTCTCAGCCCTGGCCGTTTCCAAATTCTCTGATGGTGGGCTTTACCGCTGAATACGCCAGTGGCACAATTACGCCAGCGCCAGCGGAGATAGAAGATGCGGCTTGGTTTGATAAGGGCGGCTTGCCATCTGTGCCTGGAGAACTAAGCATTGCGCGGAAACTGATTGATTGGTTTGTGAGCCAGTAAGGCAATATGTGCGCTGTGACTCGGCTATCTATGGAAAATAAAAAATAACAAGAACAAAGAAAGATAACAAACCTGTTGGATGGGCCTATATCTCATTCAAGAACAAAGATCTCCGCGAAATTTATGCGCTAATGAGTTCGAGTACGCTGATTGAAATTGTTCTTTAAGTCAAAGATAAGTCAAAGAATTTAAAGACTAAGCCTCAACAAGCTCCAAGTGCCTATACCTGAAACAATTCCTAGGGTCAAAATTAAAGGCGCTAGCCAAGCGGTGACGCGATCAGAAAAAGCGTGAATGCGAGAAAGTCCGCTGTAAAGTGTCAGCAGTGAATGAGAAAACGCCCACAGCATCGCTAAAGCAGCTAGTCCATACAGGCCAAAAGTGTTGAGCCCATCGCTTGCGTGTCGCAGCAGCGCGATCACGCCTGTTAGCAGCCCCAACGGCCAAACCGCTGTGCCTAACATTAAAATATCCGCGACCCATAAGCTGCGATCACGCAACCAAATGCGCGCTATAGCCACAGCTACTATCATTGCCACAAACATCAGCGCCCCAGCAGCCCATAATTGCGAAGCCAGCAGCCAGCCGTTGAGACCTGCAATGAACAGTCCACCCAGTACAAAACACACATTCGCCATGACAGCAAGACCATAGCCTGCTAGCACTGTCTGCCGAGAGGATAGCTGCCAATACAGCGGCAGCATTTCACCTGCCGGATTGCTCAACAGCTTGAGCAAATTTCCTAGGCCCATCAGCCACCGCCTAATCGACAAACGGCGATCGCGCCGC
>JBGTIK010000128.1:0-8861 GCA_041745715.1 Phormidesmis sp.
GGTTCTCAATAGTTAACCTTAATTGAGAATTTTTATGACTTAGTTCATTTGAACTGCTAAGCCATGAAAGTCTTTCCAAAACAGGGCTCTATCATTAATACCTGAGTGTGACACTTCAAAGGGCGGAATGTGGGATCAAACAGTAGCGAGTCTTATTCAGTGCGCTCAGCTTCTCCCTCGCCGGCGCCGACTCAATAAAAGACCCCCCGTGACAGCAATCCAGCAGCATCACCAAACTGCTCAGCTCAGCCTTAGCAATCAAACCATTCAACGATTGAAAAGAATATCCTTTACGTGCAGACAGCACCCGATTGTCATCTGTCTCCACCCGGCAGTCTTGCGTCGCCAAGTACCCCTGCGCCTCGTCCTCATCTTCGCCAGCCGTAAAGCCATGTCCCGTAAAATAAATCAGCACATCGCTGTTTTTGCCACGCTTTAGCAACAGGGTTTCTAAGGCTTCTTTCAGGCGATCGCGCGTCACCCCCACATTGAGCAACGTCACCTCAAACTGATCGCCCGCTTGCAACACCGCCCGCATCGCCTCAGCATCTGCCCTCGGCTTCAATAACTTCGGTAAGTGATCGTACTCACCAATCCCAATCACAAGTGCGTAACGAGCCATAAATAAACGAATTCAGGAGCAATTCACCCTAACATAGCCAACAAGCGAACTTGATAGGAAGCGTAGAACGTAAAAATTATGACCAATATCCAACCCGTCCAGCTACAAGACGCCGACGGCACCACCTACACCGTCTACATCGAATCTACCGAATCTGCTGAATTGCCCAGTGCGCCGAGCAGTGCGCCTACCCGTGGCGGCGATCGAGAAAGCTACGGCCTGAACGAAAAGCTCAAGGCTGAACTTAAAGACATTCATGGCACCATCCGCGCCTACACCTGGTACGTCATCGGCGCGTTCAAAAATCTTTCAGACGTTGAAGTCGAAGAAATAAACCTCAAATTTGGCCTGAAAATTGGCGGCGAAGTCGGCGTGCCTATTTTTATCAAAGGCACCGCCGAAAGCAACTTTGAAGTCTCGGTTAAATGCAAATTTCCAAACGCAGGGGCGGCTGCCAAAAATTCGCCTGACTAGCCGAACCTTTCAATTAACTGCGCTGGGGTCACTATCTGCAACTCAGATAGTTTAAAGTCCTTCACATTGCGCGTCACGATAGTATCTAAGGCGTTGACGACCGCTGTGCAGTTCAAAATGGCATCTTCAAAGTCCTTGAAGCCCGACTGTTTGGTAAGTGTGATCGCCCTATCAATAGCCGCTTGGTTGACTGTCGCGACCTGACAAAAGCTCAATAAGCTTTCCAAAAAATCGAGAGACTCCGTTCGTCCAATGCCTCTGCGGGCAATGTAATAAAAGTCACTGATTGCAGAGGCCGAAATATATCCTGAAAGCCGTTCATCTTCTACAAAAGATAAAACCTGATCGCTTTCTACCAGAAATGGCTGTCTCTGAAGAGCTACATCTAGAAAAATGTTGGTATCAATAAGTGCCTTCACAAATTGTACTTTTCCTTGAGCGCCTGCCATCTGGCATCATCAGCGTCAAAATCTTGAGGCACAGGGGATACCTTCTCAAACCAACCGGCTAATGCCTTCACCTTAGTCTTGAAGGTACCTTCCCCTGCTTCATTCAGTTTCGTTTCATCGCTGGCACTAGCCGAACGCCCATCAGGAGACCCAACCGGCTTCAAAAGGATAACCTCGACCTCTCCAGGCGTCAGATCTACTGGCTCAGCTACAATCAGCTTTCCAGCCTCGTCTATTGTTCCTTTGAGTTTGAATGCCTGCATCGCTGCCACCAAGATTAACCCGCCAACTACAGTCTAATAGATCAATGGCACTGACTTAAGGGAAGGGAAAAGGTAGAAAAAGGCTGCAAGATCTGAATAGGTGTAGAGCAGAACTTCACAATCTATTCATATCAACTTCTACTATGTTCCAAGCCAGCAAAATCCTCAAGGAACAACTTTGCCTGTCGAAACACGACTCATTCTCTATAGCCCGCCAACCGCGCAAAGCTATCGGCTTCTAGGCTAGCCCCACCGACTAGCGCCCCGTCGATTTCACTTTGGGCCATAATTTCATCTACATTATCCGGTTTTACCGAGCCGCCATATTGAATAGAAACATGCTGATTATCAAGCTGTGAGCGAATTAGCCCAATCACTCGATTTGCTTCTTGACTCGCACAGGTATCGCCCGTGCCGATCGCCCAAATCGGTTCATAAGCAATCACAAGATTAAATTGATTGACGCCTACCAAAGCATTTTTGACCTGATTAGTAATGATCGCTTCGGTTTCGTTGCTATCTCGCTGCTGCTTGGTTTCACCCACACACAAAATTGGTGTGAGTCCAGCCATCTGTGCGGCCTTGAGGCGGGCGTTGACGGTTTCATCGGTTTCACCAAAGTACTGCCGCCTTTCACTGTGGCCGATGACGACGTAGCGAACGCCTAGCTCACAGAGCATCGTGCCAGAAATTTCACCCGTATACGCGCCAAATTTTTCCCAGTGAATGTTTTGTGCGCCCACCTTCACCGGTGTGCCTTGCAGCTTATCGCTCAGCAGGCCCAGCGCCGTAAAAGGCGCGCAGATCACTAATTCTCTATTTTCCGGGACGCCCGCTAGCTGAGGCATCAACTGTTGCACAAACGCCAAAGCCTCAGCCTTGGTTTTGTGCATTTTCCAATTACCAGCAATTACAACTTTTCGCACAGGTTCATCTTAAATAGGCGCAGCATCCTGGATCGTACAGGTAAACCCCGACGCTAAGCAATGAGAAGTGTGAAGCAACCTCGGCGATCGCGCTAAAAATCGGGTCAAAAATCCAAAAGGCACGCTTTTTAACGTGCCTCCTGTGATGCGCTTTGATCTGCCTTGGGGCTCAATCTTGCTTAGTCTTCAACGCCAGCAGCGGCTTTTGCTTTTTCGGCTTCGTCGGGGTGAATGCCCAAGCGCGTCAAGTTAACGCGGCCCCGGCTGTCGATTTCGCGCACTTTCACTAGCACTTCGTCATCTACATTCACTTCGTCTTCTACCTTTTCGACGCGGTAGTCAGCGAGCTGAGAAATGTGCACCATGCCTTCTTTACCGGGCATGAACTCAACAAAAGCACCAATCGGAATCACGCGAGTGACCTTGCCCATGTAGACGTTGCCCGCTTCGGCGACGTGGGTAATGCCTTCGATCATCTTTTTGGCCTGCATGGCCTTGTCCGAATCGATGGCGGAAATGGTCACTGTGCCATCGTCTTGAATATCCACCTTGGCGGTGGTTTTTTCAGTAATGGCCTTGATTTGTTTGCCGCCTGGGCCAATGACCATGCCGATTTGGTCGGGGTTGATCTGCATGGTGAGCAGGCGCGGGGCGTAAGGGGAGACTTCGCTGCGAGGCTTGTCAATGGTTTCTAGCATTTTTTCTAGAATGTGCAGCCGCGCTGGTCGCGCTTTATTAATGGCTTCACTGATCACTTCCATCGGCAGGCCGGTGATTTTCATGTCCATTTGTAGCGCAGTGATGCCGCTGTCGGTACCGGCTACTTTGAAGTCCATGTCACCGAGAAAGTCTTCGATGCCTTGAATGTCGGTGAGGATGCGGATTTCATCGCCTTCGCGGATTAGGCCCATGGCCGCACCGCTCACTGGCTGCGTAATTGGCACGCCAGCATCCATTAATGAAAGGGTCGATCCGCAAACGGAGCCCATTGAGGTAGAGCCGTTGGAAGAAAGCACCTCAGAGACGACGCGGATGATGTAAGGAAATTCTTCTTGAGGCGGTAGCACTGGCACTAGGGCACGTTCTGCAAGTGCGCCGTGGCCAATTTCGCGACGACCGGGCGATCGCATTGGCCGAGTTTCTCCGACTGAATAAGGCGGAAAATTGTAATGGTGCAGATACTTTTTGTCACCGCCAGGGTGGAGATCGTCCATCATCTGGGCGTCGCCGGGTGTGCCTAACGTCGTCACTGACAGCACCTGCGTCAGACCGCGCCTGAACAGGCCAGTGCCGTGCACTCTTTGCGGTAAAACGCCCGTGCGGCAGGTGATTTCGCGCACTTCGTCGAGCTTGCGACCATCGACGCGCCTGCCTTCTTCTAGAATTTGCGATCGCATCAACTTTTTCGTTAATGCCTTAAACGACTTACCCAGTGCCTTCTTATCGGCTTCTGTCGCCAAGCGCACCGCGTCATCTTCTGGAAGGGCTTTAATCGCCTCAGAAACGTCCGCTTTGATCGCATCAAGCTTGTCGTCACGCTCTGCTTTAGTCTGCTCAAACTGCTTCAGCACGTCTTTAATAGCCGCGTTGGCCTTATCAGCAATAAAGCTTTCTAGGGCTTCATCGACCACTGGCGGCGGCTCAACCGGGCGCGTTAGCTTCAGCTCTTCCACCAAATCAAGCTGCGCTTGAATCAAATCACGCACGACTTCATAGCCAAAGTCAATTGCTTCAATCACGTCCTGCTCAGGCAGCTTATTGGCCCCGGCTTCGACCATTATTACCCCGTCAGGCGAACCCGCCACGATGAGATCGAGATCGCCTTCTTCAATTTCGGCGTAGGTGGGGTTGATGATAAAGTCATCGCCGACGAGGCCGACGCGCACAGCGGCCATCGGGCCATTGAACGGAATTTCGGCTAGGAGAACGGCAATCGACGCGCCGGTCGCGGCCAGCACATCGGGCGGCACGTCTTCATCCATGGAAACGGTGGTGGCCACAATTTGGATGTCGTCGCGAATCCATTCGGGAAACAGCGGACGCATGGGGCGATCAATCAGTCGGCTGGTGAGGGTGGCGCGCTCCGGCGGGCGGCCTTCTCGCCGTAAAAAGCCGCCGGGAATGCGACCGGCAGCATATAGACGCTCTTCGTAGTCAATCAGCAGGGGTAAAAAGTCGATACCTTCTCTGCCGGAAGATCTTGTAGCTGTTACTAAGACAGCCGTATCGCCAGAGCTTACAAGTACCGAGCCACCTGCTTGGGGCGCTAACAGGCCCGCTTTTAGATGAATCTCTCGGCCGTCGATAGAAATCGACTTATCAAATTCTTGCATTGAGGAGTCCTTACTCTTGTTAGGTTTCTGTTAGTTTTCTCATTTTGTGCTGTGGCAATCGTATCACTGATGACGAGGCTTGGCGTGATGAGCTATGCGTTACTAGGCTGTGATTACCCATCTTGTCGATCATGCAGGTCTGGTGGCAAATATTATAAACAAGCCTATCAACGCCCTTCATTTGCTAGATCTTGCTAAATATTTATCAGATATTTGTTATATATCCTGATATCTTCTGTAGCGCTACCGCTTTTTGGGGTGCTCAATTTCTTCGGCAATTTTATTCCTGAGCATTATGGCCATTTTGATCACAGGCGCTGCTGGCTTTATTGGTTACTTTTTATCTTTGCGGCTGCTGGAGGCTGGAAAGCCGGTCTATGGCATAGATACTGTGAATGACTACTACGATGTCCGGCTAAAAAAAGATCGCTTAGCGCAGCTACAGGCGTTTGAAAATTTTACGTTTGAGCGGATAGATTTGAGCGATCGCGCGGCAATCGCTACCCTCTTTGCCCAAAATTCTTTTAGCTGTGTGGTCAATTTGGCCGCTCAGGCCGGTGTGCGCTATTCCCTCGAAAATCCTTTGGCCTACGCCGATAGCAATTTACTTGGCTTTGTAAACATTTTAGAAGGTTGCCGTCACAGCCAGGTCGCTCATTTGGTGTTTGCCTCTTCTAGCTCGGTGTATGGTCAAAATAAAAAGGTGCCTTTTGCCACTGATGACCGCGTGGATCATCCCGTCTCACTTTACGCTGCGACCAAAAAAGCCAATGAGCTAATGGCGCATTCCTATAGCCATCTATACGGGTTGCCGGTGACCGGACTGCGGTTTTTCACCGTCTATGGCCCTTGGGGTAGGCCGGATATGGCCTATTTTAAGTTTGTCGATGCGATCGCTCAAAACCGCCCTATCGACGTTTACTACCACGGCCAAATGCAGCGCGACTTCACCTACATAGACGACGTGATTGAAGGTATTTTGCGCGTGATGGACAACCCTCAGCCCAAGCGCAGTGCGGTTGAAGCCCAAGCTCAAAACCTTTCTACCACAGCGCCCTACAAAATCTATAACATCGGCAATCACAGCCCAGTGACGCTCATGGACTTCATCACCACTATCGAGCAAGCGATGGGTAAAAAGGCTGAAAAAAATATGCTGCCCATGCAGCTAGGCGATGTTCCGGCCACCTACGCGGATGTGCAGGATCTGATGGATGATGTCGGCTTCACGCCCGCTACGCCGCTATCCGTGGGCATTCAAAAATTCGTTGAATGGTATAGGGGCTATTACGACATTGAATAACCGCCCAGTCTATTAGCCAATTAACCCGTCCCTAAATATGGAGCTAAGGAGATTCGAACTCCTGACCCCCTCAATGCCATTGAGGTGCGCTACCAGCTGCGCTATAGCCCCGACTCGCTAAATGCCATGAGAACTTACTAAGAATTGGTTTGAGCCTAGGTCAATATCTAGGTCAATCATGCGAACCGTACAGCTTCAAAGTAATGGCCAGGGCATTCGATTACGCTTCACAATCTCAGGGCACCGATACTCACTATCCCTATCCGGCTTAAGCTGGTTGAATCCAAGTCATAGAGCTACTGCCCAAGCAATAGCAGCGCAGATAATAGCGGATGAGCAGGCGGGTACATTCGACGGCACGCTAGATAGATATCAGAACCAGCGGATGCTTATACAGCGGCCTATACCTACCTCATTGATTGGGGTTTGGGATGCTTGGGTTGATTCATTGGGACTATCACCAGAGACTAGGGCCAATCATTACCGAACTACCAGGAACGCCATAGCCAGCGGTAGCGCGTTCGGTTCTGACCTATCGGCATTCACACACAACCTAAGAGCTAGCCAGCTTAGAGCCTGCCTTAGATGGAGCAAAGAGAACGGCTATGCAGTCAAGGGGGTGAGCATCCCCAAACCTAAAAGAAGAGGGTATACACCAGCGGTGGAAGTCTTTACGGCTGATGAACTGAGAGCTATATGTAGCGCAGTTAGCAGGCACAGACCAGAGTATTTAACCTTCACTAAGTTTCTGATTATCAGCGGTTGCAGGTTCGGTGAAGTCGCGGCCATTCAAGGAAGTCAAATCAATCATGAACGATGCACCATAACCATCAACGCTAATTACAGGAAGAGTCACAACACTGGCAGGTTTGGGCGGATAGCCAGTACCAAGACAGGCTCTGTCAGAACGCTTCACAGTGAGCAGTTAATAGGACTGGTACCAGCTGAGTTAGCAACTAATGATTACGCCTTCATCAGCAAGACAGGAGGGCCAGTGAATCGGCATTTCTTCACCCGTAGAATATGGCCACTGATTCTAGATAAAGCTGAGGTCAAGTATCGCAAGCTGCACACCATCAGACATACAACCCTAAGCATGGCACTAGAACAAGGGTTAACCGTGCCACAGGTAGCAGACATAGCAGGTCATAGCTCACCAGCTACCCTCATGAAAACCTATGCCCATGTAATCAATCGAGCTGATGTGCCTGTAATGGATATCTGATGATGATGGTCAGAGGAAAGGTTCAAACTGAGACATCATTTCAACAATTTATCCTCTAAAACCATCGGTAGCGCTACATCACAGCCATTATTTTAGGTAGGTGATTTAGATGTTTTTAGGTAAATGATTCCGGTAGCCAGAGGATAGGTTCAAAAGTCTAGTAACCCCTATAAGAACTAAGAGGATAAGTGATTTGGTCTATAGATTTTTATCCCCTCTCTATAGGGGTTACTAGACTTTTTATAATCCTTGCTGTGTATAGGTTTCAGGCTCTATGGGTAGTGAGCGCAGCGAGTGTCAGACCTCAGCGATAACCAGAGCTTATTTAAAAACCTGTGTTTGATCATTTTAAATAAGCAATCCTGATGTCTGTCACTTTGGGAATTGTGCCAGTAGTGATATCTCGATGGTATAATTAAGGGGCCAGCCAACATATAACCTCTAATGACTTTGAAACGAACAGCAATCAATCTGCGAATAGAACCCGAACTTAAAGAGCGCTTGGTCAGGTATCAAAAGACTCTTGATAGTCGGTCTGTGAATTGGATTATCACTCAGGCTATTGAAGACTATTTACTCAAGTGGGAAATCATCTCAGACTCAACCATCAAGGGGGCCAATGAAATCAAATGAACTTACTCTCTCTTGACTACAGAAACGAACCCATCATCACAGCAGAACTCAGCAAGAAAGAACGGGTACGCGCCAAGCTAGCACCACAGGTGTACTTCAATATTCGCAAGGTTTTAGAACAGCACAATGAGTTGTCAGACAAGCACGTAGAGTTAATCAAGGTGATGAGTCTTGGTCTGAGTAACCAAGCAGCGGGCCTTACTACCGCTCGATATGTTTATTACTCCGACTGTGGACTAGTTAAAACAACGACTCTCATCAGCCTTATACAGGCTATTCATCAGCTAGATTTACCTATCTCATTACTCATTGCCTCAGCTCAGATTGAACCGAACTGTCAGATAGTCAGAGAGCTTATAGAGTCCGGTGTACCTGAATCAAAGCTAGGCATCCTTCACTCTGACCCTTCAGCCTCACACCCTTCTATCAACCCAGCACAACGGCAAAAGACTCAGTTCTTATTTGTCTGTCATGCCCGATTCAATTACAGCCGGGATATAGTCAAATCTGGTGTACAAAGACAAAATTAGGCGACCTCCCGATCTTCCCGATTGGCAATCGTAATTATCGGCTCTACTCGAACGCCATCTTTGAACTGCACCCCTTCAATCACATCACCGAGATGCTTGAAGC
>JBGTIK010000129.1:0-3900 GCA_041745715.1 Phormidesmis sp.
ATTCGGCAGCGGCAAGAGAGCGGCAGCTGTCAATTTAGCAATTGCTTGCATCGAGATGAGCCCGGATGCGTGGTGCGCGGCGGCTGGGAGCGATATCAGCACTATTTGACGATGCTGGTAGAGGTGGTTCAGCAGGAGAAAGCGCGATCGCACCAGCCAGATACCGAAGCTACTGAAAAGATAAAAATGTCCGAAGCTGGCAAGCTAACGCACGAGCCGAGACTAGAAGCCAAATACCGGCGCACCTCCCGCAAAACTCGTAATCAAGCCTTTCAAGAGCTGTGCGTGGATTTATCAGTCGCCGGAGATCTCGAAGATCTTGAGGATCTCGAAGATTTAGGCTTATGATGATTAACCGATTAGATCAGTACATCAATCGCTAATCAACTGCCGCAATATACGATTAAATCAATTTCAACATCGCCAAAGCCTGCTAAGGCAGTGACGCCCACAGTCGTGCGCCCAGGATAGCGACCGGCTGTAAAGTAGCTGGCATAGATGCGATTGACGGTATCGTAGTAGCGAAAATCAGTCACAAAAATGCGTGACATCACAACGTTTTGAAAGCTGCTGCCCGCATGATCGAGCACGAGCTGAAGGTTAGCCATGACCTGCTCAGCTTGCGCTTCGATTGAGCCTTTGATGACTTCCCCGCTGTCTGGATCTTCCGCTAGCTGACCTGTGACAAACAAAAAATCGCCCGCTCGCACAGCATGAGAGTAAGGCGCAACTGGCGGCAGTTGACCATTGGGCAAATTGATATATTCAAGCATTGTCTTCTCCTAGTGTTTGACTAAGCTTTTTGCTAAGTTCCTTGCTCATAGATAAGCTAACGGTGCCAAATCGTCACACCGCCCGGTTTATCAATCAGGGTGATGCCTTTGGCACCCAGATTGGCTCGGATGCGATCCGATTCTGCGTAATTTTTGGACTGCTTGGCGGCTGTTCGCTGCGCAATCAAAGTTTCGACATCGGTATCACTTATCTCATCAACTGAGGCCACTGAGGAAATAGCTTGAGCTTCTAAACCCAAAACTTCAGCAAGCTGGACTAATGTTTGCCACTGCTGCTCAAGCGCTGCTGGATCAGCGTCAGGCTGGCCTTCATGCACGATTAAATTACCCTGCCGCTGTAGCTCTTTGGCCAGTCCAAATAAAACGGCAACGGCTCCGGGAGTATTGAAGTCATCGTCCATTGAGGCTTGGAATTGGTTAAAAGCGGTTTCGTCTAAGGCAATGGATTGGGTATCTAATTGGCTACTTGAATGCGATCGCCAACCCAGCTGATCGCCATACTGTGTGCCAAAATTAAGCCCTTCATTCAACGTCGCCCAGCCTTTAGTCGCCGCAATTATCGCCTCTTCGGTAAAATCGAGCGGCATTCGATACTGCGCCTGCATCACAAACATCCGAATGGCCATCGGATCAGGCCCATCTGGGGCATCGAGCAGGCCGCGAATAGTGGTGAAGTTGCCGAGTGATTTGGACATTTTGGTGCCGTCTACATTCACCATGCCGTTGTGCATCCAGTAGGTGGCTAAGGGCTGACCAGTAGCAGCTTCTGACTGAGCAATTTCGTTTTCGTGGTGAGGAAACTGAAGGTCTGCGCCGCCGACGTGAATATCGATGGTTTCGCCGAGGCGATCGCGCACCATTGCCGAACATTCAATGTGCCAGCCCGGACGGCCCAGACCCCAAGGTGAGTCCCAAGCCGGTTCATCAGGCTTTGCTGACTTCCAAAGCGCAAAGTCAAACGGATCGCGCTTAATTTGCGTTTGGCTAACGTCAGTGCGGCCACTTTCACCGGCTCGCATATCGCCTAGCTTGCGGCCTGAAAGCTTGCCATAGCCTTCAAATTTGCGCACCGCGTAGTACACATCACCCGCAGCAGAGTACGCAAAGCCCTTTTGCGCTAGCTCATGAATCAAGCGCTGGATGCCATCAATCGTATGCGTTGCATAGGTGTACTCGTCGGCCTCTAAAATATTTAGCCGCGCCATATCTTCAAAGTAGGCCGCTGTATAGGCTCGAGCAACCGCTTCCATCGAAGAATTTTCTAGGCGGGCCCGGTTGAGGATCTTGTCGTCAATATCGGTAAAGTTTTGCACGTAGCGCACATCGTAGCCACGCCAAGTTAGGTAGCGGCGTACGGTATCCCAGACAATGTACGAACGGGCATGACCTAAATGGCAGTAGTCATAAACCGTGACGCCGCAGCAATACATTTTCACCTGATTGGGCACCAGGGTTTGAAAGGCTTCCTTTTGGCGAGAAAGCGTGTTGTAAATAGCGACGCTCATGAGTAACGGTGGAATACAGCAATAATTTAAACCAACCTCAATAGTAAATGGAAATCCGGATGAGGCAGCATTTCATTTAACTGAGGTCAAAATTGAGATAAAAATTGAGTTTCATTGTCCCGCAACTTTTAACAGATGCGGGATAATGAAGCTTAAAGCAACGCGACTTAGATAGCCCTCTACACCATCAGATTTTTATGACTGCGACGACAATTGCTCCCAATCGATCAATGGATGCTTCTAAGCATGGGTTGCCGGTGACGATTATTACTGGCTTTTTGGGGAGCGGAAAAACCACGCTGCTCAACCATATTTTGACGAACCAGGAAGGGATTAAAACGGCGGTACTAGTCAATGAATTTGGGGAAGTCGGCATTGATAATGAGCTGCTGATCACCACCGGTGACGACAATATGGTGGAGCTGAGCAATGGCTGCATTTGCTGCACTATTAATAATGACCTGCTAGAGGCGGTCTATAAGGTCTTGGAGCGCGCCGATAAAATCGACTATTTGGTAGTAGAAACCACGGGTCTTGCCGATCCGCTGCCGGTAGCGCTGACTTTTTTGGGCACTGAGCTACGGGATTTGACCCGGCTAGATTCCATTGTGACGGTGGTCGATGCCGAAAATTACAGCCTAGATCTCTTTAATTCGCAGGCGGCTTACAATCAAATTGCCTACGGCGATATCATTTTGCTGAACAAAATGGACGTTGTAGATGAAGCCGATGCCGATCTCATTGAGGTGAAGCTGCGCGACATTAAGTCCGATGCGCGAATTTTACGCACTGACCACTCCAAAGTGCCGCTGCCGCTGATTTTGAGCGTAGGGCTGTTTGAGTCGGATAAGTATTTTGAGGACAAAAAATCGAGCCCTGATAGTCACGACCATTCGGCTCACGATCATTCAGGCCACGACCACTCAGAGCACGACCATTCGGCCCATGAAGATCCTTCAGGGCATGACCACGCTGGGCACGATCATCATGAGCCTGAAGATCACGCTAACTGCGACCACGATCATCGCCACTGTGAGCATGACCACGACCACAGCACCCATTCTCACTTAGATATAGACGGATTTACCTCGGTTTCGTTTGATCGCGATCAGCCTTTGGCCATTCGTAAGTTCCAATACTTTTTAGATAATCAGCTGCCGGCCTCGGTATTTAGAGCGAAAGGAATTTTGTGGTTTGATGAAAGTCCTAAGCGCCATGTGTTTCATCTCAGTGGCAAGCGTTTTTCATTAGAAGATGAAGAGTGGAATGGCCGGACGCCTAAAAATCAGCTGGTGCTAATTGGACAAAATTTGGATGAGGAGATGCTGCGATCGCAAGTCGAAAGCTGCTTTTGTTTAGAATCAGCGGATCGCGGCAAAGGATTTGGCCGATAACCGCAATTAAATTCGGACTCAAACTTGGATTCCAATTGGGATGATTGAGCACGAATGAGTCTAATCAAATAATCCAACCTACATTCCGCCCTTTGAATTGTCACATTGAGAATAATGGCAGATGATGCTAGTGAAGCGCATATAGGGGAAAGCGATTTTCATGGGGAAAGGCTTCGCCAACGCAGAAAATACCGATACGATAGTGGT
>JBGTIK010000130.1:0-6263 GCA_041745715.1 Phormidesmis sp.
CCTGAAGAGTTAATGGCAGGTGACTGTTGGATTGGGCTCAGTTTGGCCGAGGAAAGCGGGCTGATTATGGGGATGCGAGTCGGGAAGCATACCGATTCATTTTTGTCAGAGTTATTGTTTAACACGGAGGGAAAAACAGATTGCAAAGTCTGGTGTACAGATGACTGGGGTGGTTATGAACGGATTTTGCCACCGGAGGTTATCCATATTATCGGCAAGGAGAATACACAAAGATTGGAGCGAACGAACGGGATCGTGCGTCAACAAACAGGGCGTTGGCACAGATGCCAAAACAAGTTCGGCAAGCTGTGGGAGCAAACCAAGGTGACGGCGCGACTACCGGTCAGTTATTTCAACTGGATATGACAGGCTCAGCGGGCTGGGTGAGCGATTTCACCTTGGTCGTGGCATGACTTTGCTACCTATCCCACTTTTTGCTGAGGCACGACCCTATACATTAGCAACACACTCCAGAAACATCCTAAGATTTGTTGGATTCTATTAACGGAATTTCTGTGTCCAAATATTTAATGGGTAGGTCTGCATTAATGGCATCAATTTGGAGCTGTTCGGCCTGATTGATGCGGCCAATGTAGTTACCTAAAATTTGACCAAGATCGGGAGAATAAAAGCGATGTAGGCTGTAGTTCGGCGTGGCCGGAAAGCCGCGACGCTTTTTGTGGCTACCGCCCGCACCCGGATCGAAGGTTTGGATGCCGTTGGCAATCGCCCATTCAATCGGCTCATAATAGCAGGCGCTAAAGTGCAGGTTGTTGTATTCTTCAAATGATCCCCAGTAGCGACCGTAGAGGCGATCGCCTTTCGTCAGGCAAAAAGACATTCCAACCGGATCGGCGGATTGTTCGGTGTAGGCCGCAAAAATAACCACGCGATGGCGAGGCCACTCCGAAGGAGTATCGCGCGAAGCGGAATGAAGCTGCTTAAAAAACTCTCGCTTCAGGTACTTACTACCCCACCAGCCAAACTTGTCACAAGTGTCACTGTAAAAGTCATACACTTTCAAACACATTTCAGGCGTTAGGCTCTCGCCCGTATGCACCTTAAAATGAATGCCTGCCTGCTCAACAGACTTGCGCTCACGCTTAATATTGCGCCGCTGGTTCGCATTAAACTGTTTGAGATAATCGTTGAAATCATTAAAGCCTCGGTTCTTCCAGACATAGCTATGGTGCAGCCACTTATGAAAGCCCAGCGCCTCCATACTTTCCTGCCACTGCGGATCAACATACAAAAAATTGCAGCCCGAAATCTCATGCTTGACGCAAAAATCATCAATCAAACCCACTAAGATTTGATTCACTTCAGCTTCATTTTCCGTCGGCGCAATCAAAAAGCGATAGCCCTCAGCAGGTGTAAACGGCGACATGCCCAGCAGCTTCGGATAGTAGCTGCCCCCCAACCGCTCGGCTAACTCAGCCCACTGATGGTCAAACACAAATTCGCCGTAGCTGTGGCCTTTTAAATACAGCGGCGCGGCGGCTACCAATCTATCGTCGTGCCACAGCGTCAGATGATTCGGCAGCCAGCCAGTTTTAGGCCCGGTGCTGCCGGAGGTTTCCATATTGTTCAGCCAGTCCCACTCTAAAGCAGGCGTCGGGAGTGGCAAGGCGATCGCATCCCACTGCTCAACTGGAATATCTGATAGGCGATTCATCCAGCGGGCGGCGTATTGCTTTGAGGAAGTTGGCACAGTGGGTATAGCGAATATGGGGCTCCTATATAGAGTAGTAGATGTTTTAAAAAGATGGCAGACTAGAGAACTGAAAAATTGCGGCAGGAACGCGCGCGACTACAAATAGTCCAGTAAATAGTCAGGTAAATAGTCAAGCGAAATCAAGCATATAAAACCGGATAAACAACAGATTCAGATCAAACCATTTTCTCGTTTTTGTTGTGAGCAGAGCTACGACTGCTAATAGGCATCGGATTTTACCCGGCAGCGATTCAACGAAGATGACCGGACGAGTGCCTTGCTGCTCACATATTGAAGAGAATTTGTTGAAGCAGCGCTGCCAGCATCATATTGCCTTGGGTCAGTCCAAAACTACCCAACTTAAATTGAAGGCTAAACTCTTCTATAACTCTCCTGTAGCAGAACGCAGCATGCAGTCGTAATCCGACAGAATACGTTTAACCGTGACTGCAACCATGTGTTTAGATTGCTTAACAGCGACTTAATCCAACACGTTAATCACGGTGCAGGCCGCTGCCCCTTGGGCTGCATTGCTTAAAAACGAGTCGTCATTGGTCAAGATGCCGACACCGCCAGCCGTGGCTGCCCCTACTGCGGCATCTTCCAATAGGTTGCGATCGCCGTCTTCATGCAGGGCTTCATTGGCCACATTACAGGCCGTGCCCGCCGCTGCGCCATTCACAGCATCGTCAACGCCTACTCGATCCCCAAAAATTAACCCCGTGCCCAGACCAACCCCTGCGCCAACTGCCGCATCTTCTAGTAAAGTACCGGCTTTAGCGGGTGAAGCCGATACTGCTATTGCGCCCACGATTACACTTAGCAGGCTAGAAATCGCTACCCCAGACAGCAGCGCTCGATTAACGGCTTTAGATTGTTTCATCGGAGTGTCTCTCTCTGTTCAGTAATGGATTAGTGATATTACTTGGAGCACACAGCGTTTATATAATCAAATAATACTAAAAAGCCATCAAAACAATTCAAAAATTTATTAAAAATCTAAGATATGGCCAGCTTAGTAGCGACTGAGCGCGATTACCGCATTCTGGCCACCAAACCCGAAGCTAAAGCACAGCATATTTTGCAGCGGTTTTGGCAGCGCTTGATTAAGTCCTGATCGCACAAAATTCAAGTCAAAATCCGCCGTTTTTAGCCCCACACAGGGCAAGAGCGCTTGCTGCTGCAGGCTCATCAAGCTCAGCGCCACCGTCACCGCTCCTGATGCTCCCAACGTATGCCCGGTTGCGCCTTTTGTGGCCATCACGGGCACTTGGCGTCCCAGCGTTTGGGCAATCAAGTTCGCCTCCCGGCGATCATTTTGGGCCGTGCTGGTGCCATGTACATGCACTGCGTCAATGTCTGGCGGCGATAGATCGCTGCGCTGTAGGCAGGACTGTAGCGATCGCAGTCCCATCTGATCACTCGGTGCAAACGAACTCACATGGTGCGCGTCATTGCTCAAGCTTGCCGCCAAAATTTTCCCATACATCTTTGCGCCTCTAGCCGCTGCGACAGCCGCCGACTCCAGCACTAGCAGAGCGCCACCTTCTCCTAGTACAAAGCCCTCCCGCTGCCGATCAAACGGATAGCAGCCGGTCTTTGCCAATGCCCCCATTTTGCCAAATCCGGCCAGCGTCAGCGGCGTAATCGGCGACTCGACAGCGCCCGCAATCACTCGCTGGCAGCGGCCACTGCGAATCAGATCGGCGGCTTGCGCTATAGCCCATATGCCGGTCGCACAAGCCGCCATCGGCGCTAGCACAGGCCCTGCACTGCCAACCATTTTTGCAACCAACACAGCAGGCCCATTGGGTAACGCTTTTAGCCAATCGTTCTTCATCTTCGCGCGCGTCTGCCGCTGCTGGCTGACCATCGCCTCCCAGTCTCGTAAATAGCTGCGGCTAGAGCCGACCACGACTCCACAATCATCAGCTAGGTCAGATCTCGACCGGGCTAGTCCAGCATCTTGCCAAGCTGCCTGAGTCACCTGCTCAATGATGGCCGCTAGCCTCGTGGGAGCTTTATTACCCATCGCTAGCGGCATAGGATCTAGATCTAAAAAAGGCTGGCGAAGCGCGATCGCACTTTTACCAGCCATTATTTTTTGCCAAGTTGTCAGCGCAGTGGGCCCTAGCGCGGTGCTCAGGCCAAGACCTGTGACAACGACAGTATTAGAACTTTTCACAGCCGCCTACAGCGCGCATCACTGCGCTCAAAAAGCCTAGATAGAGGGCGCTTATTCAGCCGGTGCACCGCTAGCAGCCGCTGGCTGAACCAAGTTTTCTGCGCCTGCTGTGACCTTGGCAGAGGTAATCACATCGCCCATCTGAATTTTATCTACTACGTCCATACCGCTAGTTACATAGCCAAACACCGCGTAGCTGCCATCTAAAAAAGCCAAATCTGCTAGCGCGATATAAAACTGGGCTGAAGCCGTATTCACCCCTGAACGAGCCATCGCGACTGCGCCCCGGCGATGAGCTAAAGCCGGTGCATCATTCACGCTGGCCTCAGGAAATGTTTTGCCATACAGCGGCTCATCTGCGCCTTCGGGCAAAATCTCCAAAGGAATCATTCGAGGCAAGCTCGTGTCTGGATCGATGTAGCTGCCGGTGCCTAGCTGGCTATTAGGCACGTTTGGATCCGCGCTTTGCGGATCGCCTCCTTGCACGACAAAGGGCTCAGGCGATCGCACTACTCGATGAAAAATCGTGCCATCATATACCCCTTTTTCAGCCAAATCAACAAAATTTCCGGCTGTAAAGGGCGCTTTGTCGCCATCGACTTCAATCGTTACCGTCTGGCTACCCACCTTGATTTCCACGGTGGCCTTCCCCGCCAATCTCGGCAATCCGGCGGTCAGCTCAGCCGCCGTCGGCTCTACTACAGCAGGCGCAGCAGACTCCGGAATCGCGGTGACTTCTGGGGCTTCAGCCGTACTACAGCTACCGATCATCAGCGCTATGGCCACCACCAAGCACCACCGAGCCCCTTGGGTTAGGTTTAATGTCATTAATTCAGTTCCCTTAATACGTTGCTAGTAAAATGTGGCTCATTGTGTCATAGGCTCCGCCTGCATTCAATGCGCAAACTTACCCAAGTTGCATCAATCTCAGGCACAGCGACTCCACAGCCCTTCCTTCGGCCCTTACTCCGGCCCTTACTACAGACCTTCTAAAGGAACCTGGAGAAACCGCGCTAATTCAGCGCCCTGATTTTCCAGATCAGCGAGTGAAATTGGCTGACCGACTCGGGTAAGCGGAATGTCGCCTTTGCCTTTGATTCTTAAGTAGAGCGATCGCTTAGGATTTAGCCCTTCTTGAATCTCCGCGCGAACTGCTAGCAAGTCCTTTAATGGATAGCGCAAATCAATCTCCCGGTTTTTACCCGGAAAACCCTGCCGGTAGATCCGCGCCTCCCCATCTGACTTGTCAAATTCGTTGTAGCCGCCGCCCACGTTCCACAGCACAATCAGGCACAGATACGTACACAGCAAAATCGCCGCGACCCCGTAAAAAGCCATCGCAATGCCCTGCGGGAAAAACACAAGCTGAGCGGGCAGATCAGAAAACGGCAGTAAATTAGTCTGTAAATAGCTAGAGAGCCCAGAAAGGAAAAAGCCCACCCCGCCAATCGCAGTCACTAAAGCCCAAAAGTAGTTACTAGGCCGACGCGCTCCCAAGATTTCGCGGCGCAAAACCACTTGGTCAGAAGCACTATTTTTAGTTGCAGAAGCTTTAGAAGCAGTCATATAGCCGGTTTATAAATATTCAATGAATATCAGCAAATATCAGCAGAACACCTATAAATAGTATCTGCTTACACCAATATCTGCGCGCCTAACCTCTATTTACAGATGCAAATATCAATAAAATACTTTAAAAACATTTCTACATGCGCCTCATCTGCCCCGAAATCAACCGATCATTCGTCTAACATCTGCCGAAATTCTTTTACGAAAATTATTATTAAGATATTGCCAGTTTACTTTTGAACGGGCGAATTCTAAGTAGCAAGAGGGTTTAGCCGAACTCGCCCGCTAGACGCAGCGGCCCATTTGCTCTAAATATTGCTGACAAACAGCGTCCAGTGTCGATACTTCTGTGCTCAAAGTAATCTGAGAATTTACATAACAGATTGTAAAAAAAGTGATCTGTCTTTATGATGATTACATGCCAAGATCCTTTATGACAGTGATGTTTAGCTGTCTAGTCACGGGCTGGCCTGGACTTTTTCAGTCATTATTCATTAGATTATTCACTGAAAGTATCTTGTCCATTCAGCTCACTGCAAGTCCAAGGTTGTGCTGGCTTCGGCAGCAGAATTTTGGCAGGTAAAAAGGACTTAATGACTACTTCTTAAGCGCTAATAAAAAGAGCCCATAAGAGCCAAGTAAAGAGGATTCTGCAATGACTATAGCAATGGGACAAGCGCCCGCCGCGCGGGGACGCTTTGACGTCGTCGATGACTGGCTAAAGCGCGACCGTTTCGTATTTGTCGGCTGGTCTGGTCTGCTCCTATTCCCCTGCGCCTTCATGGCCATCGGCGG
>JBGTIK010000131.1:0-30066 GCA_041745715.1 Phormidesmis sp.
GGAGCTGTGTATTGCAGGCATTCACTCGGTGTGCGCTTATTTGCTGCCGCCGGTGGTGACTGAGTTTTGCAGGGCTTATCCGGATGTGCAGCTACGGGTGACGGCGCTAGGAAGCGATCGCTCCCTAAAAGTGCTGCGCGATGGCTTAGTCGATGTCTCGATTGTGATGCACAATCCGCTGCTGACGAGCAACCAAGAGATGGTAGTGATGCCGCTGTATGAGGAGCCGGTAGAAGTCATGATGGCCGCCGATCATCCGCTCACCCAGTACGAAACGGTGCCCTGGGCAGAAATTGCGAATTATCCACAGGTTGTGTTTAAAGATGGCTATGGGATGCAGCGAATTGTGCAAAATCAGTTTCGAGAGCAGGGCACAGACTTTAAGGTGGCACTCGAACTCAATACGCTAGATGCCTTTCGGGGCGTGGTGCGGCAGGGTAATATGGTCGCTCTGTTGCCGCGCTCAGCGCTGGCCGAAAGCCGCCGTGACCTAGCTTTGGCCGTGCGATCTATGGGTGAACCGACGCTGCGGCGCAAAGTCGTGATGGTGACCACGCATGATCGGCTGCTGATTCCGCCGATTCGACAGTTTTGCGATATGGTGCGTCAGCACACGGCAGATTATTTTGCTCAAATCGACAATTTGACTCAGCTACCGGCCGCTAGCTAGCACAGCAATGGCTAGATTTATTTGTATTCCTTGCATTTTCGTTTGTATTCTTTGCTTGGCTAAACCCTAGACGAAGTGAGCGGCCCCATGATCCATCCTCTAGATGATCCCTTAGTTTTACAGTTTCGAGACTTGATCAAAAAAGTCGGCAGCGGCCAGCATACGTCTGAGTCGCTGAGCCGCGAAGAAGCCCAAACGGCAACTCGGCTGATGTTGAGCGAAGCGGCTACCCCGGCGCAGATCGGCGCATTTATGATCGCTCAGCGCATCAAGCGGCCCACCCCGGCTGAGCTAGCGGGAATGCTGGATGCCTATGACGCGCTAGGCCCGCAAATTGCTGAAATCGATGGCCCTTACCCGGTGACGGTTTTTTGTAATCCTTATGATGGGCGATCGCGCACTGCCCCGATTACGCCTTTAACTGCCCTGATTTTAGCGGCAGCTACTGCGCCAGTGCTGATGTCTGGCAGTGGCCGAATGCCGACCAAAATGGGACTGCCTACTGCCGAAATTTTTCAAGGGCTAGGGCTTAACTGGTCGCTGTTAGATCTCGCTCAGCTTCAACAGGTGCTGGCCCAAACTTATTTAGGATTTGCCTATCAGCCGAGGCTATTTCCGCAAGCGGAAGCCATGGTGCCCTACCGATCCCAAATTGGCAAGCGGCCTACGTTGGCTACGGTTGAGATTATGTGGTCGCCCTACACCGGGCGCAGCAATCTGGTCAGCGGCTATGTGCATCCGCCGACCGAAGGACGCACTCAAGCGGCCTTTACTCAGCGCGGCACGGCTTTTTTTACGACAGTTAAGGGCTTAGAGGGCAGCTGCGATATTGCCCGTGATCGCACTGGCATTCTCTGTCTCAACCAGGTCATTGCAGGCCAGTTAAAAACCGAACGGCTGCTGCTGCACCCTCGCGATTACGGCTTTAATGGCCCTGATCCAGCGCTGACTACGCTCGAAGAATTGCTCACAGACTATCAGGCGGCATTCACCGGCCAACCCAACGAAATTAGTCGCTCAGCGGTTTGGAACAGCGGCTTTTATCTCTGGCGTGTGGGCCGAGTCGAAAGCGTCGAAGCTGGGTTTACGCTCGCTCAGCGCTTGCTAGAAACGGGCGCAGTCAAAGACAAGCTGCATGAGGTAAAGGCGGCGATTGAGGCAGCCGTCGGTTAAAGCAGTGGGTTAAAAATCTATTGAGAGGTCTGATCTCAAGCGGTCTGATTTTAAGCGCTCTGATGTTGAGGGTGCAGTGATGAAAATAACCTCAGTAATCTAAAAAAATAATAAACCGAACCGGAATATTGCCTGCTGCCAGCACTTCGGCCATCGCGATCGCCCCTTTCATTTCTGCCATCACCCGAGGACTGTGATCTTTGTATACTTTAGCTACATTTTTCACACCCGCTTTAAATTCTGCCAAGTTAAAGCAGGTCGTAATCCAGAAGGCAACGCCTTTGAGCCTAGCGCAAGCGCCCTCGCTACAGTCATCGGGTAAGGGCGGAAAGTCTTCGGCGCTGCGGGGTCGGGGCGATAGGCAAGGATTGCTCCATAGCAGGGGCTGGTTAATTTGCTCATCGTCAATAGTAGGGAGTTCGGAGAGCGATCTCCACCGCGAACCATCGTGTGCCTCTAGAATAATCGTCCGATGTGTTGACATAGCCAGTTTCCTATAAGCTAGCCGCTCATTAAGCGATCCTTTTATTGTAGCGACGGCTTACAACCTTGCTTAATTGCCTACCTTGATTCCTACAGAAAAAGCAACGTGACGAGCACCGTAAACTGCGATCTGCGCGTATTTGTCTATGGCACGCTCAAGCCGGGATGGCGCTATCACCGGCCCTGCTGCGGCGACGCCTTAACCGCAGCGATTCCTGCCGTACTCAAAGGAGATCTGTACGATTTTCCCCGGCGAGGCTATCCGGCGATGACCGTTGGAGAAGGTTGGGTAAAGGGTTATTTGCTGATTTTTGAGCAAAGCGCTGAGATGTGCGCTGAGGTTTTGCGCCGCTTGGATCGTTTAGAAGGGTACCGAGCCGAGCGATCGGAGGCTGAAAATGAATATCTGCGGCGCTGGGTAGAAGTTTTTACGCCCAACTATCAGCCGTTGGGCCAGAGCTGGGTGTATGTAATGCGGCGTGAACAGGTGCTGTTACAAGGGGGGCGCTATCTCGCTAACGGTGTTTGGCCCAATAGCGAGAATATTAGCGGTTAGGATGGTAGCTACGAGCTGTTTGGGTAATGAGTATTCGTGATTGAGCCAGGAATTGAGTCAGAAATTGAGCCAGGAATTAAGCCAGAAATTAAGCAGATTTTAGAGCAGGCGCTGTTAGGCGAAGATATTTCGGTCGCGGTAGGGGTGCGGCTATTGCAGGCAGAAACGGAGGGCGATCGCGAAGCCATTCGCCAAGCTGCCGATACCTTGCGCCAGCGCCAAGTCGGCGACACGGTTTCCTATGTGCTCAATCGCAACATCAACTACACCAATATTTGCGAGCAGCACTGTAGCTTCTGCGCCTTTCGCCGAGACGCTGATCAAGCCGGAGCCTACTGGGTCGATTGGAGCGGCATTCTAGAAAAAGCAACAGAAGCTGCCGCCTTGGGTGCAACCGAGGTCTGTATGCAGGGTGGGCTCAACCCTGAGGCCAAAATCAACGGCACCTCACTGGCTTACTACTGCAAACTCGTTGAAACGATTAAAGCCGCCTCACCGGATCTCCATGTCCATGCCTTTTCGCCCCAAGAAATTCAGTTTATTGCCCGTGAAGACCATCTTGGCCTCACGCAAGTGCTGCAAGCCCTCAAGGCCGCTGGCGTTGACTCATTGCCTGGAACTGCCGCCGAAGTCTTAGATGACAGCGTTCGCAAAATTCTCTGCCCCGAAAAAACCACCGCTGCCGAGTGGCTAGAGATTGTTGGACTCGCTCACAAAGTAGGCTTGCCGACGACTAGCACAATGCTCTCTGGCCATATTGAAACCATTGAGCAACAGATGCTGCATTTGGATTTATTGCGGCAGTTGCAGATGCGATCGCACGCAGCAGGCTACAGAGGCATCACCGAATTCATTCTGCTGCCCTTTGTCGGTCAAGAAGCTCCCAAACCGCTTCGGCGCAGAGTCGGTCGCGATCAGCCCGTACTTGCCGATGCCCTGCTATTAACCGCCGTTGCCAGAATTTTCTTAGGCAATTGGATTGTCAATCACCAGCCGAGCTGGGTAAAGCTGGGCCTCGTGGGCGCTACCGAAGCGCTGCGGTGGGGCTGTAACGATATTGGCGGCATTTTAATGGAGGAGCACATTACTTCGATGGCTGGGGCTGTGGGTGGAACCTGTCAGAGTGAGGCGGATTTGCTCAAGGCTATAGCGTCACTCAACCGCCCCGCCCGGCAACGGGACACGCTGTATGGCACAATTTCAGCTAAAATCAATAGCGCCCACAGCCATCACCTGCGCACTACAATGGCCTAACCTCAGCCGCTAGCCCGATGAGGCCGAACGTGAGAAGCTATAGCTTGCAGGTTGGCCTTAGCGACAATGAGGCTTTTTTGTAATGAGTGGGCCCAGGACTTTTGCTTTATGACTAGCGCGCTGCCAAACTCTCAGAATGTTCATCGGAATCATCTCACCTCGTTAAACGGCTCGAATCACAGTTTGAATCACGGTTCTAATTTAAGGACTGAGCTTAGCAATGAGCGCCCCAGTCTTGATCTAGCTGCGCTCAATCAAACCTTTGATCGCGCTAAGGCGAGTGAGCTGATTGAGTGGGGCTACCAAACCTTCGGTGAAAGACTGGTGATGAGTACTAGCTTTGGTATTCAATCAGCCGTGATGCTTCAGCTTGTGACCAGCGTGATTCCTAATATCCCGATTATTTGGGTCGATACCGGCTATTTACCTGCCGAAACCTATCGCTTTGCTGACGCGCTGAGACAACGGCTCTCGCTCAATCTTCAGGTGTATCAGTCGCCCATGACGCCTGCCCGGATGGAAGCGCTGTATGGCAAGCTTTGGGAAGTCGGTACGGTGGAAGCCTTTAACCAGTACGATCAGTTGCGCAAGGTAGAGCCGATGCAGCGGGCGCTAAAAGAATTAGGAGCGATCGCTTGGCTCACTGGCCTACGCGCCGACCAAACCAACCATCGCAAAAGCCTCGAACGCATTGGCACTCAGGGCGAATTTTACAAGCTGCTGCCGATTTTGCACTGGCATTCAAAAGACATTTACGACTATCTCAAAGCTCACGATTTGCCCTATCACCCGCTATGGGAGCAAGGCTATGTCAGCGTGGGCGATTGGCACTCTAGCAGACCGCTCAGCGCCGATGACACTGACGAGCGCGCCACCCGCTTTAATGGCCTCAAGCAAGAGTGCGGCATCCACATTCCTCAAACGCCCGAAGAAGCGGAAAGTTTAAACTCCAGTTCGCTCTAAGCTTAGCGAAGTAGGCATATATGATTGATGACCTAAATCCTGATGCCCCAAATTCTTCAGCCAACTTTGAACCAAATTCTGACTTGGCTAAGATTGCTACAAAGTTTGTTGCAAAAGGTGTTGTTCAAAAAATTACGCCCTTGGGTAACGGCAATATTAACAGCACGTTTTTAGTAACGACAGCCACCGAAACACCTGCCAAAACAACCGCCAAAATAACCACCGAATCAACCACCGAACGATTTGTCCTTCAGCGCATTAACACGCAAGTATTTCGTCAGCCTGAGCGCGTGATCCAAAATATGAGAGTGCTGAGCGATCATCTGCGAAATTGCCCTTCTCAACATCTGCGCCGATGGGAGACGCCAGAGATTTTACTCACCGACCAAAATCAGAGCTATTGGATTGATAAGGCGGGGGAATACTGGCGGGCTATTGGCTTTATCGAACGCGCTCATGTGCTGGAGACGGTAGAAAATGTTGCTCATGCGCAAGAAATTGGCTACGGCTTAGCGATGTTTCATAGTCTGATTAGCACATTGCCTGCTGAAAGGTTAGCCGATACGCTAGAAGGCTTTCACATTACGCCGATTTATTTGGCGGAGTATGAGCGAGTTCGAGCGGCGCGATCGCTCCCGGCTGAACTCAGCGCCGAACAAGCCGAGCAGGTTAGTTATTGTTTGACATTTGTTGAAGATCGTAAAGGGTGGGCGCATGTGCTAGAGCGAGCTAAAGCGGCGGGTCATTTAAAGCTGCGACCGATTCACGGCGATCCCAAAGTCAACAACATGATGCTGGCAGACAACGGCCAAGCGGTGAGCTTAATCGATCTCGATACGCTTAAGCCGGGGCTGGTGCACTACGACATTGGCGATTGCTTACGCTCAGGCTGCAATCCGCTCGGCGAAGAAACTGAAGATTGGCAAAATGTTGTTTTTGACACGGCCTTAGCAGAAGCTATGCTGAAGGGCTATTTGTCTTTGGCAAAAGACTTTTTAACCGAGCAAGATTATGACTATCTATACGATGCCATTCGGCTAATTGCCTTTGAGCTGGGGCTAAGGTTTTTGACTGACTATTTAGCCGGTAACGTGTACTTTAAAGTAAAACATCCGACCCATAATCTCATGCGGGCTCTGATACAGTTCAAGCTTACTGAAAGCATTGAGCAGCAGGCCGACACCTTAAAAAAGATTATTCAAACACTGAGATAATGCCGCTTATTTCCTTTGAATTAAGGCCCTTCGAGGCCAATGACAATACTCAAAATTTGGCTATTACCAGCACAGTCATTAAAACCGATAGCAGTCTCTCTTTCAGCTATACGTTAGCAGGTGACTTAGCAACGGTAGCGGTTCCACCCTTCGATCCTAATTTAAGCCAATCTAACTCCCGCCAGGATCGGCTTTGGGAAAAGACCTGTTTTGAATTCTTTCTCGCAGCGGGCCCACAGCATTCTCAGTCAGACCCCTACTGGGAATTCAATCTATCGCCCGCAGGCTATTGGAACGTATTTTCGTTAGCAAGCTATCGTCAGGGTCTGCGCCTAGAACCAACTTTTTCATCACTGCCTTTTACTGTTCAAATGTCTCCTGATATACTTCGGCTAGAGCTATCAGTGGATATTAGCGGTCTGGTTAATCCGGGGCAGCCGCTCAAACTAGGGGTGAGTGCAGTCATTGTGAATGCGACTGGAGAGGAGAGTTTTTGGGCGTTAGCCCATCCCAGCTTTGAAGCTGACTTTCACCATTCCGACAGCTTTGTTATGGCGCTGTAGCTCAAGAAGGCTGTGGTAGGGTTTACATAGCTTCTATCTGCTCTCTTGAAAACTGGCCCTCAAAAACAGGATTCCATCCCCGCTATGACAGCCCCTTACTCAGGCCAATCCAAAGGCCAATCCAAAGGTCAATCCAAAGCTAAAACGATATTTTTACTCGTCTCAATGGTCGGCTGGCTGATTGTCGGCGCATCTCTGATTTATCTCATGCCTGTAGCCGCTCACACCTTTCGCCCTTCAGCGCTGACCGATACGTGGATGGAAACCCTTGCCCGCAGCGGCTATAACCCGCTCATGGCCGTCATTGGCGGCGGCACGGCCTTTGTGCTCACCGTCATTGGCAATGCGCTGTGGTACCAAAAGTTTGAAGGCAAAGCGTGACGCGATGAAAACAATTGGGCTGTTGGGCGGTATGAGCTGGGAGTCTACAATTGAGTATTATCGATTGCTCAACGAGACGGTCAGAGCCGAATTGGGCGGGCTGCACTCAGCCAAAATTTTGATGTATTCGGTAGATTTTGAAGAATTGGTGGCACTCAAGCATCAGGAAGACTGGCAGGCGATTGGGCAGCTACTCGCAACTGCCGCCCGCCAGCTAGAGCAGTCAGGCGCTGAGTGCATATTGCTAGCGACAAATACGATGCACAAAGTCGCCGATGTGATTTCTGGTGCTACCCAAATTCCGCTGATTCACATTGCCGATGCTACTGCTGAGGCGATTAAGCCAGCAGGCTTTAGCCAAGTTGGGCTGTTGGGCACTCGCTTCACGATGGAAGAATCTTTTTATAAAGATCGGCTGATTCGTCATGGGTTAGCGGTGCAGGTGCCTGAGTGCGAAGATCGCGACTTTGTTCATAATGTCATTTATGATGAGCTGTGTTTGGGTGATATTCGAGCGGCGTCGCGCGATCGCTTTCACCAAATCATCGCCAACTTGATCGACTCAGGCGCTGAAGCCGTGATTTTAGGCTGCACAGAAATTAGCCTACTGGTCAAGCCCACTGACAGCCCAGTCCCCCTTTTTGACACTACCGAAATTCATGCAAAAGCTGCCGTTGCTTGGGCTTTAGACACAAGAGTTGGCGTTGGCTAAAACCTGAGTTTGGCTCTGCTATACTTCAGATCAGCATTGCTAGGGTACAGAACTTGGGTTGGGCTGATGACTTTGACTACTACGCGCTACACAAGCTATAGAGAGTATTTGGCGTCTGAGCTTGACCCAGATAGCAACCTTTGCTTGCTAAATAACGGAGAAGTTATTGAATTGCCGCCAGAAGAGAGAGAAAATAGTTTTATCGCTGAAGAGCTAATTGAGCTACTAAAGCGACTGCTTAACAATAGACGCTTGGTCAGCACCTCAACTGAAATAGAAGTTCATCCGGTGGGCGATCATCGAGTAAATCGTCGGCCCGATTTGACCGTGCTTCGGCCTGAACACCTTAAACTGATGAACGTTCTTAAAAAAAAATGCCATTCTTTTAGGAATGCCCCCACCGCTACTGGTCGTTGAAGTGGTTAGCTCAGGCAGTGATAGCATCGCTAACCATTGCCGCGATTATGAATGGAAGCGGCAGCAGTACGAGTGGTGGAAAATCTCTGAGTATTGGATTATTGATCGTCATCGGCAACAGATTGTTGTTTTTGTCCTGAACGATGCCACCTATGAAGAGCATGTCTACAAAGGCACTAATACTGTGACATCGCAGATGTTTTCGACCTTGCAGCTATCAGCAGACCGGTTGCTATCAGGCGAGATTATTTGAGCTTATGGCCCGTTTTGTTTATGTGCACCGGGATTATTGCCCTGCGGTGGTGCGATCAATCGAGACTTTTTAGAGAATAGTCATATAAGTTTCTTTTCCTCGGGTTGGCAAATGTCGCAGCCGTTGATTTTGCAAGTCGGGATCTAGGCCCAAATCTTCCAGGGGAATCAGTCCTAGTAGCGACGTTTGCCCCGTAGGAAGTTCTACGCAGTTATAAATGCCCTCTCGCCCTTCAACGTTTAGCTCTAGCCCTTTATACACATTCACAGTTTGAGGCCCCATCGCCGTTTGTGCATCAATGGTACCTGTCTGCTTAAGCCCCAGCTTTGCGATTAGATCAGCGGGCAAACAAAGGCGAGTGGCTCCGGTATCGACTAAAGCATTGTCCACGCTGAAAGAGCGAACATCATCGGCTGGGATAAAACCTCGCTCTGACAGGATGCGATCAGCCCAGTTTGTTAGGGTTAGCGTGACGATAATTTTGCCCATCTTATGGTTTGATCCGGTTGAGTTGCTCATAACTGCTGGCAAAGAGCTATTTGCATGAGGGTGTTTGTATTTTTGATCATATCGTTTGAAGGCGCGATTGAAGGCGCGATCGCGAAGCTACTCCTTACTCCAAAAGGTGAGCCCTTGCAGCGATCGCTCCCCCGGTACTTTCCCTAACAAAGAAATCAACAGCCCTAACCCCACTGCAATCGGGGCAATCACCGCCGAGCGCCAAATCCCTGGAAAATTCAGCCAGCCCATGCCGCTGCCCACTGCAAGAAAAATCACCGCCGCAATCGTGCCATAAAAAGCGCCATTTGCATTCACTCTAGGCAGCAGCACGCCCATTAAAAACAGCCCCAGCAGCGGGCCCAAAAACATCGCCGTGTATTCGATTAAAAACGGCAACAGCTCTTCTCCGGTCGAAGCCGCATAAAAAGCAGAAAAAATGCCCAAAACGCCCCAGATGCCAATCAGCCACTGCGCCACTTTCAGCAACTGTGATTCTGACATTGCTGAGGGCGAATAGCGCTGGTAAAAATCAACGGTTATACAGGTCGATAGAGAATGTAGAGCCGAATCAATTGAAGACATTGCCGCTGCAAAAATCGCCGCTACTAACAGCCCCGAAGCGCCGGGTGGCACTTGGTTAACAATGAAGTAAGGCAAAATGTTATCAGCGGTTTCAAGGGTGCCTTCAGGTGTGACCACGAGCCCTGACAATAAAGTAGGATTGAGCGAATAAAAGCCGTATAGCAAAACGCCCAACACCAGTGTTGCCGCCACGCCAACCAATCCTGAAAACCAGCCTAACAGAATTGCCTTCCGCCCCGATTGAATATCAGCACAAGAAACATAGCGCTGAACCGACTGTTGATTTGTGCCCGCCACTGCAAAGGCTAACATGCCATAAGCAAACAGTGCCGTCGGCAGCGACCGAATTGAATCAGGTTCCCATGATGGGTTAATGACTGAGAGCTTTCCGGCTGCGCTAGCCGCACTCCACAATTCACCAATGCCCCCAGGAACTGCCGTTGCCCCCGTCCAGATGCCCGCAGCTAAACCGAGAAAAATCATCCCAAATTGCAGTACATCTGTCCAAATTACTGCTGCAATGCCGCCAGTAATGGTGTAGACAATTGAGACTGTGCCAGCCATCAAAATAGCCAAATTGATTGGAATGCCAACAATCGTAGAAACTGCTAGAGAAGCGGCATAGAGCAGACCGCCTAAGCGAGCAACTACAAACAGTACAAAGCATAGGGACCCGAGCGATCGCGTTTTTGCATCGAACCGTTGTTCTAAATACTCGTAGGCTGTAGTCAAATTCAGCCGCATAAAAAAGGGCAAAAAGAGCAAGATTACCAGCGCGTAACCGATCAGATCGCCGATCTGAAGCTGAAGATACAAAAGTCCATGATTAAAGCCTTCTCCTGGCCCGCCAAGTAGAGAAGCCGCCGAAAAAGAGGTCGCAACAATCGAAAAGCCAATCGCCCACCAAGGCAACTGCCGCGAGCCACGAAAATATTCATCTGTGCTGGTTTGCTTGCGACTCGCTGCCCAGCCGATTGCCAGCACAGCTAGTGCATACAGCACAACAATCACCCAATCAATGGGACTCATGGCACCGCTCCTCCTTTAATACCAGGAAATAAACTGCCGCCATCATGACATATTTGAGTCGTGATCCTGAAGCCCAGAATCTAGCCCAGAACTAAACGGGTGTTAGACGGGTATTAGATGGGGACGCTTTGAGCGCAGCGGCAGCAGCTTTGAGCGGCGGCAGTAGGTTCAGCGGTACGGCCAGTGAGTTGAGATCGCGAAAGTCTGGATTTTTTTCTTGTTTGGGGCCGTGGTAGTCGCTGCCGCCCGTCATTAATAGGCCATAAGTTTGGCAATATGCCTCTAGCCGCCGAGTTTGGCTGACACTGTGAGTCGGGTGGTACACCTCAATGCCCATCAGCCCCGCTTCGACAAGTATCGGCAAAATAGTTTCGACCGTGCCACCGCGAAAAATGCAGGGATGCGCCCACACCGGCACAGCCCCGCAGCTCAGCAATAGCGCAATCCCTTCTTCAGCAGTAAATTTTTCGTAAGGCACAAAAGCGGGGCCATCGTCCTTTAAAAATCGCTCAAAAGCTTCATTCTGAGAGCTGACATGACCGGCGGCTTTGAGCGCACTCGCAATGTGAGGCCGACCGGGAGCCATTGAGCCTGACATATCGGGCAATTCAATCGGATAGCCCAATGCGGCTAGCTTGTCGGCCATTTTGTGAGCGCGACGTTTACGACCTTCGACCCGTTCTTGCAGGGGCACTAGCAGTTTTTCTGCATCTGGGTAAAACCCTAAAATGTGCATAGAACGCTCGTTATAAACCGTGCTCAGCTCTAGCCCCGGAACGATTTCTAAGCCCAAAGGAGAAGCTGTAGAGATAGCTTCATCCCACCCGGCCATCGTGTCATGATCGGTAATTGCTAAGGCTCTAACGCCTTTTTCAGCCGCAAACTTTACCAGTTCACTCGGTGTAAGACTGCCGTCAGAACAAGTCGTGTGGCTATGAAGTTCGAGCATGGTAGAGAGCCAATGGCGAAAAGATATAGTTCCTTAGCCTTCATTATGAGCTATAAGCCCAGAGAAAGTTTGAGCGTCTTTAATAGCTTTCAAAGAGGGTTGCTCAAATTGACTGCTTAAAATCAACTACTTAAAACCTTGGAGTGACTCTAGGCTTAAAGACATCGCTAACCCCTGCTTGCGGTGGATAGCGGGTTTCAATCGCGAGAGTTGCTGTCGGCGGCTGATTGGCTACCCGGATATCTAGCGGGCCTAGTTGGGTAATCGGGGTAAAGCCTACAATCGGCGCTTGATCGTGGCGGCAAACAATGTGACTGATGTAGCGATGCCAGTCGGTAGGCGCAATGCCATCCAGGTGGTAGGGCATATAAATCGGCACGTCACGATGCAGATAGTAGTAGCCGCCTGTGAGATACCATTCGCTGCTGAGATTGAGCACAGATACTAGCTGGGGCTGATTGTGAAGATATTGGTAGGCGCGGAGCTGCGACGATTTGGGCTCGATGAAAAAGGAGGTGATGAAGAGAGTCGCGATCGCATAAAACGCCATCAAACCAAAGATTACCTTGCCCCAGCTTCTTTGCTTGCCTGTGCGCACCTGCCAAAGATCATCAATCGTCAGAGCGCTCAGCAGCAGGCAAATCGGCACCGCCGCAAAAATAAACCGGTATTCTTTATGGCCAATCAGCATATGAGGCAGAACAACAGCCGCTAAGAGCGCCAATAGCATCCAAGGCTTGGGCCGTTTGCGCCAAAGACTATACGTAATGGTCAGCCAAAACACGCCGCCCGAATACAGCCCTACCATCAAAAAGTAATAGCCAACCGGCTCATTGCCCCACAGGCTGCTGATGCCATAGACCTTGTTGTAAAGATAGTTGTTGTAATAAGACACAAAATAGCCGCCGAGCGTGTAATGATCTAGCCAGCCTGTGAAGGCCACAACGGCTGAAAATCCGACAAAAGCGACCATCAGCTCTCTCCATGACCAGCGCCTTTGCCAAACATACATCAGCCCAAAAAGCATGATGCTGAGTGCAGCAGGCGCATACTGTAGCCGCAAAGCCACCGCTCCGGCGCAGCAAAGCCCCAGCAGCAAGGCTGTTTTAGCCGTAGGCTTGATCACCAAACAAGTCAGCGCTGCTAACAGCAAGTAAGCGCCAACAACTTCCGGTGTCAAGGTGCTAGCGCGAATTACCAGCTCATACCAGCCTGCGGCCAGCACACTAGCGATGCGGCCCACCGATTCGCTCATCAGCATTCGGCCCAGCCAATACAGGCAATAAATTACTGACAGAGAAATCAGGCAGGCGACAATTTGCACCAGCGGAATATAGATGCTAGGTTCGTTTAGCCCCAGCCAACGACCGCCTGAGAGCAGCAGCGAAATTGCTCCCGGTAACAGCCAACTGCGGATGCCATACACATATTCCCAGGGCACATGGCCATAGCCGTAGGTGAGCCGGTGAGCTTGCTCAACGTATTGAATAATTTCATCGGGGTGGAGCGATCGCTCCGTCAGCAGCACAACCAGTAACCGCAGCAGCAGCCCTAAGCCAACGACCCAAGGAAGTTTTTTCCACTTGCCCTGTATAAGGCTAGGCGCTAGGTCAGGATCTAACTTGTCGCGATAGGTCATAATGGCGTTAGATGGGCGTTAGGTTGAAGGCGCGCTAAAGTAAAGCCTGACGTACTCTAACGTTTTTTGTCTTCTTCCTAATATTCTTCTGACTATTTTTCTGTGCTATGACCAGTCATCTCTCCACCAGCCTTTCTCAAGAGAGTCTTTCTCAAAAAAATCTTTCTCAAAAGTTAGCGCAGTTACAGGCTATTTTTCGGGAAATGGATCGCGCCCTAGTGGCTTACTCAGGCGGCATTGACAGCACGCTGGTCGCCAAGGTCGCACATGACGTATTGGGATCAAGAGCCCTAGCTGTTACGGCCAATTCGCCATCTCTGATGCCTGAAGATTTTGCCGATGCTAAGGCTCAAGCAATTGAAATGGGCGTAGCGCACAAAGTTGTTGAAACCTATGAAATGGAGAATGAGAACTATACCTCCAACCCTGTGAATCGCTGCTACTTTTGCAAAAGCGAGCTGCACGATACGCTAAGGCCATTAGCCGATAAATTGGGCTACCCGTATATAGTAGACGGGCTCAATGCAGACGATCTGCAAGATTATCGGCCCGGAATTGCAGCGGCAAAAGAGCGGGGGGTGCGATCGCCGCTTGCTGAAGTCGGTGTCACTAAGCTAGAAGTGCGCGAACTCGCCCAGCAGCTAGGCTTACCCTGGTGGAACAAACCTTCACAGCCCTGCCTCAGCTCTCGTTTCCCTTATGGCGAACTGATTACGACCGCCAAGCTACACCGAGTAGGGAGAGCCGAGCGATACTTGCGCGACTTGGGTTATCAGAATTTGCGGGTGCGCTCAGAGGGTGAAACGGCGCGGATTGAGCTGATGCCTGAGGCGATCGCTACTTTTGTCACAACAGTAGATTTGCCCGCGCTAGTTGCGGCGTTTCAGGGCTTAGGATTTGCTTACGTCACGTTAGATTTAGAAGGCTACAAAAGCGGCAAGCTAAACCGGGGATTAGAAGAGGTTAGTACGCCCGTAACCACCTGAAAATCTACTGATTTTTCCGCCGTGCGAGGGGTGTTCTTAGCATTCGTTAAAACAGCGCTACCCAATGCCGAAGACCGGTTAAACCAAACTCACTTCCCAAGGATGATATTGATGACTCAGCTTATTTTATATGGAACGCCTATTAGTACCTATGTTCGCACAGTCCGGCTACTGCTAGAAGAAACCGGCACAGAGTACGAGCTTCAAGGCACTAACTTTTTAAAAGGCGAAACTCAATCAGCAGCATATTTGTCTAAACATCCCTTTGGTAAAGTTCCTACCCTGACCGTAGATGAGGCCGTCATTTACGAAACGGTTGCGATCACTAGCTATCTTGATACAGTCTTCGCCAACGGCAGATTTAGTCCTACCGATCCTTTGCTCAAAGCCCGAATGCAACAGATTATCAGCATCATCGACAGCTATCTCTACCCTAAGGCAATCGGCGCTGTTGTGATTCAAAGGGTGATTGTGCCTAGCCAAGGAGGCACTACGGATTTAGAAAAAGTAGAAGCCGCGATCGCACCGATTAAAACAGCGATCGCAGCGATTGAATCGCTCATCGTAGGCAGTCCATATTTGCTTGGCAATGCCCTTACCCTGGCGGATTATCACTTAATTCCGATTTTTGTTTACTTCTCCAAAACGCCAGAGTTTGCAAAAACCACAGCTCAAGCAGCACAGTTGCTAGCCTGGTGGAACTCAGTTAGCAGCTTGCCTGTTGTGCAAAAGATCTGCGCATAATTTGGCGCTCAGGTTACCGGCTGGGCAATTACCAGCCACAAACCTCTATACAACAATCTCCACCCACCTCCACAGATATTGAAAAATGGAGAAGCGATCGCCCAAGGCTACAGCGGCGACAATATCACAGGCATCATTCAGCTCTTTACCTAATGATAGGTTTGCAGACGGCTTTTAATCCCTGGCGTGCTTTTGCCTGGAAAAGAACTCAGCGCTGGGTGCAGCAAAGCTTTCCGTTGGTGCCGACAATTTCTACCGCCGAGCTAGCAGATTGGCTCACTCAGGAGATACCCACTCCCATCGTGATTGATGTTCGCAGATTTGAGGAATATGCTGTGAGCCATCTGCCGCAAGCGCATCATGCGAGAAACCTAGAAGCCGTTGAACAGTTAATTGTTGATCAAGATAAAGCAACAATCTGTCAAACCGTGCCGATAGTGCTCTATTGCTCAGTCGGCTATCGCTCAGCCCAATTAGGAGAATCTTTACAAGCGGCAGGCTACCCTGTACTGAACTTAGTAGGCTCTATTTTTCAGTGGGCAAATGAGGGCCGTCCGCTGGTGAGCGCAGATGGGCAGATGACCCGACAGGTGCACCCATACAACTGGCGATGGAAGCTGTTGCTGTTGCCAGTAGATTAATTTTTTTGAGCAATCTACTGGCTGATTGGCCTACATTTCACCTAAATACTTTGTGCAAACCTGACGAAAATCGTCTCCTCGAACTTCAAAGTTCGCGTACTGATCAAAGCTGGCGCAGGCGGGAGAGAGCAGCACAGTTTTAACAATCTGTTGTTTGCTGATCTCGGCGCTACGAGCGACGGCGCGATCCATCGTATGAACAATTTCGTGGTGAGGGTAAGCAGCGGCTTGGAGACGCTCGGCAAAGGGCTCAGCGGCTGCGCCAATTAGCAGAACCGCTTTAGCTTTGGCTTTGATTTGCTGGATCCAGGCAGTGTCGTCCCCGTCTTTGCGATCGCCGCCTGCAATTAAGATCGCCGGGCCCATGACGGAGCGTAAGCCGACTTCGGCAGCATCGTAATTGGTGGCTTTGCTGTCATTAATAAAGTCTACGCCGCGCCAAGTGCAGATGTGCTCTAACCGGTGAGAAACGCCGGGGAAGGTGGAGACGCCTTGAGCTATCGCACTAGCTTCTATCCCCGCTAGCCGAGCGGCTGCTACCGCCATCAGTAAGTTTTGCTGATTGTGCGCGCCGACCATGCGCAGCGCTTTGGTTTCCACGATTTGTTCGCCCTGGTGGATGACCCAGCCATCTTCGATGTAGGTGTCAGGGATGAGCGGAGAAATCGCATCTTTTCCCTTAGTGCATGTCCAGTGGCTGCTAGGCGCATGGTCGGCGGCTTTACTCAGCAGATAAGGGTCATCGCCATTAATCACCGCAGTTTGAGAATGAGCCAGCAAAGAGGCTTTGATCCGGTAGTAATTTTCAACCGTTTTGTGGCGGCTGAGATGGTCGGCGGTAAAGGTCGTCCATAGGCCAATGGTCGGGCTTAAAGTTGGGGCGGCTTCGATTTGATAGCTGCTGAGTTCAGCGATTACCCAATCGGGCGGTTCGGTGAGCGCTAGTTCGCAGGCGGCGTAGCCAATGTTGCCACAGGCAGGCGCTTGCAGTCCGGCAGCTTTAAAGATGGCGGCGACTAAAGCAGTCGTGGTGGTTTTGCCATTGGTGCCAGTGATGCCCAGCCAAGGCAGATGCGATAAGCTGCGCCAAGCCAGCTCCATTTCGCCAATCGTTTCGATGCCTTGAGCGCGCGCTGCTACTAGCGCTGGGGCATCCCAGGGTACGCCGGGGCTGACCACGAGCAGATCAAGTCCTGGTTCTGGCATAAATGAATGATTGAGTTTGACAGTGATGCCTTCTTGTTGCAGCGCTAATGCATCGGCTTGGTGACGAGTAGCGGTGTCTCTATCGCTCAAGGTGACCTGCCATTGTTGACGGGCAAGCACCCGCGCAGCGGCAATTCCAGACCGGCCAAGGCCGATGACGTGGGCTGTTTTCATGAGACTTCGTGGGCGCTTCGTAGGCGTAAAGTGTGAGGAAGGTGATTAGTTTTTCATAGAATGTGCCATCGTGCGAGTCGTTAATTGACGGATGTTTAAATGAGCCGAAAAAACAGCGTTGACTCATGAGATTGAGCTATAAAACTGGCCCGTAAAGTTAGCTTTTCACAATCGCCCCGAAGTCTGCCAGAACGAGCGCGTGGTTGCGCAGTAAGCCCAAGAGGTTCAGGCGGTTTTGCTGCACCGCAGGGTCGTTGGCCATGACCATGACGCTGGTGTCGCCGTCAAAGAAGTTGGCGACCACTGGCGCAGCTTGCGCTAAGCCGGTGATGAGTTTGTCGTAGTCTCTTTCGGCTTGGGCGGCTTGAGTTTGCGGCAGCAGCTTTTGCAAACTGTCGTAAAAGGCTTGCTCTGACGGCTGCTCAAATAAGTCTGGGTTGACTAAGCCGGTAGGGTCGAGCTTTTCGGTGCTGAGCGTGCCTTTGGTGGCTAGCTTGGCAGCGCGGTTGACGGTTTCGTAGATGTTGGCGAGAAGGCCGTTGTCGCGGATGGCCTGTAAGAAGGTGGCGCGATCGCGAACATCTAACAAATCGCTGAGCGATCGCACTTTATCCGCCTCCGTTTCACCGCAGGTAGCATTGACTAGATCGTAATCAATCGATTGAGCGTCTTGTAAAAGGGTACGAACGCGCTGCGCGAAAAAGTCGGTAAGCTGAGCATTGAGTTCAATAGCATTGACCGCCGTTCCAGATTCAGCTCTAGACTGGGCAAAGCTTTGAATCACATCAGTAAGCGTCGTTTGCAGGTTGAGCGGCAGCTGAGCGGCCCAAATGATGTTGATGATGGCATTCGCGGCGCGGCGCAAAGCAAAGGGATCGCTAGAGCCTTTGGGCAGCTTGCCAATGCTAAAAATGCTGACGAGGGTATCGAGCCGGTCGGCGATGCCAACGACTTGGCCCAGAATGGTTTGAGGAAGGCGATCGCCCGCTCCTTTAGGCAGATAATGCTCATAAATCGCGTCGGCCACGGCTTCCGGTTCACCGCTGCTCAGGGCATACTTTTGGCCAATGTAGCCCTGCAATTCTGGAAACTCGCCCACCATTTGCGTCACCAAATCGGCCTTACAAAGCTGGGCGCTGCGGGCCGCTTGTGCTGTTTGCTGGTCGCTGAGCTTGAGCTGTTTGCTGAGTAAATCGGTAATGGCGACAATGCGGCTGACTTTTGCTAACACGGAGCCGAGCTGAGCTTCAAAGGTAACGGTTTCGAGCTGGGGCACGTAGTCGGCTAAGGGCTGCTTGCGATCAGCGGCAAAAAAGAACTGACCGTCGGCTAGGCGGGCGCGAATGACGCGCTCATTGCCTTGAACGATCAGAGCCGATTTGGCCGGATCGCCGTTGGAGACGGTGATAAAGTAGGGCAGCAGTTTGGCTGATTCGGAGCCTGATTCAGCGGCGTTTTCGGTTTTAGATCGGACTGAAAAATAGCGCTGGTGACTCTCCATTTCGGTGATGGTGACCTGATCGGGAAGGTCTAAAAACTCCTCGTCAAATTTGCCAATCACGGTGGTGGGCCATTCGACTAAATTGATCACTTCTGTCAGCAAATCGGGGTTAACCACTGCTTGGCCGTTGACAGACTTAACAACCTGCTCGATTTGCTGGAGAATAGTGGCCTTGCGGGCGGCTGGATCGACGGCGACGTAAGCTTTTTCAAGAGCGCTCACGTAGTCATTAGGGTGAGTTAGGATAATGGGTGCGGGATGTAGGACGCGGTGGCCTTGGCTGGTGCGATCGCTCACACAAACCTGCGATCCGTTCTCAATGGTCACCGACAGAAGCTCGTCATCCAATAGCGTCACGAGCCAGCGAATGGGCCGAGGAAACTTAAGGTCGCCATCGCCCCAGCGCATGAAGCGATCACCCTCTAAATCCAAAATCCACCCAGGCACCAGTTCTTGCAAAATCTCGGCAGTCGCGCGGCCCGGAATTTTTTGCTGCACAAAGACAAATTCACCTTTGTCGGTATCTCGAATTTCTAGCGCTTCTACACTGACGCCTTTAGAAGCGGCAAAGCCCTCGGCAGCTTTGGTTGGCTTCCCGTCTCTAAAAGCGGCTTTGGCCGGGGGGCCTTTGGCCTCTTCTTCGCGATCAGGCTGGCGATCGCTCAAGCCACTGATTAAAATTGCTAGGCGGCGAGGCGTACCATACAGCGTCAAGCTATCAGGATTCAAAAAGTTTTCGGCGAGCGCAGCCGGGAGGGCTATCTGCCATTGGGCCAACGACTGCTCGACAAAGCTAGCCGGGAGTTCTTCGGTGCCTACTTCGAGTAAGAAGGTTGCCATAAGGAGGTGCAAGGCCGCTAAGAAGCGCCAGAGGAGCTAGAAAACCTTTTTATTATTGCAGAAGGTCGGCAGAGCGATCGCGCCTTAATCTCGTAGAATCGTCATACGCTTTTGTCTTACTTATTTACGAGCCTATTTACGGGCTATTAACTGCCATGTCTGTCTATGTCGTTTTGTTCAATATCGGTACTGACAATGAGGGGATTCATTCGATTCGAATTGGCGATCGCCATCAGGTGCTGATGTTTGAATCCGAAGATGACGCCATTCGCTTTGGCATTTTGCTAGAAGCGCAAGACAGCCCACCGCCGACTATCGAAAAAATTGATCGAGAAGAAATTGAAGAAATTTGTGAAGATGCAGGCTATGAGCCAGTGTTTGTGCCTGAAGGTGAGCTGGTGACACCAGTTGAAAACATGGTGGAAAAAACAGTTTGGGATCCCGATTCAGACCCGAATGACGAACCGGCTCTACCGACTCGCTCAGACGCTGATGACGAGATGGATCGGATTCGTCGGCAGCTCGAAAAACTGCTGTAGCGGTTCTCTTTTTTCAGTATTTTTCAACGGCTTTTTCTCTGTTCTTTATCGGTACCTGATATGAAAGATCGCGGTTATCTATTGACTGAGCAGAACAATCCTATCAGTCAAAATTTGGATGAGCTATCTACACTAGAAATGGTAGATGTGTTCAACAAAGAAGATCAGCGCACAGTAGATGCTATAGCTCAAGCTCGTACGGCGATCGCGCAAGCGATTAATTTGGCAGCGGCTTCTATGCGTGAAGGCGGACGGCTGTTTTATGTCGGGGCCGGGACGAGCGGACGGTTGGGTGTGCTGGATGCGGCAGAATGTCCGCCCACGTTTTGTACGCCGCCAGAGCTAGTGCAAGGCATTTTAGCGGGTGGGGCAGCGGCGTTACTGCGCAGCTCTGAAGCGCTAGAAGACGAGGCTGAGGGCGGGGCTGAGGCGATTATCGATCACAAGGTGACGCGGCGCGATATCGTGGTCGGGATTACTGCCGGGGGCACGACTCCCTACGTGCATGGGGCGCTGAAAGCCGCTCAGCAGCGCGGTGCTGGGACAATTTTTATTGCCTGTGTGCCAGCCGATCAGGTGCGGGTAGAAGTGGATGTCGATATTCGACTGATTGTCGGGCCGGAGGTACTCGCGGGTTCGACGCGGCTAAAGGCGGGCACGGTGACGAAGCTAGCTCTAAATATTCTCTCGACAGGTGTGATGGTAAAGCTGGGGAAGGTGTATGGCAATCGCATGGTAGATGTGGCCGTGACCAATACAAAGCTGCGCGATCGCGCCATCCGCATCCTCTGCGAACTAACCGATTTGGATCGCGATTTGGCTGGTGAATTGTTAGACCGCAGCGATTTGCAGGTAAAAGTAGCGCTAGTCATGCATTTGGCAGGGCTCAAAAAAGAAGACGCGATCGCGGCTCTTGCCAGCCAAGACGGAAACTTACGAGCCGCCTTGTCCACCACTAAAAGCTAGATTCAGGCAAGCAAGGTAATTTTGCGTTTGTCACGCGCGATCGCCCCTTCTTTTACTAGCCGAGTCAGGGTTCGAGAGAGTGCTTCAGGGCTCATAGCCAAATCATAAGCAACATTTTTGAGTGGCTGCTCTAGTACAACCATGTTTTTGTCTGCGGGTGCAGCTAGCCGCAAATAGTGCAGTACACGCTCTTGAGCAGATCGAATGCCGCGCAATTCCAACGTCACTTTGGTCATATGCAGCCGGTAAGAGAGCTGCGAGATGAAAGCTGAGGCAAAGGCTGAATCTTGCTCTAGCGCCGCTAAAAAGGCTGACTTAGGCAGGGTAATGACTTCAGTCGGTTCTTCCGCTATAGCACTACAGCTATAGGTATCCAAAAACAACGCCACCTCGGCGCACAGCTCACCGCTATAGACCGCATAGTGACTGATGGATTGACCGCTTTGGGTATAGTGCAGCAGTCTTACCCGCCCAGATTTGACTGCGTAAATAGCATCAGCTTCGGCGCTACGGTGAAAGAGAATCTGTTCATTTACTAAGGTTTTATAGCTAGCAGCGGTCTGCAAAACAGGTGGCAACTGGTCAATATCTAAGAAGTTCATAGCGTTGATAATCTCTGTCTAATCTCTAATGCTGAGGATTGACTCAGTATCGATAGCGAGCGCGATGACCGGATGAGAGCAATCTGATAAGCCGCCTGAAAATAGTTAAGAACTCACCCTTTCACTTCACAGCGAGTCCTCAGATAAAACCATCGATAAAATCACAAAGATTTAAGAAAAACAGCTTTATAATGCCTGTTGCCACTGTGCTTGGAGCTGAACCATCCAGGCGCGTGTACCAAAGACACCGGCTAGCAAGCTGGGGACATGAAGGTCGGCATCTAACGATTCCCAGTGCAGGCCATCGCCAGAAGGCGTTAGCTCTATCTCGGCCAAATCGGCGGCATCTGCACCCGCTAAGCCTTGGGCTATTTCTGAGGGGAAGCTGAAGGTTGCGCCGCTTTTGAGATGCACAATCACGAGGCTACAGGCAGCATCGTAGTAAGCTGATTGGGCTCTTGGTTCTGTTGCATTGGCAATCGCAGCGGCCTGAGTCGCTCGGGCGATCTGGGCGCTTAAATGCGTTTCATCGAAAACGGACTCAGCCATACATTTTCCTTCATTCTTTGAGTAGTTCAACCCGATACTCTAAAACCAGTTTGAGTGCTTTCTTCACCGTTTTGCGAGGCATGTTCTCTACCAATGGCATTAAACGGGGTCACCCTGACGATAGCCTGGCTAACGCTAGCATAGAAGGCTTAAGAAACTTTAAGCTGATTCTCATACCGGCAACGATTAATCCGTGCATAGTGAAACCATACAAAATCTTGGTTACCTATGTCTGCTAACATTTTAATTCTCGATGATCCCACTAGCCTGCCGCGTTTTATCGCAGTAGAACTTCAGGCTGAAGGCTATCAGGCAAGCGTTGTTTGCGAAGCCATTTCGCCGCAGACAATCGCTCAGATGCAGCCTGATTTAATTCTACTGAATTGGCATTTGCGACGGGCTTCAGGTGTTGATTTGTGCCGTCAGTTGCCATTAGCGGATGAGCGTCATCACAGACCCATTGTGATTGCAATGGTCAATGATGAAAGCAGCGGCTATTTTGCTCAAGAAGTCGGCGCAGCTACCTGTTTGCTCAAGCCCTTTTCGATGAATGATTTGCTTTCAGCGATTGACCATTATCTCAGCGATCAGCCTCAGAGGTGGGATGTTCCAATTGTGGCCAGAAAAATGGGTGCAGCGGTTCAGGGCTAAATCAAGCCTGTCAAACTTTGCTCATTAATTTGCTCATTAAACAGACTGTGCTTGTTAAACTGCCCAATGCTTCTAACCCTTCAACTGCTGCTGAAAGCGCTGCCGTAAGTCAGCAGCCAAGGACGGAACAGCGATCGCTTTACGCACTGCCTCAAGATCTGCTTCGTGCCGATAGATTTTTACTACATCAGCAACCGTAACATTGTGTTGATCTCGGTGGGTGAGAGTGAGAATATCGCCTGCACCGATATCTCCTTCTTTGATGACCGAAAAGTAAATGCCGCTTAAGCCGCTATCTAGAAAGCGCTTGAACATATCGTCAAGGTTGAATTTGAGATTGATCTTGAAGCAGGGAAAGCGAGGCTGAGTGACCATGACTTCGGCGGTGCCGATGCGGAAGCGATCGCCGATATTCACCTCTGATTCTAACAATCCGCTCGTGGTCAAATTTTCCCCAAATGCGCCCCAAGGCAGATCGGCCTCAAGTAGCTGCTGCTGCCAATAGGGGTAATGCTCCGATGGATAGGCATACACCGCTTTTTCAACGCCACCATGCACGGTCAGATCCGCTTGGCCATCGCCATTTAGATTGAGCCTTTGCATCTCAACTCGCCCTTCAATCGGCGATTTAAAAATGCCGGTCAAAACCGATTTCCCTTTCCAACTAACTTCTTGCGGAAGCCCTACATTAAGAGAAATAATCTGCACCGTTGCCCACCTCGATATTGGTTTACGTGTCTGCGCTAAGATTGATTGTGACTGATTGAATCGTAGCTTCTAGGGTAGTTCAAAAAGGGTATCGAGCTTTACAAGCGAAAATTTCAGGCTAAGCCAAACTATCGTTTGCGCTGCTACAAAAGGCTTCAAGTCGAATCGCCTAGTGAAATTATCAATGGGCTTGACGCGCTAGCGCAACAGTTTGGATTGCCGCTGTGCGATCGCCAGCCGATTGAAGTTGCCCAAGAACACCTGAAGAAGTAGAGGAAACCGGCATTAGCTGAGTCGCCCCATCTATTGGCACATTTGGTAAGCTAAAGAGCAGAGATATCACCAGGACTTGTGAACCGGTATGCCAGCAGCCATTTTTGAACAGCCCCTGCGTTTAGAGCAGATTCCTTCCCTGACCTACAGCGCCACCCCTGATCGCTTTGATCAAACCTGGGCCGCCCCCCTCGCCACGCTATTGGGCCTAGGCCGCGCCGTCGGTGCTGACTTTGTAGAATTTTTCCTAGAGCGCAAAAACTACATTAGCTGCCTTGCCGAAGACGACGCCATTACGAGCATTTCACCGAGCCTAGTTTCCGGCGCAGGCGTCCGCGTCTTCAAAGGCAACGCCGACTGCTACGTCAGTACCAACGATCTATCCTTCAATGGGCTCAAAGCCGCGCTCGAAAAAGGCTTAGCCATCATGGGTTTAGAACTGCCTGGGCCTCATGCGCATGTTCCTGAACTAAACCTGGAGCCGCTGAGAGACTACGGCACCAGCCGCGCTAAAGAAAATTGGCTAGCTAGCTGCGTTTCTATGCAGACGATGGGCGATGTGCTCTTAGAAGCCAATGCAGCGCTTGCCAGAAAAGCCACCCACGTCCAAGCCCGCCGCGCAGCTTACTTCCGCGACTGGCAAGAAGTACTCGTCGCCTCCAGCGATGGCACCTTTGCCCGCGATATTCGGCTCACCCAGTCCGTTGGCTACAACCTGCTGTGCGCCGACGGCGAGCATCGCTCTTCTATTGGCGAACGCCTTGGCAATACCGGCGATCCGAGCTTCCTTACCGCTTGGGACTACGAAGAAACCGCTGCCAAAGTCGCCGAATCAGCGGGCAAAATGCTCTACGCGGACTACGTAGAGTCGGGCAACTATCCGGTTATTATGGCCAACCACTTCGGGGGCGTCATTTTTCACGAAGCCTGCGGTCATCTGCTAGAAACCACTCAAATTGAAAAAGAAACCACTCCCTTCATGCACAAAAAGGGACAAAAGGTAGCCAACGAAAATCTCACCGCTTGGGATGAAGGGCTTTCTTCAGAAGCTTTTGGCACCATTGATATGGACGACGAGGGAATGCCGGTTCAGCGGACACTGCTGATTGAAAACGGCATCTTAAAGAACTTTCTCTCTGATCGAGCAGGCTCTATGCGCACCGGGCACCCGCGTACAGGCAGCGGCAGGCGTCAGGGCTACACTCACGCGGCTGCTTCACGGATGCGCAACACCTACATTGCCCCTGGCGACTTCACAGTAGACGAGCTGTTTGCCTCGGTAGACAAAGGCATTTACTGCAAAAAAATGGGCGGCGGCAGCGTTGGCCCCACGGGTCAATTTAACTTCTCGGTAGACGAAGCGTACCTGATTGAAAATGGCAAGATTACGAAGCCGCTAAAGGGCGCGACACTGATCGGCGAGGCGACAGGAATTATGAACAAAATCTCCATGTGCTCCAACGACATTAGTTTAGCGCCCGGTTTTTGCGGCTCTGTCAGCGGCAGCGTATATGTAACGGTCGGTCAGCCTCACATCAAAGTGGACGATATTACTGTTGGTGGCCGGTAATTTTCGGCTCTTTTGCTTGAGCTTCTTCAAAGCTTCCTAAACTTTCATAAAGTCTCCTAAATTCTCTTCATTTCTTATGGCTAAAATTCAAACGATTGCACAGCAGGCAGAAACCATTGCCCAAAAGCTCAACATTCACAAATACGACATCTACGGCTCATCTGTCGATGAAACCAGCGTTCAAGTCGATAAAGGCGAACCAAAGCAAGTCAAAGCGTCTAATCGCTCTAGCGTGATTGTACGCGTGTGGAACGAGCAAGATCAAATTGGGGTAACTTCGACAACAGATGTGAATGAAACCGGTCTGGAACTGGCTTTGAAAACAGCGTTTGAAGCCAGCGCATTTGGCGTCAAGGAAAATGCGCCTGACTTTAGCCCAATGGCCAACGCACCGACGGTAGCGGTCAATTTCCCAAAGGTGACACCTGCACCCGTACCCAGCTTAATCGAGGCTTTGGTAGGAGCAGAAAAAGGCGTATTAGCAGCGCATGAAGCTATAACATCCGTTCCTTACAACGGTATTGCCCAAAGAGAAATTGAGAGATTTTATCTCAACAGCGAAGGCGCACAGCGGTGCGAAGAGCGTTCTTACGCCTCTATTTATTTGTATGGCAAAACCGAACAGGAAGGCCGTAAGCCTCGCGCAGCGGGTGCTATGCGATTTAAGAACAGCCTGGAACAGTTAGATGTAGAAGGTTGTACAAAAGAGGCTATTGACAAGACACTTAGCCATTTAGACTACGAGAAAATTACTTCTGGCAAATATCCGGTCGTGTTTTCAGCGGAAGCTTTTTTGAGCTTGCTCAGCGCCTTCTCGAATATGTATAACGCTCAGAGCATCCTGGATAATCGCAGCCTTTCAACGGCGGATTCGCTAGGAACTCAAGTTGCTAGCCCTTTGCTTTCAGTCTATGACGACGAGCTACATCCTGAGAATGTCTCGGCAGAAACATTTGATGGGGAAGGTACGCCTACTCGCCGCCTAGCCCTGATTGAAAACGGCACTTTAAAGAACTTTTTGCACAGTGCAGGCACGGCTAAGCGGATGAACGCTGAGCCTACAGGCCATGCTAGTATCGGTGCGAAGGTAAGTGTAGGGCTCAACTATCTGGTTGTAGAAGCCGGAGAAGTCGATGACGATGCTTACAATCTGAATCAAGCCGATGGTGTGGTGCTAGTCGATGAGCTACAGGCGCTTCATGCGGGGGTCAATGCGCTGCAAGGCTCCTTTTCTTTGCCCTTTGACGGCTGGCTAATTAAAGACGGAAAACGAATTAGCGTTGAGTCAGCGACGGTTGCAGGAGATTTTCGCGAGGTGCTTAAAAACATTCAGCACATTGAACCTGAGGCCGAAGTGACCAGCGGTGGGATTTGTCCTCGCATTTGGGTGAGCGAACTGTCTATTACAGGCGAAGCCTAGAACCTTTTTTCAAAGGTTTAGGGAAAATTGAGCTTTTGTTGATTCAAGGCAAAGGCAGCAATAGTAAATAAACATCTGCCTGAGCGACTTTGTTGATGTTGCTCAGGCAGATGTTTTATTGTATCCCTTTCATCGACAAGTTATCGATTGTGGGAATTTTCTCGATTTTATCCTATCTCTATCAAAGGTATCCTACAAATCTACAGGCCCATTAGACCCCAAAAGTGTAGGAAGCCTTGGCCAGAGAAGACCTCAACCAACGTTGCAGCCAAAAAGCCAATCATTGCCAAGCGTCCGTTCCAAATCTCGGCGCTAGGGACAAATCCAGCGCGCCAGCTTGTAGCAGGCTCAACATAAGGCTGATCGATGGGGCTAGTCATACCAGTTGTTTCTTTCATAATCTTGCGTTTTCTCCAAAAAAGGTTGCACACATAAGTTAATAAAAGTTTTTGCGATCAGCGTCCGTCCAAAGGAGTAGATCGCGGAAGAACAGATCGCTGAAGAATTGCTAAAGAACAAAGCGACGATCTGCCCACTGCTTGGCTCGCCTGATCGCGATCGCTCTCGTCGGGGCGTAGGGCACGGCGACTACGCTGCTCTTAGCATCGTTGGCCCAAACAGCGTACATCACCTTGCCCTCTATTTCACTTTGATCGATTTCCAGCTTCCAGCCCCGGTAAGTAAACGAAAGAATAATACGAGGATAGTCAGGTAGAGACGTTAGCATAAAACCCTTTAAGCCATTCAAAAAACGGTAGTGCTATTTCGTAAAGGATGAAGAATAATCGCCATTTTTAGAAGTCCTATTAGGTAATGGCTCCCACAATCAAGCTTTTTTCTCTGTCCTTTACATAAATGCACCACCAAAAAAACATTCAAAAAAATTGGGCACCGCCAGTCAATGAGCAGCGCCTGTCATCGTAGTCGAGCTTAATAAACGAGTGAACAATTAAGCTAAGCCGCCGCCAAATTTTGGGCCGCAAAGTCCCAATTCACAACACTTTCTAAAAAGGTGGAGATGTAGACGGGGCGCTGGTTTTGATATTCTAGATAATATGCGTGCTCCCAGACATCCATGGTCAACAAAGGCACCTGATTTTGAACCAACGGATCTACCGCATTGGGCGTTTTAGTTACTTTTAGCTGGTTGTCTGCTAGCACTAGCCAAGCCCAACCACTGCCAAATTGAGCCGCGCCCGCCGCTTTAAAGGCTTCTGCAAACGCCTCGTAGCTGCCAAAGTCAGCCTCTATTTTTTGGGCTAGCTCTCCAGTTGGCTGACCGCCACCATTGGGCTTCATACTATTCCAGTAAAAAGTGTGATTCCAAGCTTGAGCAGCGTTGTTAAACAGTCCAGCTTGATCAGGATTGCCAGCTACCGCTTTGATCACGGCCTCAATGGGCTGATGGTCAAAATCAGTGCCCTTGACCGCTTCATTAAATTTGTTGACATAGCCCGCATGGTGCTTGTCATGGTGAAATTCTAAAGTGCTTTTGGAAATATAGGGTTCTAAGGCGGTGTAGTCGTAAGGTAAGTCAGGCAGCTTATAGGCCATGTTTTTGGTTCCTCTCAATTTTTTAAAAGTACAGATGATCTGATCTCATGGTTGCTCAAATCAGGGTTGCTCAAACTTATGCTCAGATGACAGATGCTCAGGTGACAGATGCTCAGGTGACAGAATCAGCATCTGTTTCAGAGGATATCTTAATTCTTGCAGAAAGGATGTTAATTAATCGCTAATCCTAGCTGGAGAGAAGGTTACAGGCGTTGTTGAGTTTTTACTAAAATATGCCCTCCCCCCGGATTGTTATGAGCAACCTTTAGCGTTATTTTTGTTGATAGCGCTGTTTTATTTGAAGTTTTTTGGATTTGTAGCCGCTATCTACTCATGAATGTTGGGCGAATATGCAGATGAATGTGGGGCTATTTCAACGAAGTTGTTTTGTGAAAATGCTGGGGGCATTAATGGTAGGGTTTGCGATCGCAGCCTGTACCGCCGAACCGAGCCCTACCGAAAGCTCATCCGCGTCAGCGAACCAAACGGATCAAGCGAAATCTGCATCCGGATCTAACGAACAAATTATCCTCGCTATTGGTGGCGAAAGCGAAGAAGGCTACGATCCCACCCTGGGCTGGGGCCGCTATGGCGCGCCGCTGTTTCAGAGCACTTTGTTGAAGCGCGACGAAAATCTCAATATCGTGAACGATCTCGCCACCGATTACAGCATCAGTGAAGATGGCAAAACCTGGACAGTCACCATCCGAGAAGATGCTCTTTTTCTGATGGCAAGCCGCTTACTGCCGCAGATGTCGCCTACACGTTCAACAAAGCTGCTGAAAGTGGCGGGCTCACCGATGTGACTCAGCTCGAAAAAGCCACCGCGATTGATAGAAAAACTGTTGAACTGAAGCTGAAGAAGCCTCAAAGCACCTTTGTCAATCGTCTGATTACGTTGGGCATTGTGCCCGAACATGCCCATAACCAAAACTATGCCCGCAATCCGATGGGCTCCGGCCCTTACAAAATGGTGCAGTGGGATGAAGGTCAGCAGCTGATTGTAGAAGCCAATCCTGACTACTACGGCGAAGCGCCCGGTATTCAAAGATTAGTGTTTTTGTTTGTTGAAGAAGATGGGGCTTTTGCTGCCGCAAAATCTTCGCAGGTACAAGTTGCCGCCGTACCGCAGTCTTTGGCAGTGCAAACCATTGACGGCATGAAGCTCTACGATGTCACCAGTGTAGACAACCGGGGCTTGCTGTTTCCCTATTTGCCAGCTAACAGCAAAAAAACAGCAGATGGCGATCCAGTTGGTAACGATGTCACTGCGGATTTAGCGATTCGTCAGTCAGTTAACTATGCAATTGATCGTCAAGCGCTGGTCGATGGCATTTTATAAGGCTACGGTTCGCCCGCCTTTGGCCCGGTTAGCGGTCTGGCCTGGGAAGAGACTAAGGCCAATATCGAAGACGCTCAGCCAGATAAAGCTCAGAAAATCTTGGCTGAGGGCGGCTGGGCCGATAGCGATGGTGATGGCATTGTTGAAAAAAATGGGCTCAAAGCTGAATTTACGATTCTCTATAACAATAGTCCGGACAGAAAAGCGAGAGAAATAGTCAAAAAAGCCACTCAGGCATAAGGTTTAGTTAACCGAACAAACCACCTGAATAGCTATGGCATCTATCATACCGGGTCTACTGCACAAAGTAGGCCATTTAGTAAACCCCGCCGACAGTTTCTGCTGACGCTGTTTGCAACTATCTACGTTGTGTGTGGGAAGGTAAATTTCACCAATATGAGTCGCTATAGCGAACTGTCAGAGCGCACCTACCGACGGCACTTTGCGCAGCCCTACGAGTT
>JBGTIK010000132.1:0-18565 GCA_041745715.1 Phormidesmis sp.
TTCTAGCCGTCGGTAGCTAGTCTGCACGACTAGGCCAACACCGACCCCAATGAGCGCCCCAAAGCCACCGGTTACCGCTTCTAAGCCTTCAATGTTGGTGACTTGCTGAAGGGCTGAATCCGGCAAAAAATCGACGCTAAAAAAGCCGATACCGGCCCCGGTTAAGACGAATGAAAAAATGATAAGTGCGTCGAGCATAAGTTAGGTATGGGCTTGCAGATGGGGAATCACTCGCACAAGCCAAAGCATTGATGTGATTATGATTACGGCTATTATAGGGGGTGAGCCTACAATCCTTCCCTATATCGCTTTTTTTGTAATCTTGCTAGACTTTCTGAGGGCTTTCTAAAGACTTTGGGAGGGCAGATTAACGCCGGATTTTGTCAGCTTTTCGATCAGCTCTATTTTGGGAGGATCTCTTGGGACAACCAGTGGTTTCGACAGTCAGCACGCTGCTGTTGGAGCGATGGAAAGACCGTACTGCTGCTCGGTTTAATCATATTCTTGAACTTTCTGGCTAATACTATTGGCAACCTCTGCTTATGTTCATATCCCTTTTTGTCGGCGGCGCTGCTTTTACTGCGATTTTGCGATTTCTGTAGTAGGCAATAGCAAACGCGGCGACACCTCCGGCACTATCCGCCAATATATAGATACGCTAATTGCCGAAATTCGCGCCACACCGGTTGCAGCCAAAGCGCCGCCGTTAGAAACCGTCTTCTTTGGCGGCGGGACCCCGTCCCTATTAGCCGTTTCTCAGTTAGAAAGGATCTTGGCGGCCATTGATGAGCGCTTCACGATTTCAGCCACCGCTGAACTCTCTATAGAAATGGATCCGGCCACGTTTGAGCTTGCCCATATTCAAGGCTACAAAGCAGCGGGCATCAATCGTGTCAGCTTAGGTGTGCAGGACTTTCACGACGATATTTTGGCGGCTAGCGGCCGCAGCCACCGCCGCTCGGACATTTTTCAAGCAATAGATCTTTTGCAGCAGGCTAATATTACGAACTTTAGCCTTGATTTGATCTCGGGGCTGCCTCATCAAACCTTAGAAACTTGGCAGGATTCGTTAGCGCAAGCAGTCGCGATTAATCCAACGCATTTGTCTCAATACGATCTGATCGTAGAGCCCAAAACCGCTTTTGACCGCTACTTGACGCCCGGTGAAGCGCCTTTGCCCTCAGATGAGCACACCGCTCAAATGTATCGGATGGCCCAAGTTGCGCTGAGCGCTAGCGGCTATGAGCATTACGAAATCTGTAACTATGCCAAGGCAGGTTTTGCTGCTCGACACAATCTTACCTACTGGCAAAGTCAGCCCTGCTACGGGTTTGGCATGGGTGCTACGAGCTATCTTAATCATCAGCGGATTGATCGGCCTCGCACCCAAAGCACTTACCGGCAGTGGGTGGGGCAGTTTATTCAGCGGGACGGACACACGGATGATCCGGTGATACCGCCAACTGAGCAGGTGCTAGAGAGTCTGATGGTGGGTCTGAGGTTGAAGCAAGGGATCTCTTTGCAAAATATTTATCAGGTTTATGGTGAACAGGGGCTGGTGAGTTTGGCAGCAGCGATCGCACTTCACATCCGCTCCCAGTGGCTAATCGTTGAGCCGACCGCCCCCGCTTCTTGTGAACAATCTCCTTTCTTTCACAATTACGCACTTAAACCTACTGATCGCATTCGCCTCAGCGATCCCGAAGGATTTTTGATGTCTAATGTTGTAATTGTCGATACTTTCAACGCGTTAGAAGCCCTTCAGCCTTAACATATCGCTTCCCACTTTGCAGTAAGATAGCGCTCTATAGTAGATAAGAAAACTTTGTAGACTCACAAACTTTGTCATCCATGCCCAAGGTACTCGTCTCAGACCCCATCGATCAAATTGGCGTAGATATTCTCTCCCAGGTTGCCACCGTCGATGTCAAGACCAAGCTATCGCTCGAAGAATTAGTGGCGATTATTCCAGAATACGATGCGCTAATGATTCGCTCTGGCACAAAGGTGACTAAAGAAGTCTTAGAAGCCGGGAAAAAACTCAAAATTATTGGCCGCGCCGGTGTCGGCGTTGACAATGTCGATGTGCCTTGGGCTACCCGTCGCGGCATCGTAGTGGTCAATTCTCCTGAAGGCAATACGATTGCAGCCGCTGAGCACGCCCTAGCCATGATGCTATCAATGTCGCGATACATTCCGGCAGCGAATCAATCGATGAAAGCAGGTAGCTGGGATCGCAAAGCTTTTACTGGCGTAGAAGTTTATAAAAAGACGCTGGGAGTTGTTGGCTTAGGCAAAATCGGTTCGCATGTGGCCACTGTCGCGCGGGCAATGGGGATGAATTTGCTGGCGTTTGATCCATTTATTTCGAGCGATCGCGCCGAAGAACTCGGCTGCCGCTTAGTTGAAATGGACTTTCTCCTACGCGAATCTGACTACATTACGCTTCACATCCCGAAAACGCCTGAAACCGCTAACCTCATCAACGCCGAGTCTCTGGCAAAAATGAAGCCGACTGCGCGAATTGTCAACTGCGCGCGCGGCGGCATCATCGATGAAGCTGCTTTAGCTGAAGCCTTAACCAATGGCGTGATCGCAGGCGCAGCACTAGATGTATACGACCAAGAGCCTCTTGGCGATTCACCCCTGCTCGCTGTTGATAAGTCTTTAGTGCTTACCCCTCACTTAGGGGCTTCTACCGCCGAGGCACAAGTTAACGTCGCGGTCGATGTCGCTGAGCAAATTCGCGATGTGCTGCTGGGTTTGCCAGCGCGATCAGCCGTAAATATTCCCGGTCTGCGCCCCGACATACTCGAAAAGCTGCGCCCCTATCTCAACCTTGCCGAAACGCTAGGTAACTTCGTCGGACAGCTAGCCGGTGGCCGCATTGAAGAACTTAATATTCGGCTACAGGGCGAACTAGCCGAAAACGATACCAAGCCCATTGTGATTGCGGCGCTCAAGGGTTTGCTTTCTAACGCACTGCAAGAGCGGGTCAACTATGTCAATGCCTCAATCGAAGCGAAAGAGCGCGGCATTCGAGTGGTTGAAACCCGCGATACGACCGCTAAAGACTACACCGGTTCACTATATCTCGCGGCCAAAGGCTCTTTGGGTGAGCATTCGGTTACGGGCGTTTTGCTGGGCGGCACCGAGGTGCGAATCATTGATATGGACAATTTCCCGATTAACGTACCGCCGACTCAGTACATGCTCTTTACGCTCCACCGCGATATGCCCGGTATTATTGGCAAAATTGGCTCACTGTTGGGCAGCTTTAACGTCAATATTGCCAGTATGCAGGTAGGCCGCAAAATTGTGCGCGGCGATGCAGTGATGGTGCTCAGCATTGATGATCCGCTACCCGAAGGTATTTTGAACGAGATTAAAAAAGAGCCCGGAATTCGCGATGCCTATACGGTGGCGCTTTAGGTAAGAGGCTTTAATGAAGATATCGGGAGATAGCGATCGCAATGCCCTCAACCCCTACGCAAACGCCCGAAAAATGGTGGGAAGTCAGTGTTACCTGCGATTTGGCGCTAGAAGATAGCGTCTACTGGGCCTTTGATCAGCTCGGCAGCAAAGGTACCGCTAGCCAAACTAAAGATGATCGGCGCATCATCACTGCTTACTTACCGCAGGTTCAGTTTCAAGCGGCTGATATAGAGCGGTTCAAGGCGGACTTAATTGAGGCTAGCCCTCAGCAGGTAGACGTTAGTTGGCGGATAATTGATGGAGAAGACTGGGCCAAAAGCTGGAAGAGCCATTGGCAAGCAGAAGAGATTGGCGATCGCCTCCTAATCAACCCGGCCTGGATGATCCCGCCCGCTACCGAGCGCATGATTCTTACCCTTGATCCGGGCAGCGCCTTTGGTACAGGCGCTCATGCCACGACGCAGCTCTGCCTCAAAGCGCTAGAAGCTCACGACTTACAGGGCGCTACGATTGCCGACATTGGCTGTGGCTCTGGCATTCTCTCCATCGTGGCCCTGCTATATGGAACCAAGCAAGCTTACGCCGCTGATGTCGATCCCCTAGCGGTGCAGTCTACCCGCGCCAATGCAACGCTCAATCAAGTGCCGGAAGCCGCCTTACAGGTGCAGCTTGGCAGCATTGCTGAGGTGATTAATATGGCTGAGGTTGCAGGCAAAAGTCCGGTCAATGGCATTGTCTGCAACATTTTGGCCGAAGTGATTGTCGAGCTGATTATTCCACACCTGAGTAAGCTGGCAAATGCTGAGACTTGGGGCATTCTTAGCGGCATCTTAACCACCAAAGCCCCTTGGATAGAATCGCATCTCAACGCTCACGGCTGGCAAGTAAACCATATCGAGCATCAAGACGAATGGTGTGTGATGAGCATTCGTCTAGCCAGTGAATCGTCTGGCCAGTGATTATGTCAGTGATTAGGTCAGTGATTAGGTCAGTAATTGGGCAAGCAAACTAGCTAGTGAATAAAGCAGCTATGAATGATTCTGTCAGTTTTGTCATTAAGGTAATAGCGCTTTCCGCAGCCCTTAGCTTTGTGATTAAGCTAGGTGGGCCATTACTGCCTTTAGCCTCGCCCTATACAGAAGATCTCAATGGACTGGTGATCGCTTGTGTTGTTGTGCCTAGCTTACTGTTGGGTATAGGGTTAGCTGTTTTGAGCATTTACACCAAGCGGTCGGTTTGATGACCGCTTGGTGTAACAACAAATTTCATGACTAACCCTAACGGCTGATTACCTCACACTATTGGCCAGGTTCATTGAGTCCGAGCTGATTAGGCGTTTGCGGGTAAGTACTAGGCGTGGTCACCACAGGCGTATGGTTTTCGCGGCGAGCCAGCACCTGACTTTCGATGGCAGTCACTGCCCCGACAAACTGCGGATCGGCGCTCGTGCCACGCAGGGCAGGATTGCTCTCTAGCTGTCGGCTCTGCTGCGGGCTGAGGCTGACGCTGACATCGGGTGTAATCCCTCGGCGGCTGATGTCAGTACCATCGGGGGTGTAGTAATGTGCTACGGTCACGGCTAGGCCCGAACCATCAGAAAGGCCATGCAGACTTTGCACCAGTGCCTTACCAAAGGTGGGATCGCCGACTACGACGGCGCGATCATTGTCCGCTAAAGCGCCAGTGACAATTTCGCTAGAACTCGCCGACTGTCCATTGACCAGAACCGCTAAGGGAAGATCCGAGATGGCAGTGCGATTGGCGGTAATTTCATCGCTATTTCCGGATCTGTCAACGGTGCGCACGATGCTGCCTCTGGGTAACCACATCCGGCTGATCTCGATTCCAGCCTGCAAGAGTCCGCCTGGATTGCCGCGCAGATCCATTACAAAGGCTTCAGCGCCCTGGGTCGTGAGCGTATTGATGGCTGCCTGCATTTGTTCAGCGGCATGAGCACTAAATTCATCTAGGCGAATGTAGCCAACTTTGATGCCGTTTTGCCGCTGTAATTCAAAGGTAACGGTCGGTACTGATACTAGATCTCGCGTCAAAATCAGGGTTTCTTCACTGCCGTTAGGACGCCGTACGATCATTGTAATCTGACTGCCGCGATCACCTCGAATCAGCTGAGAGGCGTCTTCAACACTCAAGTTTCTACTGGAGCGACCGTCAATGATTAAAATTGCATCGCCTGGATTAAGCCCTGCCTGTTTGGCGGGAGAGTTCTCTAAAATACTAGAGATAACTAGGCTTTGATCGATTTTTTGCAGACGAATGCCTAAGCCCGAAACCTCTCCTGAGGTTTGTTCCGTCAGCGCGGCATACTGCGCTGGATTGAGAAACCGGGTGTAGGGATCTTCTAGTCTGCGCAGAGCACTTCTGAGTTCGCTGTAAGCCGCTTCAGGGGTGGCATATTCGCCGCTGAGCAAAGTCTGCCGCACGCCTAGCCAATCGACCCGGTTAAAATCGGCATCTACATACTCTTGATAAACTAGCTGCCAAGCTTCATCTAACACCATCTTTGGGCTGTTTTGGAAGCTGGCTTGAAGGCTGGACGCGATCGCAGATTCAGTAACAGGTGCAATCACCCCAGTGGTGACGGCTGGAATAACGAGGGCAATAGCACCCAACGAGCATTTTTTTAAAAAGCCTAGGAGACAGGCAGTGTTTTTCATTTAAGACAGGGACTGCATAAGGATGTATGGGGACGAACAGCGCTGAGGAAGTTACTTTAATTTCTTTAATTAGAGAACCCTGTCAGCCAAAATAAGGCAAACCTTACAAAGCTTTTTATAAATTTTTTCTCATTAATAAAGGTAAGGTTGGAATTGAGAAATCGGAATCTCTGAGCTTTAAGATAGTCAATAAATTGAGATCCGTAAATAGGTATTGTCTAGGGAATCGTCGGTATCTAAGATACCTCCTGTTTGACCGTAGATCTAACCGGCAGAAACTCGATTAACTGTAAGCCCAGAGAGTAAGTGCCGCAGCTTGGCAAGGACAGATAATCAACCGGTTTAGTATAGTCTCGCTATCTGCTGATTCTGAAATCAGTTATGAGCGAGACGATTGGCTTAGGACGATTATTCGAGTCAGTGTTTTAGCCGGTTTTAGCAAGTTCTAAAGGGCTAAATTACTGATATCTGTAACGTTTGTCTAGACCTATGCACAGCTATATTCCACCTGAGCGATTTTTCCCTTATCTGACTTGGCCGCAAGTGAAAAATCTGCAAAATAAGCCAAATACTTTGATTATTCAGCCAATTGGCGCAATTGAGCAGCATGGGCCGCATTTGCCTTTGGTGGTGGACGCAGCGATCGCCACAGCAGTGGTCGGCCAAGCCCTCGCCCAACTGGATAAAGCTGTGTTGGCCTATGCTTTGCCGCCCCTTTACTACGGCAAATCGAATGAACACAGCCGGTTTCCGGGCACGATTACGCTCAGTGCGCAGACGCTGATAGCGGTGCTCACAGAAATGGCCGAGAGCCTATATCAAGCGGGTTTTCGGAAGCTGGTGCTGGTGAATGGGCATGGCGGACAGCCGCAGGTGCTAGAAATTGTAGCCCGCGATCTGCGGCAGCGGTGGGGTGACTTTATGGTGTTTCCGCTGTTTGTTTGGGGTGCGCCGCACTGTGCGGCTGAAGTAGTCGGGGCAGTAGAGTATGCCCAAGGCATTCATGCAGGCGATGTAGAAACTAGCGTGATGCTCAAGCTCTTACCCAATCAAGTCGATATGAGCCAAGCTGTTCGTGAGTTTCCTACCGATTTCCCCATCGGTAGCCTGCTGAGCTTAGAAGGCTGCTTGCCAACGGCTTGGGTAATGGATGATTTGAGTGTGAGCGGTGTGGTTGGCGATGCCACGGCTGCGAGTGCGAGTAAAGGTGATGCGATTTTGTCGTCTTTGGCCGCAGGCTGGGCAAAGGTTTTTCAAGAAATTTATGATTTTGTGGGGTTAAGCCCTCAAAGCGATTAGAGTCTTGAGGTGTTTTGTGAGAATAACAATAATATGCAGGCTTTTGAGGCTCAAATTGGAGAAGCGGCGGTGACGGGTGCAACAGTAACGAGTACGGCAGCGAAAACGCTGGCAATAGACATTGGGGGCAGCGGCATTAAAGCGCTGGTGCTAAACGAGCAAGGGTTGCCTTTGGGTGAGCGAGATCGCGTCAAAACCCCCGAACCCGCAACACCTGAAGCCGTCCTTGCCATTGTTGAACAACTGGCTGCTGGGCAATTGGCCGCTGGCCATGCTTTTGATCGGGTTTCGGTCGGCTTTCCGGGCGTTGTGCGCCAAGGCGTGATCTATACAGCGGTAAATTTGCACTGTGAGTGGGAAGGATTCGATTTAGCCAAGGTGTTAGGTGCTAGCTTAGGCAAGCCTGTACGAGTCGCCAATGACGCCGATTTGCAGGGCATGGGTGCGGTTTCTGGGAAAGGCGTCGAAATGGTGATTACCCTGGGCACTGGTTTTGGGACAGCGCTCTTTACAGATGGCCACTTAGTTGCCAACTTAGAATTCGGCCATCAGCGCTTTCGCAAAGGCGGAACTTACGAAGAGCAGCTGGGCCGCGCCGCCTTAAAAAGAGTTGGCCCTAGAACCTGGAATGCTAGACTGCTCAAAGCCATTAACGCCTTGTCGCGCGGCTTCAACTACGACCGGCTCTACATCGGCGGCGGCGAAGTCAAGCAAATAGAGGTAGCACTGCCCGACAATGTGATAATTGTGTCTAATGTATTGGGTTTAGTCGGTGGGATCAAGCTGTGGCAATAGCTGTGCAGTTGGATACACATCAACCGTGCGCTTGATTTTGCCATTCGTTGGACTGTCGATCAGGCAGTCAATTTTCCGGTTCACCCAGGGAACCATTCACCCAAAACAGCCCACTTTCAGTACAAATTCCACTTAGCGGAATATCCCACGGTTCCTGAGGGACTTGGGGTAACCGGGCATATTCAAACACAATACCCAGGGTAATTTTATTAGCCCACTCAGGCTGACTTAGCATTCGGTCATAAAAGCCGCCGCCGTAGCCTAGCCGAAAGCCATTGACATCGCAAGCCAGACAGGGAATTAGAATCAGCTCCACTCGATAGGGCTCAACTAAAGGAGAGGCGGGATCAGGTTCAGTAATACCATAGGTGCCGAGGCGCAGGGGCCAGTCGCAGGTCGGGTACCAGCGATGCCAAATCAGCCTGTTACCTTCGCAGCGGGGCAATCCCCAACTTCTTTGCTGCTGGAGCAAAGCTGATAAATCGGGTTCGCCGCGAAAGCTACAGTAAGCCAATGTTAGCCAGGATTGGGTAAACCCCGACCAGCTTTGCAAATGTCCGCAGATGCGGGCTGACTTTTCCTGTAGAATCCGCTGCGGCATTTTTTGTCTAGCCTTTAATAGCGCTCGACGTTGAGCGGCTTTTTGCGCTGAGATAGAGGCTGACACAGATCCTGAAGTAGAAGGGAGATCGCTCATTAAGCGGTTAGCTGTCGGTAGAGGCCGGTAATTTTCTCGATGACTTGCTCAGCGGTGAAATCGTCTGTGACGATTTCAATAGCATCGGCGGCCTTGCGCAAGGGTGAGACGCTGCGGTGGCTGTCTTGATGGTCGCGCTCGGCAATTGCCTGTGTCAGATCGATCAGATCGGGCAGCGGCTGTTGCGCGATCGCTAAATCGCGGTAGCGGCGCTGCGCCCGTTCTTGTACCGAGGCCGTGAGATAAATTTTGAGTTCGGCGTCCGGAAATACCTGAGTGCCCACATCGCGGCCATCGGCGACAATCCCGCCACGAAGGCCGTATTGCTGCTGCTGCTGGACTAAGTGAGTGCGAACACTGGCATGGGCGGCGATCGCACTCACCTGGCTAGTCACCGCAGCCGTGCGAATAGCTTCAGTCACGTCTTGGCCATTGACGAGAACTTTGGGCGGCAGCGGCTGATCGTCTTCAATATTGGCAATGAGCTGGACTTGGCACTGGGGCAGGAGCGATGTAATCGCGCCTTCATCAATGACCGCGACTTGATGCTGAAGGGCAAACCAAGTGAGTGCCCGGTACATAGCGCCCGTATCGAGATAGAGCAGTCCGAGCTGATGCGCGATTTGACGAGCGACAGTAGACTTTCCAGCCCCGGCAGGGCCGTCAATGGCAATAATAGGTTTGCGTGGACTCGGAGCCTTAGCAGAGTCTAAAACGATATTGTCTAGGAGTCGGGTTGGCTTGGATGCGGACTGTTCTGAAGAATCTGAAGAAGAGGTATCGGTTTTGCCGATGTATGCTGCGATCGCCATCATGCCTACGGTATCTATTGCTTGCAAAGGCTCTAGTGTATCAGGATGAACCAGTGATAGGTAGTCTACCGTGACGGCAGGAGCAGCGCTTAAAACCTCGTGAGCAGCTTGTAGCAGGGCTTTTTGAGATCTTTCTCCGGCTTGAAAAGCAGCTTGAGCAGCCTGTAAGCTGCGGTAAAGCACCGTCGCTTGCTGGCGCTGTGAGGCGTTGAGGTAGCGATTGCGAGAACTCATCGCTAAACCGCTAGGCTCACGCACAATCGGGCAAACCAAAATGTCACCCGGTAGATTGAGATCTCGACTGAGCCGCTTGAGAATGGCGACCTGCTGGGCATCCTTTTGGCCAAAAAAAGTATGAGTAGGCCGCACGATATTCAGCAGCTTTGTCACCACCGTTGCCACCCCCTGAAAATGCCCCGGACGCGAACGCCCACACAGCGTATGGGTCATCGATGGCGGCGGCACCACCTGAGTGACAGTTGAGAAATCTAGCTGAGCACTGCCGTAAAGCTCTACGGGTGATGGCATAAATAAAGCGTCTACCCCAGCCGACTGACAAAGCACTTGATCTGCTTGTTCGGAGCGGGGGTAGCGTTCAAGATCTTCATTCGGACCAAACTGTAGCGGATTGACAAAAATGCTGACGACCACGATGTCATTGATTTGGCGCGATCGCGCCATCAAGCTCAAATGCCCCTCATGAAGCGCCCCCATTGTCGGCACTAAGCCAACAGTTTGCCCGCTACGCTGGCTCAAAGTGTGACTAAGGTAGTGACGCAATTCGGTGACGGTGTTGAGCAACTGCACAACGCTCTCCTTGAGGTTAATCCTGGGGATCAGTTGGAATGAGGTGAAATGAGTTGGAACTCAACAGAGAACTTAGCCAGCTAGTTTGCACTAGCTAGACCTGCATAAATCTAGCGCAGTCTTCTTGAGGCGGCATCAGTTTGACGACATTAGAAAGCTCAGCAGTGGTTGTCAAAGTCTAAAAAAGAATTGGAAAAAAGGGCAAAAAAAAGCCCTTCACCTGAAGGGCCACTCAATCCGAATTGAGTGAAATTAGCCAATAAATTCGCTATTAGTCGGCCAAAACATCCAGCTGAACCCGACCGACACCAGAGCTCATAAGCCCAATTTCATCCGCAGCTCCAGCGGATAAATCGATCACTCTATGACCTGAATAAGGGCCACGGTCATTGATTCGTACCGTTACCTGACGGCCATTGGCGAGGTTTGTCACCAGCACTCGGGTACCAAAAGGTAACGTGCGATGAGCCGCTGTGAGCGCATTTTGGTTAAAGACCTCACCGCTAGCGCTGAGTCTGCCGTTAAAGCCAGGGCCATACCAGGAAGCACTGCCCACAGTGCTAGAGACAATCGCAACGGTTTGCACTGGGGCAACTTCAACGACGGGTTCAGGCATCCCTTCAATTTCAGTGATGGGCGTAGCGCTACCAATCAGTCGTCTGAGGCGGTTAGTAACTTGGAGCGCATCTTCAGCCGGATCTTGGATCGTGTCCGCCAAAATTGTACGGCTGTCTAAAGCGATCAGATCGCTATCTGCCAAGGTAACTGTAAAGCCTTCGGTGGATTCATTCCAACGAACTGAAAGGGCTTCAGCGCTGAGGTCTGCGGCACTGAGCTGAGCGCCTAGCGTAGTGGCTCTTAGCACCGGGTCGTTTGCTTGAGCAGCACTGAGCAGAGCATCTGAGCGCACTGGGCTCGTTTGAAGAGAAAGATCCGTGCGACTAGCGGCTAGCGCGACGGTGTCGCTGCGGTTAGAAAGACTGCTAACTTCGGTACCGATAAAAGTAAGTACCGGAATATTTTTAACATAAAGCGTGGCGGCTTGGCGACCGTCAATGCTATGAGCATAGACCAAAACATCGTTGCCGACAGCCGACAGGGCGCTGTGAGTCGATGATCTCTCTGCGCCGTTCGCACTGTTTGAAGCTGAGGCGCTTGAAGCTAGGGGATTGGAAGCGATCGCTCCACTAGAAGATGAAGCCTGTGTACCCAAAGGAACGCTATAGGCGTCATTAAGTGCGTTATTGGGGATCTGAGCATTGGCTAAAGAAGCACTTGCTGCCGACAGCAGAACGGCTGCTGCCACACTGGTCGCGAATTGTTTTTTAAGCGAATCGTTAAAAAGCGACATAATCGGCTACATCGCAACAGCTCAGGTTCTGACTTTTGGTCTTTAGCCTTGTTGATGAACTGCTGCTTTATCGCAGCGCTGAAAACCTCAACTATCAAATTGAATGGAACAACGCCAATCTACACGAACAGATCGAAACCAAGATCGGGGGATTTGCGAGGCAACCCCCCTCAGAGAAACTTCACAGTAACTTCACAAAAACCATGAAACAACGAAACGTAAAGGCTTTGCCGGTTGATAAACTGTCACACAATCCTGCCGCGATACTTATGACTCTTTGGCCCTGTGTTCTATATAACTAATCAATCAGAGCTGGTTTTTTATGTGTCTAAAGGAATAGTATTTTTTGGACTATGCAACTATAGACATAATTTTGAGTACTTCTACTGACTCTTCTCTATTTTGATGGAAGGTATTTTCCTCACGGTTGGCCACTGCTGGCCCACTATAATCAGCTGCTAATTTTGCTAAATATCCTGAGAATTTATCGTCAAAGTGAGCGCTAGATTTACGGTAGATCTATGTACGGATTGATAACATCGACGTTTTTTAGGATATGTGGGCTTATGGACTATCGGCAGGCCGGGGTAGATGTAGAGGCGGGTCGGGCCTTTGTCGATCAGATTCGAGGAATGGTTGACGGGACGCGAAGGCCAGAGGTATTAGGAGCTTTGGGGGGATTTGGCGGCTGTTTTGAGTTGCCTAGTGGCTACCAGAAGCCGGTGCTGGTTTCTGGTACAGATGGGGTCGGCACGAAGCTCAAGCTAGCGCAAATGCTCAACCGCCATGACACGGTAGGCATCGATTTGGTGGCGATGTGTGTGAATGACGTGCTGACGATGGGGGCCGAGCCGCTGTTCTTTTTGGATTATTTAGCAACTGGAAAGCTTGCCCCTGAACAGCTCGCTGAAGTGGTGGCGGGAGTCGCTAAGGGCTGCACCGAGTCTGGCTGTTCGCTGTTGGGTGGCGAGACGGCTGAAATGCCTGGGTTTTATGCGCCTGGGGAGTATGATTTGGCTGGATTTTGTGTGGGTATTGTCGAAAAAGATCAGATGTTAGACGGTTCACGAGTGGTTGTAGGCGATCGCCTCATCGGTCTAGCTAGCAGCGGTATCCACAGTAATGGCTTTAGCCTAGTGCGCAAGGTCATCGCCGAAGGGCCAAGAGATCCGCGTGAAGCCGGACGGGTAAGCGGTTACGACTGGAGCGAAAAGCCAAAAATGCTGGGCCAAGATTCTTTGGGCGAGGTACTGCTGACGCCAACGCAGCTCTATGTGAAGCCGATTTTGGCCGCATTGTCCTCCAATTTGACAATTCATGGCATGGCGCATATTACCGGCGGTGGACTCCCCGAAAATTTGCCGCGATGCCTAGGAAAAGGTCAATCGATTCAGTTGATAGCTGATAGCTGGCCGGTTTTACCAGTATTCGAGTGGATTCGCTCGGCAGGCCAGATCAGCAAAATGGATATGTTCAATACCTTTAATATGGGTATTGGTTTTGGGGTGATGGTGCCACCCGATCAGGCAGACGCTGCCTGTGCGCAGTTCACAGAAGCAGGGCTCAACGCCTATATGATCGGAGAAGTCGTTGCAGGCAGTGGCGAAGTCCTCGGTATACCGACTGATTGAACGGCCCTAGTAGTTAGGTGTTGATCGCGGCCTTTGCGTCTGGTTTACGTCTGGGCCAACTTTATAGCGTTAGGCTGTACTAGGGAAAAAAATACCTCTCAAAAAATACCTCTATATATATGAAGGAGTTTTGTATTGAGCGCGACTAAAGGAAATAGTCAGCCGGTGATTATTGCTGCCATAGCAACCGTCATTGCCATTGTGCTGGCTAGCAGTTTTGTAATTATTAACCCCGGTCAGGCAGGGGTACTAAGCGTATTGGGCAAGGCCCAAAATGGGGTACTGCTTGAAGGCATTCATCTCAAGCCACCGTTTGTGTCTTATGTGGATATATATGACATCACAGTGCAAAAGTTTGAAGTCCCTGCCGAAAGCTCAACTAAAGACTTACAGGATCTTAAAGCGCGGTTTGCGATCAACTTTCGCCTAGCGCCGGAGCAAATGGTCGATATTCGCCGTAAGCAGGGTTCGCTTTCAAATATTGTCTCGAAAATTATTGCCCCTCAGACTCAAGAGTCGTTTAAAGTGGCGGCGGCTCGGCGAACGGTAGAGCAAGCGATCACCCAGCGAGCCTTGCTCAAAGAAGACTTTGATAATGCCTTAGCCATACGACTAGAAAAGTACGGGATTAACGTCTTGGATACGAGCGTAGTGGATTTGACCTTTTCGCCGGAGTTTTCGCGGGCGGTAGAGGAAAAGCAGATCGCTGAACAGCGGGCACAGCGGGCGGTGTATGTCGCTCAAGAAGCTGAGCAGGAGGCGCTAGCAGAAATCAACCGAGCCAAGGGCCGCGCGGAAGCGCAGAGATTGATTGCAGATACGCTAAAAGCTCAAGGCGGTAAGCTGGTGCTACAAAAAGAGGCGATTGAAGCTTGGAAGGAAGGCGGCGCTCAGATGCCTAAAGTACTGGTAATGGGCGATAGCACTAATGGTGGCATCCCGTTTTTATTCAATTTAGGACAAGATGATCAGATGTAAAGGCTGGTTTCGGAATGTAGCTTAAAGCAAGCGCCTCCCTTAATTAATTATAAGGAGGCGCTTTTATTTGTTCATGGAGCCTATCGCTTAATCACTGCATTGTCAGTATGCGTTAGCTGCACAATTACCTAAACATTAATTTAAAGTCGTTAAGCTAGCTACAAAATTTGATTACTTACTTTGGGAAAGTTAGTAGTGTCAAGACTCTTTAGGCATATGAATAGTTATTTGGCTTCGATGTTTTTGCCGGTGGTGCTAGGAATTGTGGCGGGTGTGGGATATGGCATGAGTGCTCAATACAGTAATGTGTCGACGTCTTTAGGCGGGCAAATTTCGCAGCCTTTGAGTTTGCCTCGCTCACTTAAAGATTAGGTCACTCAAGAATTAGATCGCGGTGACTGGCTTAGAACAGGTAAGACGGCTATCGCCAGCGGGGCTGAATTTTGTGGTTAAGCCGATTTTTCAAAAAACATCAAATGCTGCTGCGGCAGTCGATCATCGGTTTTAACCCAGGTTAAGCCTGCTACGGTGAGTTCTTTTTTTACCTGTTTTTGGCTCATCTTATGGTGTTTTTTGATTAGCACTAGCGGATTTTCGGCGCGGTACTCAGCCAGTACGACCTGCCCACCGGGCTTTAAGGCACGGGCAATGCCAGCCATCATTTCGGCTGGGTAGGCAAATTCGTGATAGGCATCAAACATCACAGCCATGTCGATGCTTTCATCCGGCAGGTGGGGATCTGATTCTGTGCTGAGGACAGTTTCAATGTTGTTGAGGTGGTAGCGATCGCGCTCTGCCTCCAACATGGCTAACATTTCCGGCTGCACATCTACAGCAATCACTTTGCCATCGGCCACCCAGTCTGCTAGCTGAAAGCTAATGTAGCCAAGCCCTGCACCAATATCGGCCACGACATCATCAGGCTCTAGCATCAGCACATCGACGGCCATATCTGAGCGTTCTTCAGTAGTACGGCTAGGCCGAGCCAGCCAATTTGCGCCCTGATAACCCATGACGCTGGCAATTTCGCGGCCATAGTAGAGTTTGCCGATGCCATCTGAGCTAGGAGAAATATAGCTATAGGGGCCGTCGGTCGGGATGGCAGCGTTGGCGGCGCAGCCCATAGATGAGAAAAGCACCAAGCAGCAAGCAGTCAATCGAATAATGGCCGAAGCGAGAGAGAATTTATGCACAGTTAACGTGACCGTTGAGGATGATTCACTTTGGCACGGTCGGTCACGTTATGGATTCGCTCACGCTATGGACGTTGCCAGGAGCGAGTATTTTACGAGGCTCTGTGTGATGCGCTTTGAGGCAGTGTGTGTTGAGGCTCTAGCCCAATCCAAGCGGCCCAAGCAATCAGCACGAATTGAAAAGGTAGCCTAATGCCATGCAACCACCAGCTATCCGGAATACCAGAAAGCTTAATGTGATTAAAGGCCATGTTGAGGTTAGCTGGGTACACCGCAATAAATAAAGCAACTAGCCCCCAACCAGAAAGCCGCCTTGTCGCGGGGAAAAATAACCCCGCCCCTAATAAAATTTCAAAAACGCCGCTAATGTAAACCAGCGCCGCTGGAAAAGGCAAAAAACCCGGCACGATTTTAATGAAGGGCACTGGCGTTGCGAAGTGAAAGACGCCTGCCACTATCATGAAAACCGCTAGCATATTGCGCAGCGTCGTTTTGTTGGATTGCAGGATTTTGCGGATAGCGTCCATAACCTTTTAAAAGTCTCTTAAGTCTATTTCTTAATCTTGTCAGAACCCATCAGCATCGAGCCCTACAGCAAACGCCCGCCTTCAGCCATTAGCAATTTTGTAGCCGTTTGAATGTCTTCTGAAGAAGCTTCTACTATCAGCTTGTAATTAGCTGGCGTGTCTTGCTCACGCCCTGCACCTGCAAAAAACAATGCCAGAGCGCCCGCTGCACCGCCAAAGGCTGCACCTCCTAAAACCGCTAGTACGAACAAAGGCGTAGCGTTTTCGTAAATAGATGACTGATTTGGAATGCTTTGAGCGGTGCCCATAATGATTGCACCAGCGATCGCGCCCATCACCCCACCTAGACCGGCTGCTTTTAGGGTGTCCGCTTTCACCGTGCCTTCTTCGGGTACATCTTCAGCCAACGGCGCAACGACTTCACTTTCAGTGCTAGCAAGTGCTTTAGCCACTAAGCTTTGCTGAGCCTGCTGCAAAGCTTGCTGGGTTTCAAAACCGACTAAAATCCGTTGACGAATGCTGGAGGGCATTGGGGGACTTCTCTCATGCCTGTAGATAGAATATAACTATGGTGTAACCCGTGACCACGGCTATGGCTTCTGTCTATAGGCAGGCATTAAAGCAGGCACTGAAAACGAATCGGACTGCCTCTACAGCTCTAAAGGTTGGCTAACGCCGCAGTGTTTGCAGTGTGGCAGATGCTGATAGGTGAGATTATGGCAGTTGGCGCAGTCATGGTATTGGGCGTAGCTACAGTGCGGGCAATGAATATCGTGTTTGCGAATTCTTTTGGCGCAATTGACACAGCGCATTTGCTGTAAGCGATTTGCGGCCTGCAAGCGAGTGTTGAAAACAAATTTTTGACAGAATTTGATGATGCCAAAGCCGATGACCGGAATCAGCAAAATTTGAACGTAGCTCCACAAGAAGCGCAGGCCACCAAAGAGCACTTCGATAAGGTTGGCAAGCCACTGTAATAAAAAGCCCACTTGGAAAAATTCAAAGATCTTCCAGATCAAAGGAATCAAGAAAATCGCTAGCAGGTGCCAGCTAATTAGGGCAACGTAGCCATAACCTCGGCGCTGAGAAAAGCGATGAACAGCTAAAGCGACGGCTATCAAAGGCAGCAAAAACAGAGCTTGGAAGAATAGCTGAATGCTGGGATACCAAAAGCTGGCTTGGCGATAGCCTTGATCAGTAAAGGTGAATTTGGCATCATCAGCTAGCAGGGTCAAAAAAGCTTGGCTCTCTGGGGCCTTGATAATTTCTGTTTTGAGAGCGGTAAGCGTTTGCTGTCGCTGAGCTATAGCGCGATCATTTTGATCAATGTTGGCTCTGGCTTGAGAGGCTTCTACGCGGTTGATTGATTGCGATTGAGGCTGAGAGGCAATCTCTTCTAAAAGGGTAGAGTCATACTGCTGACGAATGCTGTTGTTTTTGGATTGAAAGGAGTTTATTTCGGCTTGAGTGTTGTTGATGTTTTTGGCGATCGCCCGATTGCCCACCGAATTCACCGCATTGTTCGCCTGCTCATACTGCAAGCAGCTCTCGGAGACTTCTCCTAAGCGCCCTTGAGCTGCTTGAGTATAGGTCTGCTGAAAAGCGTTGGGATCGGCGGTGAGCGATCGCGCCAAAATCTCATAGTCTTTGTCTTTGGCAGTGCTATTACGATACGCCTGCCATTCGCTATGGCAAGGATAGGCAGCATCAGGGCTAATCGGCCAATAGCTGATATCTTCTAACCCAGTGAACACATTGAATAAAATAAACAAGTCCACAATGATAATGACAATCAAACTAAGCTTGTTAATCGGCTCATGATTGATCTTGCGAGATTTATTGAAAAACCGGTTGATCCAGCGACGTAATTGTGACCGCAGTCGTGACAGCATAGAAGCGCTTGCCAACGCCTGAAGCCTTGGCCATAAAAGGTGGTTATTGAACAAAATTGGCTATGCGCGCCAACATAGCCAACCTGGGTCTAAATATTTTTAAAGAGTGGGCCGTTCTCTACATTGGTCTATAGATCTCTTATAAATCGCTGTAGATCGCGGCATCTTTTGATCATCCATTAGCTAAATCAATTAATCAATAGTCCGGACAGAAAAGCGAGAGAAATAGTCAAAAAAGCCATTCAGGCATAAGGTTTATTTAACCGAACAAACCACCTGAATAGCTATGGCATCTATCATACCGGGTCTACTGCACAAAGTAGGCCATTTAGTAAACCCCGCCGTCAGTTTCTGCTGACGCTGTTTGCGACTATCTACGTCGTGTGTGGGAAAGTAAATTTCACCAATCTGAGTCGCTATAGCGAACTGTCAGAGCGCACCTACCGACGGCACTTTGCGCAGCCCTACGAGTT
>JBGTIK010000133.1:0-4957 GCA_041745715.1 Phormidesmis sp.
TTTGGGATGATCGAGATCGGCAAAGTTATTTTTAGGAGACGGACAGGTCGGACGCGTGCAGTACAGTTGCATGGGCAAAAATGATAAATAGGCCCAAAGAATTAGCTTTAGATACCGTTGACACAGCTGGTTTCGCTATTGCCAATGTAGTTATTGTCAGTATCGCTATTGTCAATGGCGCTGTAGCCAATTTAGATGTCGTCACTATAGATGTCGTCACTATAGCTCTAGTCAGTTTAGCTTTAGTCAGTTTAGCGACTCAACATCGAGCGCTACCGTCTGATTAGAAGACTGATTAGAAAATTTATCTAGCATCGAATCAGCCGCCGCTTTGGTGCCGATAGTTTTTGCAACAGCACTTTTAGCCGCTGTGATTTTAGCCGCCGTTACCTTGTTATCAGCCGAGTTTTTCGCCGTCGCTCTGGTAAACGCTAACTCCCGGTTAGTAAACTGCGGCAAGATTTCTTTGGTAAACGCTTCTGCTGCCTTGGACCGATACCGGTTAGGATTAAAAATCACTGACAGCGTGCGCTTGACTTCAACGGATTCGATACGGGCGCGGTGAATGATGCCCATTTGCAGTTCTTTCTCAATTGAAGAGGTGGACGCAAAGGCGACGCCTAAGCCTGACTGCACTGCATTTTTAATCGCTTCAATTGAGTTCAGCTCCATTTCTATGCGCAAGCGCCGGGTTTCGATACCGCCGCGAGTGAGTACCTGATCAATGGCTTTGCGCGTGGTGGATTGAGAATCTAGGGTAATAAATTTCAGCTTGTAGAGGTCGCTGCGGGCAATCACTTCGCTAGTTGCTAGGGGATGAAAAACCGGCATGATCAAGGCGAGTTCATCTTCGGCGTAGGAGGCGACTTCTAAAGATTCTTGGAGCTCAGGCGGAATTTCGCCGCCGATGATGGCGAGATCGATTTGGCCATTGGCGACGGCCCAAGCAGTGCGGCGAGTAGAGTGAACGTGCAGTTGTACAGCGACTTCGGGGTAGCGCTGGCGAAACTGGCCGATCATGCGCGGTAGCAAGTAGGTACCGGTGGTCTGGCTGGCTCCGATAATCAGTGTGCCGCCCTGTAAGTTTTGTAAGTCTTCAATGGCGCGGCAGGTTTCCTGGCACAGGTTAAGAATGCGATCGCCATATTCCAACAACAGATGCCCCGCTTCGGTGAGCTGCGCTCTGCGACCCCCGCGATCAAACAGCGGAACGGCCAACGATCGCTCTAAATTTTGCACTTGCAAGCTAACAGCGGGCTGAGAGACATACAGGCTATCCGCCGCACGCTTAAAGCTACCCTCAGACGCAATAGCTTTTAGAATGCGAAGCTGATCGAGGGTAAAAGGAAGGTCAGACATGATGGCATATCCTGGCTAAGCAGGAATCCAGTAATTGTTGATATCACTACCGCAACTCTCTGAATTTACCAGGATATTGAGACGATTGCTGAAGATCACACTTTTGAGCCCAGCTGAAATGAGCGATCACCCCCTGCTAACTGTCATAATGATAACCAGTTCAGGGGATCAAAAATACAGCCGTTTGTTTATAGTAAACATTTGTTCAGTAGCTAGCATCACAGCGCTTCATTAATAATCTGTTAACCTAGGGCAAAATCAATTAGGGTCATCTCAGCCATCCATTTATTCTGAATCACTCTGAATTCTCTAGGCAACGCGTCTATGAAGCTCACTCCTCGGCAGCAAAATATCCTTCGAGCCACCGTGCGCCACTATGTGAGAACTGCCGAGCCCGTCGGGTCAAAAGCGTTAGCCAGTGGCTATAACCTGCAAGTCAGCTCAGCCACCATTCGCAACGTCATGAGCGCCCTTGAAGATTCCGGCTTGCTCTATCAGCCGCATACTTCTGCTGGCCGAATTCCGTCAGATTCTGGCTACCGAACCTATGTCGATGAACTAATGCCGCTATCGAGTTCAGTGGTTAATCCACTGACGCGCCAAATTGAAACGACCCTCAATCAGCGCATCGGTTGGAATGGCCAGGCGATGGAAGCACTGTTGCAAGAGTCCGCTCAGATTTTAGCTAGCCTCAGTGGCTACATTGCCTTAGTAACCATGCCGCAAAGGACTCAAGCCAAAATCAAATATGTGCAACTCGTGCGCGTCAATGACGAACAGCTGCTGCTAGTGGTGATTGATACCTGCAATAATCACTCTATTTTGATGTCTCATCAGGCTAATGCTCAAGCTGACCGAGATACCACCGAAATTGGCGCTGCTGAAACCCAGCCAATAAACGAACGTGAGCTGCAAATCCTCTCCAACTTTTTGACCGATCAGCTCAAAGGAAAATCGCTCGCAGAGGTGGATTTAGACTGGTCGGAAATCGATCAGGCGTTTCGACGCTATGCCCGTCATTTGCAGCAGGCGATGGTGGATTTGGCGAAGCGATCGCACACCAACCCCGCCACCCAAATCCTCATTAGCGGCTTGGCCGAAGTGCTCGATCAGCCGGAATTCTCTGAGCGCGGCCAAATCCGCAGCATTGTCCACCTCCTCGAAGATGGCCGCGACCAGCTCTGGCCACTGATTTCTACAGTCGATCTCACCAGTACCCAGCGCCTGCGGATTTGGATCGGCACCGAAAATCCACTCACGCCTATGCAGTCCTGTGCGCTGGTGACTTCTACCTACGGTCAAGCGCCAGGGCCAGTCGGCAGCTTGGGGGTGCTAGGGCCGACTCGAATGCTTTACGAAAATGCGGTTGCTGCCGTCGAAGCCGCTGGCAACTACCTTACCGATGCAGTGGCTGGCACACTAGAATTAGGCTCTACCCTTCAGCCTGAAAGCCTCAATCTAGAGAGCTAGCTTTAGACAGCCAGAGAAAGGCAGAGAAAGCTAGTCACAGAGCCAGTTAGAAATCGTCTGGCAAATGCTATAAATCTAGCTGATCAGACGAGGCTCTACGCGGCTTAGAAAGCAGCTTAGCAGCTAGGACGCCACCTAAGAAGCCAAATAAATGACCTTCCCAAGAAATACCGGGTTGATTGGGCAACACGCCCCAAATGATACCGCCATAGAAAACGGCGACTAAAAGGGAAAAGGCGATCGCCACAACGCTGCGCTCGAAGTAGCCGCGCAGCAGCAAAAAGCCAAAGTAGCCAAAAATAACGCCGCTTGCGCCAATATGCACAGAGTAAGGGGAACCGACAATCCAGGTGCCAAGGCCACTACAAAGAGCCGCGATCGCACTCACTACAAACCAATTTTCCGTCTTGCGCAGCATAATTAGCCAGCCCAAGCTTACCAGCGGCACCGTATTGGCCAGCAAATGCGTAAAGTCACCATGTAAAAAAGGCGCAAACAAAATGCCCCACAGCCCACTAATACTGTGCGGGCGGATCCCAAACCACTGATCTAGCGCGCCGCGAAAAATAAGCCAATCAGCAATCTCAATCGCCCACAAGACCGCTACCACAGTCAGCAAAAGCTGAATCTGCTGCTTAAATTCACTAAAAATACTGCGCTTGGTTTCCATACAGGCAATCTTTATAAGTTGAGTCTTTATCAGTGTAGACAATCGCCCTTATAAATCGGCTCATTATTTTGCTGATTACTCTATAAAAATATTTCTCTACAGCACATTAGCCTAGAAGCTACAGTGATGAGGCTCACTCACTCAGTTTCCAAAGTCTCATAAACCTATCACTCAAACTCATTTTCCCTTCATAGATAACTGCCAGACTACCCTTTAGCTGCTGATCCAGCTTTTCTGCAAAAACGTCACTCCTATCTCTATACGAAGTCAAAACAAAAACATCGCTAAATTTATCTAAATCTATTTTTGGTATTGGCTTACCTTCTTGATGAAAATGATAAAACACTCGCATTTTAACGTCAGGATTTAACGAATAACTAAGCGCAGCCACTCGCCAAGGGTTATCAACAATCAAAAGCGGATTAGAAGAACTATTAATGATACTCACCATAGGTGGATTGTAGTAATCGCCATACTTTGTCCAAGATGTTTGCGAATTGGCACTCAAAAAGCAAGACATAACGGATAGTGATATGAGCACACTTGTCAATAGCAACCAAAATTTTCTGATTAGCGGCTTAGCGGGCAACGTTATTTTTCGAGTTAATAGATAAGCTACAGAAATCTGAATAGCTAAAATAGAAGGCGTGAAATATCTTGCTGAAATAGACGTGCTGGTGCCTTTGATTACATCTGAAAAGATCAAATATCCGCCAATAATTCCCCCTAGTGTCAAGATAAATGACCAGGTTTTTAAGGGAGTAGTACGGATCAGAAAATACAGTGAGTAAGCAGTCAATAAAAAATAAATAGGAAACAGATAAGTAAATTGATTTTGATAATTTAAAGTCAAGCTAAATGGATCGCTATAGCCATGATGAAAATCTGCAAAACTCCTTGTTAAATGAGCTAGCCAGTTCTTTATAAGTTCTAATAATGGAAGTTTTTTATTTTGATACGAATTAGCGCTAATGATCGTCGAGTAATTAGTGACTACAATTATCGACCAAGGAGTATAGGCTAATACGCCTAAAAATGCAGATAACAAATAAGTCTTGACATGTCGGGAAGAGCTTGAAAACCTAAGAGTGAACACATAAATTCCATGACCTAATAAGACGAATATGGAAAGCAAGAATGTATAGAGACTGATAGCAACACTGATCGCGTAGATTGCCCAATCAAACTTTCTGTTTAGTCTGATAGATCTTAACAAGGCAGCGCTAGAGAAAACGGTAGCTACTGTCCATAAGCCATATTCTCTAATCTCTTGTCCATACAACAAATGAAATGGGGATGTAGCAATGATTATTAGGGCAAAACAAGCAATAATCGAAGATTCAAATAGTTCCAGGCAAAGCCAATAGCTACAGGGAAGGGCGAAGAGGCTAATTACCACAGAGACGCCTCTTCTAACAAAAGCTGAATTTCCTAATAGTCCCTGAAAAAAGCGTAAAA
>JBGTIK010000134.1:0-2899 GCA_041745715.1 Phormidesmis sp.
TGGTTGTATACAGTTAACTGTTTCGCCCAGATGTTTGGCCGAGAGGGAGGCTAATTCAGCGCTGGGCGATCGCTATGAACGATTGATGACTGAAGCGATCACTCACCGTCCATACACCAAGCCACAATGCTGAGCAACCCCAACCATAAGAGCCACTTGGGAAACTGCATCCAGCCCCACAGAAAATCGGGCAGGCCATCAGTGGTATATGAAAAAAAGAGCGCGCTGAGGATAATTAAAAATAGAGCAGCAATACTCATCAGATCTCATGAGGCTAGATTGCGATTAGCGTAATCCGGATTAATGAATAAACCGGATTAATTTTTAATTAAATATTGTTTTATGAACGGAGTCTGCTTTGCTTGTGCCTGTGTCCATACACTAGCGCTAACTGGCCCTAGCAAGGTCTGCACCGTATCATGAGTTTTTTATGACAATTCCGCTTTTCAACCGAGGTCGTTCATTTCGCAATTGAGATGCTGCGGGTGTGCTTCATGGAAGCGCAGTTTCATCCAGAGTTGCGTGATCGCATCCAAGCCGATGTGATAGACAAATGACCGATGTCACCGAAGCCTTTTTTCAAACCGCAATGGACAGAAGCGAATACCGTCAAATGAACCCCCGCGTAGTGGCCCGCATTTTCTTAGGGATGTTTACCGTCTCCGGCTTTAGCCAGTCCACAATAGCCGATGATGCCAATTCACCCCACGACATGAAAGAAATGGCCGAAACCCTATCTGATATCTTTTTGAACGGGGTTTTGAGCGATCGCGCTTAGATTGAGCCGAGATAAGCGCGTATTTCCCACTGCCCAGACAAGATCAGCAAAAGGATTCATAAGTTTAGTCGCGGCTGCCCACTGCCGATACAATGAGGGCTGGCAAATAACCTTTTTTTTAGCCGATGGCATCCGATCCCTCCCCCAATTCTCCAAATCCCGACGACAGCAATGACTCTGGCATTTCAGCCATTCGTGCCGCCCGCCTCCAAAAGGTAGAAGAGCTGAAACAGTTGGGCATGACTCCCTACGCCTACACATGGGAAGTAACGCATCCGGTAGCGGATTTGCAGGCCAAATTTGCCGACTTAGCAGCGGGCGCAGAAGCCGACTTTGAAGTCTCGATTGCAGGGCGAATTATGGCTAGACGGGTGTTTGGTAAGCTCGCCTTTTTCACCCTGCAAGATGAAACCGGCACGATTCAGCTGTATCTCGACAAGAAAACTATTCAAGCGGAAATGGGCGCAGCCGATGAACAAGCCTTCGAGCATCTCAAAAAGCTGACTGACGCGGGCGATATTCTCGGCGCAAGCGGCACCATCAAGCGCACGGACAAAGGCGAGCTGTCAGTCAAAGTCAAGCAGTACACCATGCTCACGAAGTCTCTGCTGCCACTGCCTGATAAGTTTCATGGCCTCACCGATGTCGCCAAGCGCTACCGTCAGCGTTATGTGGACTTAATCGTCAATCCTGAAGTGCGCGAAACCTTTCGCAAGCGGGCGCAAATCACCGCCGCAATTCGCCGTCATTTAGATAAGCTGGGCTATCTAGAAGTCGAAACGCCAGTGCTGCAATCGGAGCCCGGTGGCGCAGAAGCCCGGCCTTTTGTGACCTATCACAATACGCTGGATATGGAGCTGTATCTGCGAATTGCGACTGAGCTGCACCTTAAGCGCATGGTGGTTGGTGGCTTTGAGAAAGTGTTTGAGCTAGGCCGAGTGTTTCGCAATGAAGGGGTTTCTACCCGGCACAATCCAGAATTTACAACCATTGAGATGTATCAGGCGTATGGTGACTATCAGGACATGATGGCACTCACTGAAACGATGATTGAAGAGATTGTGCAAGCGGTCACCGGCAGTGAAACGGTGAGTTATCAGGGAGAAGACATTAGCTTTGCTAAGCCCTGGCAGCGAATTACCATGCACGAGGCGGTGCAGGCAAAAACTGGGGTTGATTTTAGTCAGTTTGATGACTTGGCTGAGGCCAAAAAAGCTGCTAAAGCCGCTGGTATTAAAGAGGTAGAGGGCTGTGAGAGCATCGGCCAGGTGCTGAATGAGGCTTTTGAGCAAGCGGTTGAAGAGACTTTGAGACAGCCCACTTTTGTCACTGATTATCCGGTAGAAATTTCACCTTTGTCTAAGCCTCATCGCAGTAAGCCGGGGCTGGTGGAGCGTTTTGAGCTGTTTATAGTGGGCAGGGAGACGGCTAACGGATTTTCTGAGCTGACTGATCCAGTTGATCAGCGCCAACGGCTAGAGCTGCAAGCTGCGAAAAAAGCAGCGGGCGACTTGGAGGCTTGTAGTGTGGATGAGGACTTTATCACGGCGCTGGAGTATGGAATGCCGCCGACAGTTGGCATGGGCATTGGGATTGATCGGCTGGTGATGGTGCTGACAGATGCGGCGAGTATTCGAGATGCGATCGCGTTCCCTCTACTCAAACCTGAAAAATCAGACAGCCTCAGCGAAGCAACAGATTTGCCTACAGATCTTTAAAATGAAAAGCGTAAAGAGGAAAGTTGTTGACTGTTGTGCAGATCTTTTCATGAAAAAGTGAACTTGCTGAAAGAGTTGCTAGAGAAGGGTTTGTAGTGTCGTATCAGCCGCCTTTTGAGATCACTCCCAAAATTGTCAATCAAATTAGCTCTATTGCAGAGCAGGTAGGACGGCTAGATACTCAGAGTCTAAAGGTATCGCCGCAGCTACGCAAACAAAACAGGATTAAAACGATTCAAAGTACGCTGGCGATTGAGGGCAACACATTAGACCTCTTCAAAAATAAGAAAATTGCTCAGGGTTCTCTATTGCCAGCCACCGCAGGCTGGAATTTAGACATACTGCTCCCTCAGCCGTACTAATCCGCAGACACAGCCAATCACCTGCTCATACATCCCGGCGC
>JBGTIK010000135.1:0-7460 GCA_041745715.1 Phormidesmis sp.
TTGACGGTGCAGTGTCTCGTGCTCAATCGGATGATTCAAGTCGCTAAGCCGGATAGCTATGCCTGCTAATCGAAGAAAGGCCCTCAATCTGAGGGCTATCTAGGATAACAGTGCCTTTAAAATATTGGTGCAACAACGCCGATTTGCATTACATTCTTCAGCTTGTGATGGGCTGGAGTGACTATCACCTGAACCGCTTTATTATCCACGGCAAGCAATACGGCGTTTGGCACGCGGGCGGTATTTCGTTCAGCGATGACCCTGATGCTGTGCAATTGATCGACTTGCAGCTGCGAGAGCGCGAGAAATTTCGCTACGAATACGATTTCACGGATCGCTGGCACTATCAGTTACGGGTCGAAGCGATTCAATATCCAGAAAAGCCGCTTGCCGCACCCGTCTGCATCGCTGGGAAACGCGCTGCACCACCTGCGGACTGTGGCGGGCCTTGGGCCTATCTTGCCAGACGACAGCACTATTCCTATGGACATGGCATAGAGGTGCTGGCTGATATTCACGAGCGCGGAGCAGAGGCAGTCTCAGAACGTTACGACGAAATTCAGCGGCTCATGCAATGGCTGAGTTTAGAGAAATTTGACCGTGATGTGGTCAATCGTCGCCTTCAGCAATATGCCGAGGGCGATCGCGAATGGTTGTTTGCCGAGGTCATAGGATAATGCCGATCAAAGTTCAGATGATATTCGAAAACGAGGCCGGTGGCCCTGCTGTCGTGCAGGAAGTCGCCCAACTAGCGCGCGATGCACTTTCTCCAGCCACATTAGGGCTGACGCTGGCCGAATCTAAAACGGTACTTCAAAGCCTTCAAAGGTACCTCACTGAACAGCAAGTGGCGGATTATCAGAGACAGCAGGTGCCTTGTCCCGAGTGTCAGCAGCAGCGGCGTGTTAAAGATAGTCGTCAGTTGGTATACCGCAGTCTATTCGGTAAGCTCACCCTGCACAGCCCTCGACTCTTTCACTGTGATTGCCAAGCTCACGAGGCTAAGAGCTTCAGTCCGCTAACAGACTTACTGGCCGATCGCACCGCACCAGAGCTGCTCTATCTAGAATCAAAGTTTGCCGCACTAATGTCCTATGGCCAGAGCGCTAAATTACTGGCCGAAGTCCTACCGATTGATGAACACCTAAATGCTGAAACAGTGCGAAACCATACTCAACAAGTGGCCCAGCGGCTTGAGGCTGAGTTGGGCGATGAACAATTTATGTTCGTCGAAGGCTGCGAGCGCGACTGGGAAGCACTGCCACGACCGGATATGCCCCTGACGATGGGACTTGATGGCGGCTATGTCCGCGCGAGCAAGTCTCAGGATGCGGATTCGCAGCAGCGCTGCTTTGAAGTCATTACCGGCAAAAGCATTGCTGATGACGGATCTTCTAAGTGCTTTGGCCGGTCAATAGCTACGACGAAAAGCCGAAACGACGGGTGTTTGAGGTGCTTAAGTCGCAAGGGATGCAGATGAATCAGCAGGTCACGTTCTTTTCCGATGGCGGTGACACGGTGAGAGACTTGCAGCTATATCTCAATCCTCAGGCCGAGCATCTCCTTGACTGGTTCCATATCACCATGCGCATTACCGCCATGAAGCAGATGGCAAAAGGGGTTATCTATCACTATGACTGGCAGCAAGAGGACATTCTTAAAACTCTGGAGAGTCTCAAGTGGTACCTATGGCACGGCAACGTTTTTCAGGCATTGCAGGAAGTTGAGTCGCTGACGTTGTCGCTGGATACGGATGAAACCAGTCCCGAACAAAACAGGCTGCTGAAAAAAGCCGAAGAGTTCGAGACTTACATCACTAATAATCAGCAGTTCATTCCCAACTATGGCGAGCGCTATCGGAATGGGGAAAGGATCGCCACGGGCTTCGTTGAGTCCACCGTTAATCAGGTGATCAGCAAGCGCATGGTCAAGAAGCAGCAAATGCGATGGACGCCGAAGGGGGCGCATTTGCTACTACAAGTCAGGACGCGCGTCCTCGATGGTGATTGGCGGGCGACCTTTGAGCGCTGGTATCCTGGGCTCAAAGGTCAAGCGGCTTGAGTAGTCGGCAGGAGCCAAATAACGAGTTTCCGGGCTTTCCCACACTTTTTGGTACTCTCCAATTTGTTCGGCCAATGGATAGTGCTACGTCAGTGGGGATGGGTAAGCGCAAAGCAGGGGCAGTCGCTAGAGCATTTGTACGATACTATGAGGAAGGGCTGGAGATCTTTGAGGCGGTTGAGAAGCAGCGAGCGAAACGGGGTGAAGTGAGCTTAGCTGACATTACTGGCAGTATTAAGCGCTACCGAACAATCACAGATTGCGGCACAAACATCTCTTATATCTTGATTGTTCATATCGAAATAAGACGGTAGGTTTAAGCCCTGCTCAGACACCTGATGAGCCACTGGTGTCTGAGCACGAGAACTTGGCTCATACATCGGCATATCGGAGATGGGGTAAAAGTAAGGTCTGGTTTCAATGCCGCGTTTCGCGAGTAATTTCATAAATCTGTCACGCTCAGCGGAAGTCCATCCATCGCCTTCCAGGCAAACTTGCCAAAATACATTTTCTGCCCAGCTAGCGGTACGATTAAGTTTGATTTTGGGATGAGAAGAAAGGTGATGGTGATATTGTTCGAAAATGGCTCTTTTTTTCTGGATAAATTCATCAATGCGTTTCATTTGGGCAAAACCAAGTGCCGCCTGAAGGTTAGTCATCCGATAGTTGAACCCGATTTCAGTGTGCCAGTATCGTTGAGTGGGGCTCATCGCTTGAGAGCGTAAGTGCCGTGCTCTGTGATAAACGTCTGCGCTATCGGTGGTGAGCATTCCACCCTCGCCGCAAGTCACAATTTTATTGCCATAAAAGCTAAATATGGCGCAGTTCCCTAATGCACCTGTTCTTTTCCCTTGGATGGTAGCGCCGTGGGCCTCGGCTGCGTCCTCTATCACAGCAATATTGGGAGACTCTGTAATGGACTGAAGCGCTGGGATGTTAGCGGGATGACCGTATAGGTGAACCGCGATAATCGCTTTTGTTTTGTTGGTGATTGCCCGCTTAACCTGTTCAATATCTATGCAGAGTGTCTCTTTATCAACATCTACAAAAATAGGCTTTGCACCCGTATAGGTGACCGCGTTAGCGGTAGAAATGAATGTGAGATCTGGAATGATAACTTCGTCGCCAGCTTGGATGCCATAGCTTAAAAGGGCAAGGTGCAGGGCGGTTGTTCCGCTAGATGTCGTGAGGGCGTATTGAGTACCGCAATAGGCCGCAAAACTTTCTTCAAATCGGTCGATGTAAGCTCCTTTTGAAGAAACCCAGCCGGACTGTACGGCATCTGTTACACAGGCGACTTCTAGCGCTGATATGGAAGGTTGAGATAGGGGAATGCGATAGTCCATTGTTCTCATTTTGAAAGATAATTTTGCTCGATGCTGTTGGTTCGGAGACGGTATTCATCAAGGAAAGTAAGAGGCAAAGAGTTTGGCATTAATGTCTAAGCTATGCTGGCAATACCACGCTCTAGCCTGGTTCGCAACGCCTTGGCACTGCTGCGCTGACCAGTTAGACAGATGATTTCCAGCGATCACATACTGCTTGTCTACAAAAACACCATCAGGCTCTGAAGGATTGTATTGGGTACAAATAGGCATCAGCCCGTGAGCACAAAACGCTGCAAAGACCGATGACTTACCCAGATCTCCAGGAAATCTTGAGTAGTCTATCAGTCCAGCCATTGACTCTAAAAGAATTCGGCGAACGGTTTCAGCCGATTGAAAGCCCATTTCTTTGAAGCTAATAGGTTCAAAGCTATTAGGATCTAGATTTTGTGAGGTGCCAATATCGCAAATTTCTTGAATGCCAAGGGCTTTGCAGGTCTGGATTAAGGCGGCTAGGTCGCGATAGGCACGTTTGCGGTCAGAGCCACCAAAAACAACAAGTCGCGGTTTGCGTTTGTTTAGCGGGTGTATTTGATCAGCCTGAGGTTCGCCAATGGTTGAAAAGTCTGGAATGCAAGTGACTGAGGCGTCTGTCCATTTCTCTAAGTGAGTCTTAAAGTGATGGCTGTCGGTGATGACGGCATTCGCAATCTTCGCAAGCTGGCGAGAGACGAGACTTTGTAACGGATTTAGGGCTCTGAAGTTTTTCCATTTCAGAGTGGGCAGCTCGTGGAACATCACAACTAAGGGCAAAGTGCGCTGGCGAGCCACGGTTTCTAGGGCGTAAGCTAGCCAGAAGGGAGCGTCTAGCTTGCCTTCTAAATAGGGATAGTTGCTGTAGTGAAGAATGATGCCTTTGATGTCTTTGGGAATAAGGGCGAGAAAGCTGTCGGTTGTGTGGTTGAAGAGTCGATGAATGTAGAAGCCGTCTGTCTCGGTAGATGTTTTGCTGCCGGGGCGAAAGGCCACAAACTCGGTTTCCTTTTGGTAGGACTGGGAAAGCTGTTTGGCAAGCAGGCGGGCGTAGTCACCGACGCCGTCGCTGTAGGGGGGGAGTCGGGGAACGATTTGCAGGAGTTTAGTCGGTTGAATAGTCACAGGAGGTGCCGGGGATTTTGACGGATAAGAATGTTTATTATTTCTAGGAGGATTTTTTTGAGCTAATTTACTGAAGGCTGTTGAGATAGGATTTGACCCGCTCGGCTAGCAATGGGCCGGAGCGCTGGTTAAAAAGATTGCCAAATAGACCTGGAACATTTTCAATCTCGACCTTTCCTGGTGTGACCGACTGCCAGCCTAGATCTTGGCCATAGAGCCAGTCTGTAATTTGCACCTCAGCGCGAAAGAGTTTGATAGCGCCTGAGTAGCGCTGTGACTGGTTTTTTGACTGGTAATGAGCTGAGGCGATAACGCAGGCTTGATGGGCGCGATCGCATCGTTCTTCATAAGAAATATCAGACTTTGGAACAAACTTTTCTATTAAACTCGTGCTCTCATTAGAGACAGGCTGCGCTGATAGAATGTCATTGGGATTAGACCGTCGTAGCCGCTGCCAAATCTTATTAGGTAGCTGAGATAACCGCTTGCGGCCACCGTGGTAGTAGTAGCTTTTGCGTAGGGCAAAGTAGCTGAGCTGAAGCTTTGTTTGAAGCCAGGAGAGAAAAGTGTGTGGCGCGGCGCTGAGACAGTAGGCATCAACAGCAATAACGCTAGCAATTTCCTCACCTTGGGACTGAAGCTGTCTGGCGATTTCATAGGCAACAGTGCCACCAAAGCAGTGCCCGCCAACAAGATAGGGACCAGCAGGCTGTATCTGGCGGATGTCTTGAATGCAGGCAGTTGCGAGCGCTTCAACCGTACTATGGGTAACACTTTGGGCGTTAAAATCAGGGCGCTGCATGGCGTAGAAAGGCTGATCTGCCCCTAGCAGCCATGAGAATTTAGTCCAGGTGAGGGCATCGGCTGAGCCACCGTGGAAGAAGAAGGGTCGCCGCGAACCGGTCGGATGGATGGGCACTAGGCCAGATAAACGGCCAGATAGAGGGTCAGCCTGCTGTTGCTGTCCAATCGCTTTAGGAATTGCTTTAGATATGGAAAGCATGTCATTTTGGATGCCGACAACTTTGGCAGTCAGATCAATTACGGCTGCCAATTCGGCAATCGTAGGCTGCTCGAATAGCTGGTTAGGAACGATGTTAAATCCGGCTGCTCTCGCTTGAGAGACAATTTGAATGCTGAGAATAGAGTCTCCACCTAGATCGAAAAAATTGTCATGAATACCAATAGAATCTAGGCTAAGAACGCGCTGCCAGACTTTCGAGAGACTTTCTTCGATGGGCGTACGAGGAAAATCAGACTGGGTGAGCTTTGAGATATTGTTGAGCTGAGGCGCAGGTAAAGCGCGAATATTAATTTTGCCGTTGGCGGTGCGGGGTAGAGCAGACAGAGAGATAACGGCAGTTGGTACCATGTAGGAAGGGAGTCTTTCTTTTATGGCAGTTCTAATTGCTGAGGGGTCAGAACTTTTGACGCTGGGACGTAGAACAACGTAAGCAAATAGCTGCTGAGCAGAACCAGCCTCTGGGTTTTCTCCTTTGAGCTGATGAAGCCGTTGGGTTAGGATTTTTCGCTGATTCTCTGAGAGGACAGCGACTCTTGAGTAGAGTTCTTTTTTCATGACACCGCCTCCTGAGATGTGGATTTGAGCAGGGTTTCAACTGCTTGAACAGCGCGCTTTTCATCTGAATAACGACGGCAGCGATCGCGCATACTATTTACTCTATTTTGATAGGCAGGATCGGTTAATAAAGTTTGAATGTAGCTGCGTATTTTAGGTGTGTTATCTTTTGCCGGGTCGCCTGCGATCGCCAGCCCGTGATAAACTGCCCTCGCCTGATTGCCATTTTGATCGTCGTGCCCGCGAGAATAAATCAGCATGGGTACGCCTGCTTGAATGCACTCTCGAATGGCGTTAACTCCAGCATCCACAATGGCACAGTCTGCCTGTTGCAATATTTGAAGAGCGGGAGCCCAGTCAAATACATGAACATTTGGTGGCAGAGAAGATTCTAGCTGCTCGGGGCTTAGCTGTCCGCCCAGGCCCACGACTAAATTCCAATGAGGATGAGTGGAAACCGCTGCTATTATCTTTTGTAAACGCTGCTGACTGCCTTTAACAAAGGTGCTACAGCCGCAATAGATCAGACATCGTTCGGGGCTAGAATGGCACTTTTTGAAAATCTGTTCTAGCGCTTCGTAGGTGCTTGGAGCGACCTGTGGTTCGGGTCTGTTTTCATAAGTCATCGGGCCTACATAATGCATGAGAGGGTGAGGGACGTGAGGAAAATCCATCTCTAACGCATTCATACAGAGAATAGGAAGCCGCTGGTGAGGATAGGGCACTAGCCATTGAGTAAAGCCCCACTGAATAAAGCAAAATCGTGATAAAAAGGGATGGCCAATCTGTTGTGCATAGCAGCGAAGAATTGAGATACGATCAGCTCCGACTTGTTGCCAACGATCGCGCTGAAATTCTTTCCATTTTCGCCCGCTATAGCGTAGCCACGTCCACTGAATGCCAATCCACTGACCGCGCCATCCATCACCGGGCACTGTGCGGCTATGAATAGGCGGTACATTAGGCCGTCTCCAGACGGATAAAAACGAGCAGAGCAGGGCTACGGGAAGATGTGCGGCAACTGCTGCCATAATGTGGGCGTGCATTTCGTTGTGAATCAGCAACAGATCCGGAGAGAGCGATCGCACTGTTTGTACAAAGCTTTGAACACCTAACGCCTCTACAATCTGCTGCTGACGCAATCGCACAGTTCGCAGCTTTTCCCACCGACTCAGCGGTAGATCAACAGGCGGCATATCGCGCTCAAGCTGAACGTATGCGATACCTTGGGCGGTGACTCGTTCTTTGAGATCGTCAGGACTGGCGTAGGTAACGCGGTGTCCTGCTTCTTTTAGCTGTTTTATAAGTGCAAGCGTGGTGTTGAGCATACCCGTGTA
>JBGTIK010000136.1:0-3632 GCA_041745715.1 Phormidesmis sp.
CCCTGTCGCGTTCTTTAAAGAGGAAAATACAATCGCTAAAAAACCACTCATCAATCAACAGATCCGAGCCGCGCAGGTTCTTCTGATTGACAACGAAGGTACGAATCGCGGCCTGACAGATACGTCAGAGGCACTGGCTTTGGCCAAGGCTGCCAAACTTGACCTTGTAGTGGTCTCACCCGACCAGGAAAATCCAGTCGCCAAGATTTTGGACTACGGCAAGCACCAGTATCAAAGCCGTAAGCGCCAAAAGCAAAGTGCCCGCACCTCTGTCAAAGAAGTCAGATTACGTCCGAATGTTGGTGATTCTGACTATAAAGTGCGGATTGATAAAGCTTTGGCATGGTTAGAGCGCGGCGACTCGGTGAAGTTTCAGGTGCGCTTGAGAGGCCGTGAGCACCAGCACCGTGATCGCGCTACTGACCTACTGACCCGCGTTGTCGAAGATCTGGCTAAAGTTAGCAAGGTGCAGACGTTTGATCGGCGATCGCTGATGGTTCAAGTCATTCCAAACTGAGCCCGCTTGGTTTTCGCTAACTAACTTAATCTGCATGGGGCCAAGTCGCTGATAAAATCACGGCTTGGCCCTTCTTTTCGCACGCTTGCCATCCTCCTTATTTCCCTCCTTTCATGGCTCCCGTCCCTCGCTGCCTACAGCCGCCACTACGCTTTATTCCGACTGCTTACAATCCCTGGGTAATGCGCGTCGTCCATTGGGCGCTGCCTTTTTTGCTGAAGGTGCGGATTCGGCCTTGGCTACCGGCAGGCATTCAGCGGATTGAAGTGACCAATATCGATCCGCTGGTGGATCTCTATGCGCAGTTTGAAGCAGGCAAAGCTCGGTTCATCATGGCCCCGCGTCATGTCGAAGTTGACGATCCGCTCAGCGGCCTGTATCTGTGCTCCAGAGCGGTTGCCAAAGCCGCTAAAGCCGAAGGAATTCAGCTAAAGCAGCCGGTACATACTCACTTTATTTATGAGCGTGGCATGACCATTTGGGCGGGCAATGGCTTAGGCTGGCTGCTGTCGCGCATCGGTGGTGTGCCGATGCGTCGAGGCCGAAAACCTGATTGGGTGGGGCTTAAAGCGGCTCGTAAGCTGATGCTAGAGGGCGCTCTGCCGATGGTGGTCGCTCCGGAAGGGGCCACTAATGGCCACAGTGAGCGATTGGGGCCATTGGAGCCTGGAGTGGCTCAACTGGGCTTTTGGTGTGCTGAAGATTTAGCGCGATCACACCGCCTTGAACAGGTCTTTGTTGTCCCCATCGGCATTCAATACCGCTACGTCAAACCCAGCTGGGGCAAACTCGCCCGCCTTCTATCCCATTTAGAAACCCAAAGCGGCCTCTCACTATCTGCTGAACCGTCCGCTGAACCGCCTGCGGAAAATATTCCTCATTTGCCTATCGAAAAAGACTGCTACCACCGCATTTTACGGCTGGGCGCACATCTCATCATCAAGCTAGAAGCCTTCTACAGCCGCTGCTATCACCAAAAATTTCCAAATACCGCACCCGATACCGCACCCGATACCCTTGCAGAAAACGACTGCTCTGAGCGCCTGCATCAGCTCCTAGATCGTGCCCTACAGGTGTCTGAACAATTTTTTAACCTGCCCAACAAAGGCACTTTTGTAGATCGCTGTCGCCAGCTAGAAGAAGCCAGCTGGAGCTACATCTACCGAGAAGATTTACCCGACCCAGTGAGCCCATTGGATCGAGGACTCGCTGAATGGGCCGCTCAAGAAGCCAGCTTGCGAGAAGTGCATATGCGCATTGTCGAAAGCTTTGTGGCCGTCGATGGCCAATACCTGCCCGATAACCCGTCCTTTGAGCGCTGCGTTGAAACCACACTGCTGCTGTCCGATATGCTGACTCGACTCGGCGGCGATAAGCTGCCGAGTAGACCTAGGCTTGGGCAACGCTGGGTGAGCGTCACCGTTCAGCCGCCGATTGCCGTCACCCCTCGCCTCAGTGACTATCAGCAAAATCGCCGAGCCGGACGCGCTGCGGTGCTGGCACTGACTGAAGAAATTCGCCAATCTTTGCAAGACACTATTAGACGCAGCTAAGGGCAGACGCATAAGGGCAGACGCAGTTAAGGGCGTTCAGGATAGTTAAGAAAAAGCATGGGTATAGCCTATTTGGTAGCGTGTGAACCCCGAAGGCTAGACCACCGTCCTAGACCACCGTCATGGTAGGCTAAGCGCTATTAGTGCTGCTTAATAAAGTCCTACTTGCAAGATATGGTTATGAGCCTGAATTTGGAATTTGTTGCATTTTTTTTAGGATTTGTAGCGATCGCTCTAGCCATGGGCTACGGCATCTGTAGGGTATTACTTGGCCCCCAAGCAGCTCGTCGCAACTTGCTCTACGCTGGCCCGTGGCTGCTGTTTGGCGCAGTGCTGGCGATTGGACTATCTTTGGCCGGACGCTTTGGCTTGGTCGGGCTATATGCACTGTATACCACTGGCGTCTTGCTTTGGCTGGTCAGTTGGCCTTTGCGCAAGCGCCCAGCGGGCGAACTGCTGCACAATATTGGCCCGACCTCGCAGAATAAGATTTTGCTGTGGGTAGGCTTGTTTCAGGTAGGCTTAGCGATCGCGATGACGCTCCTCCTGTTAGATCAAATCACGGGCGGCTTAGTCACTGGATTAAGCATTGCTTCAGGGATTGTCCAAATCGTCTTTTGGTGGTCGCTAGCACTTTTATTCATCTTATTGGGACGCAGTAACTTAGAAATTCGTCAACACGGGCTTTGCTACCTCTATGCTTGGCAACCTTGGGAGCGGGTGGAAGCCTTTGGCTGGGATGATGATAAGCCTAACACCCTGATTCTGAAGCTGTTACCGCGTTCGTTTATCTCTCGTAGATTTCTGACGCTGAATATTCCGGCTGAGCAAAAATCAACCATAGATAATTTAATTGATGATTACTTAGCAGAAGCTGATTTAGCCACCGAAATGGATATCGCCAAAGGCATTAAGCCGCCTTCTCAATCAGAATAGTGCTTAATTTTTGTTTATCATCTTAATCTCGCTGATAACAAACGGACTTTTTGGCAGCGCTGGCATCTGTAAGAGATCAACGCTCAAATCTTGTTCAGTCAGCGCTGTTCAGTCAGCGCTACTGAGTGATCGATTCTGGCGAGCGACATTAAGCCCGTAGACATTTACTTACGGTGCTGGTGGGCTCTACCGTCTAAGCCCTGAACGCCGCCTTGACCAAATCAAGTCTTTTGTATGCGCTTGGGCGCTGAGACTTGACGAATAAATTTTTCGGTGTCGTAAAAAACTTTGGCGGCTTCTATGCCCTGAAAGAGATCGTTTTTTGGAGAGCCAGTCGAGTTTCAAAAACATCAGACTCTAGCTGATGGCACTTTTTGAAAATAAATTCATAGCCAATGGACAATAAAATTAATGGACTAATAAAACCCACATTCCGCCCTTTGAAGTGTCACACTCAGGTATTAATGATAGAGCCATGTTTTGGTAAAGACTTTCATGGCTTAGCAGTTCAAATGAACTAAGTCATAAAAATTCTCAATTAAGGTTAACTATTGAGAACCATGCTAGAAAAAATGGCTGTGATTCTTATTGCTTCGTTTAAATACCCAATGTGCCAATTGGAAGTG
>JBGTIK010000137.1:0-3484 GCA_041745715.1 Phormidesmis sp.
TGGCTGTGATTCTTATTGCTTCGTTTAAATACCCAATGTGCCAATTGGAAGTGCGGAATGTCGGCTAGAAAAAATGGCTGTGATTCTTATTGCTTCGTTTAAATACCCAATGTGCCAATTGGAAGTGCGGAATGTCGGTTACAAGGCTGGGCTGTTGAGTTTTCTCCTCAATGACAGCTGCCATTGAGGAGTTGAGGAGTTGAGAGGTGAGATAAGGGTTTGGAGAGATAGGTGGTTGCGCCCAGTTCCTTCGTGACCTTCGTGAGTAAACGGTGCTTGGTGCCTGCGCGTTGACGTTAGGCATAATGGTCGGAATCGCCACGGTTTCTGGCATCTGCTGGCGCGCTTCGAGGAATTCAAAGCATTGCCGCCGCCTATTTCTGCACAGTTGACTTGACCGCTCATCGACTACATTATCTATGCAGCAATCTCAGGTTGTCGGAAAATAGACACCTACCCTTTTTCATTCTTGGCTTATGGGCCCAGATCCTGATCAATCGCTTATTCAACGAGCCCTAGCTTTCTTGCTAGCGTCCTTTTGGCTGAGGGTTATTTCAGTCACTTTTCTGTATCTTCTATTGCAGGTCGGAATTTTGTTGGCAACCGGAGATGGCTGGCAGAAGTTTTGGGTTTTGCAGCCTTCAAAGACCGTTCAATACTGGGATGCAATCCAGTATGCGGAACTGTCTCTGAAGGCGAGTTGCAGTGCATTCTACCCTCTCTGGCCAAGGCTAATCGCGCTGATCGCGGCTCCAGAAACGGTTGATCAGGCCCTGAAGGTAGCCATTCCCGGTTCAGAGCTGATGTTTTTGGTTTCGCTTCCGTTGGCGCTTTTTACCTTTGAGCAAGTCATTCAGCATCGAACCTCTGCCCTGGTAGCTTTTTTGCTTTATGCCTTCGGGCCTAATAGTATTTTCTATGCTATCGGCTATACCGAAAGCCTGTTTGGATTTTTGAGTCTGCTATTGCTGCTGAGCTTGCACCAAGCTGAACAACTGCAAACAGATCGTAAACAGCGTTTGTGGCTATATACAGCGGTGTTTGGCCTATCAGCGCTGCTTAATTTGGTGCGTCCAGCTTTGCTGCAGTCTGGTTTTGCGATCGCATTTACCTGGCTCAGCATTCACCTGATTCGCTCGCTTTCATCTGTAGGTGTGCAGCAGCCCCAACGGCGACTAAATCCAACCCCAATAGCGATGATCCGACATTCCGCACTTCCAATTGGCACATTGGGTATTTAAACGAAGCAGTAAGAATCACAGCCATTTTTTCTAGCATGGTTCTCAATAGTTAACCTTAATTGAGAATTTTCATGACTTAGTTCATTTGAACTGCTAAGCCATGAAAGTCTTTCCAAAACAAGGCTCTATCGTTAATACCTGAGTGTGACACTTCAAAGGGCGGAATGTGGGTTGTGCATCAGCAATTTCAAATTCCAGACCACGTACACTCGAAGACCACGATTTCTCGTCTGCCTCAAATCATAGTCAAACCTGGAACCCATCAACCTCGTTCCGCATTACGGAAAAATCATGTTCGTAAGTTGTAAGTTGGAATTGTTGCTGATTGACCTACTGAGTGCCTAACAGCGGATCGACCGATGCCGCTCCTGCCGCTTTGTCCCCGGCCTTATTCACCCCAAAGAACTCATCTAGCACCTGCTTTACCATCGGCGCTGCAAAAGAGCCCCCACCCCCACCCGAATGTTCGCCAAAGGCAACTACGACAATTTCAGGTTTGTCAGCCGGGCCATAGGCTCCGAACCAAGTGTGCGTTTCTCCAGGCGGAGCTTCAGCGGTTCCACTTTTTCCAGAAATCGGCGGTAGCTTAGGATCGCTGACAGCTCGTCCGGTGCCGTTGCTCACCACTTCGCGCAGACCGTCTTGCAACACCTCGACTGTGCTGGGCGCTAAGCCTAAAGACTTTTTCCATCTACTACCGCCTTCGGCCTCTGCCGCCGCATCGCTGACAAAATGAGGCGTGACTTTGTAGCCTCCGTTGGCGACGACGGCAAACATCACCGCAATTTGCAACGGTGTCGCTAGCACGTTCCCCTGGCCGTTGGAGGCATTAATCGTATCGCCTAAGTACCAAGCTTCGTCGAGTTCTCTTGCTTTCCATTCGGGGTTAGGCACCAGTCCTTCATCTTCTTCTTCGCCTAGCTCAATGCCGGTTTTGGCACCTAGTCCATAGTTTCTCATCCATTTCTCTAAGCTTTGTTCGCCAACAGCTCGACCAATCTGATAAAAAAATGTGTCACTACTCATCGCCAGCGCACCGCGAAAGCCCAAAGGGCCAAAGCCTGCATTGTTCCAGTCCCAAAACTGAATGCCCCCGACGTTGATAAAAGGGTAGGTTGGCAATACGGTGTCAGGGTCGAACTTGCCGGACTCCATGCCAGCGGTGGCTGTGATCACTTTGAAAGTGCTAGCAGGAGGATAGGCTCGCATGGCTCGGTTGACCAAGGGATAACCTCGGCTTTGAATTTGCTGCCACTGGGCTTCGGTGATTCGCGCCGAGAAAATGTTGGGATCAAAGGTAGGACGGCTAACCATCGCGCGGACTGCGCCGTTGCGAGGATCGATGGCAACAATGGCCCCAATGTGATCGCCTAGCGCTCTTTCGGCAGCTTGCTGCAATTTGAGATCGAGCGTGAGGGTGACATCGTGCCCGGATATCGAAGGCTTTTCGCCCAGCACCCGCAAGACTTGGCCGCTGCTGTCTACTTCTACCTGCTGGCCGCCCCACTGGCCGCGTAGGGTATCTTCTAGGGCCATTTCTAGGCCCATTTTACCGATTACATCACCAAGACGGTACTGCTTTTCTTTGAGATTTTCGAGATCGGTGTCGTTGAGTTCACCGGTGTAGCCTAAGGCGTGAGCCGCCAAATCGCCGCGAGGGTAGTTGCGCACGGCTTCGGCTTCAACCCGGACGCCAGGAAGTTCGTTACCGTATTCGGCCAGAGCGGTGGTTTGAGCCGAGCTGATGCCTCTGGCGATAGGGACTGATTTGGTCAGGTTGTAGCTGTCTAGCGCTAGGCGCTCATTGATTTCGCTGGCGGGAATGTCTAGGATTTTGGCGAGTTTAGTGATGACTTGCGATCGCGCCTTGTCATCTTGAGGCAGCGTAATCGGCCAAATCGAAACCGAATGGGAAAGCCGCGAACCCACCAAAATCTCGCCATTGCGATCAAAAATAGTGCCCCTTGCCGGACGCCGAGGCACTAGCAAAATGCGGTTGTCTTCCGCGAGTTCGCGGTTATGCTCACCCTGCACCAGCTGAAGATAGGCCAATCGGCTGCCAATCCCGCCGACCATCACCAAGCTCAGCAGCAGCATAATCACCACCGACTGATACTGACGGCCAACGGTACGACCGCCCTTTTGGTTACTGAAACTTGCGAAGCGTTGAGAAAAAGCCATGTTGCTTAGTTATCGATCACACTGGGCTGTGGGGGAGCAGGTGCTGGAGCAGGAGCCGGGGG
>JBGTIK010000138.1:0-3112 GCA_041745715.1 Phormidesmis sp.
AGGGCCTTAAATGCTTTGAGGTTCAGTCCTGTCATCGCTCTCATTAGTCGATCACTGGCGAGTATCCGCTCTAAATTTAGCATCGCTGGTCTTAGATATAGTTGCTTTATACTACCCTTTATTTCCCAACAGGTCTATTACAGATACCGTTTCATCATCAGCTTCTCTCCATTTTCCTTGCTTTAACAAAGTTTCTAATCGAGAGTAGTCCACACCTCGCTCAGAGGGAAACTCATCACTTTTAATAGGCTGCGGAGAGTTTGAAAAAATAGGTAAAGAATCTATAGATGGCTTTTGAGAATGCTGGGGAGCAAAAAACTCTGGTTTAGGAGGTAACTGTAGAGCCTCCATTCCAATTTCTGGCTTTATAACCGTGCCTTGCTTTCTAAGGCGGTAGCAAAACTCTGTATAGCTTTGATTGTCATCAAGTATATATTTGTCCCTGGAATTCAGTACGAGAGGGACGTGAGCTAAGTTTGAGGAAGGAAAGACAACAGGGATAAACTTGGTATCTCTTAATTGGTCGTTGTAAAGATTTTGCCTAATAATTGTTCCTTCCCATGAGACACCTAGACCTCTTCCGGGTTCTTCCCTACCCTCAAATCGACGCTTGTATGTCTCAGTACATACTATAAGTACAAACTCAGCCCACTCAAGTCTTTCTTGCATCCAGAGATCCCATCCCTGTGCCGGAGTAAATGGAGGTGTAGCTCTAACATACTTATCTATGTCTGCGTCTACTCCGACTTTCGCACGTAGCGTATTCGCCAGTTGCAAGACACGTTCTTGGTGTTCAGGTGAGTCCCAGCTATAGCTGATGAAGACCTTTGTATACGCTTTTGCTTCTTCTACCACTGTTCCTCCAGCAAGATTTAATAAGGCTGCAACTAATTATAATCTACCTCTCAGAGCCTTAAGTAGACTTCCTCGACCTGTTCTCTTGTCAAGAATATTCTGAGTAGATTTCTCTGTAAAACGCAGAAATGTGGCTGCGATCGCCTCATTATCAACATTAAATCATCGCCTCACTGACACCACACACCGACCTAACACTGAACATAGGCAGGTAAGCTTTTGAGTACTCTCCCCACCGAGGACTAAGCAGCATAACTATTTATCAGAGGGAAGGATTCCACCTAATCACCCCCATACGGCAGATCAGGTGGAAATAGTTCAGTCTAATCACCCTATATGGGTAGTTAGGTGGAAATTGGTCTGTTTAATCGCCCTATTATGGCAGATTAGGTAGAAAATTTCAGTATAATCATCCCCACTGTGAGGGGGCCGAGTATTGTTTAGGCTTCATTTACGTTTAGTCGTTTACCGTTACTCCACTGGGCGATCGCGGCAGCAGAGACAAAGATAATCTGGTGGTAAAGCCAGGTGATTGGTCTTTTTCTAAGCTGTACGGTCAGCGAATTGCCAGCGCGATTTATGCCTAGGCCGCTGACAAGGTGGCTTAGGCCATTTTGAGCCCGACAGTCTAAGCGCTTTAGCCGCCGACCTCTTGCGCGACTTCGGCTAGAGCGCGATCAATTTGGTTTTTGTCCACCATCAAATTAGTCACCGCTCGAATTTTATGAGGGCCTGTGGCTAGCACTGCCACGCCTCTTTGAGCGAGCCCTTTCACCACTTCTTCAGCCGCTAATCCTGGTATTTCAAAGTTCACAATATTGGTTTGCACGGCGCTAGGATCGACCACAATTCCTTTGAGCCCCTGCAAGCCTAAAGCTAGCCGTTGCGCGTTTTCGTGATCTTCGCTGAGGCGATCGCGATGGTATTTCAGCGCATACAAAGCCCCGGCAGCGATCATTCCGGCCTGCCGCATTCCACCGCCAAACATTTTACGAAACCGCCGAGCTATTGCCATTTGCGCTGAGGTGCCAACCAAGGCCGAACCGACCGGCGCACCGAGCCCTTTAGAAAAGCAAACGCTGAGCGTATCAAAAGGAGCGGCATAATCAGCTTCACGAATACCAGTCGCGACACAGGCATTCCAAAACCGAGCCCCGTCTAGATGAAGCGCTAGCTGCTGACGCCGACACAGGTGAGCAATCGCCTCAATCGCCGACAGCGGAAAAATTCGGCCCCCGCTGCGATTATGCGTATTTTCAAGGCACACCAGTCGAGATCTGGGAAAGTGCGGATCTAGCGGACGCAGCGCCTGCTCCAAATCTGCCGCCGAAAAAACGCCGCCTTCACCCGCTATCAGCCGACAGCTCACACCTGATAGCGCTGCCGGTGCGCCACCTTCGTAGTAGTAAATATGGGCTTCGGCTTCGAGAAATATTTCATCGCCTGGCTGGGTGTGTGATCGCAACGCCACCTGATTCGTCATCGTTCCTGACGGCATATACACCGCTGCTTCTTTTCCTAACAAATCAGCAACATAGGCTTCTAGCTCATTCACACTCGGATCATCGCCTAGCACATCGTCGCCCACGGGCGCTTGCGCCATCACCTGGCGCATTTCAGCCGTGGGCTGCGTCACAGTGTCACTTCGCAAATCAATCATCGTCATCTCCCGTTAAAATTCGCGCCATTAAAGCCTAGTGCCTATCTAAAAACTTGACCGACTTCGCCGCCTAAGTAGAACAAGGAAAATTGATGTGCCTTTTTTTGCTTAACGCTTCTCTGTGGGTACCTTAAATCAGCATCTCGATCAGCCGTCTGGCCAACTTTCTGCCTCATTTGTTTTATGTTATGAGCCACTCATTCCTCACATATCCCAATGCCCACCGGATGCTGCAAAGAATGCCGCAGGGCGTGAGAGCTACCTTTACCTCGCTTCAAATTCAGTTTATAGAAACCGCTTTAGTTCCTCGCACTCATGCGGTTGATCTACGCTTATCGCTACCGTTTTTGGGCAAAGGAGCCTATCTAGTGCTGGCAGTCGGCTCTAACCGCCGAGCAACTGACCGCAATCGGCTACCCGTAACGATACCTACCGTATTGTCCAGCGTCATTTCCTCAAACCCACATTCCGCCCTTTGAAGTGTCACACTCAGGTATTAATGATAGAGCCCTGTTTTGGAAAGACTTTCATGGCTTAGCAGTTCAAATGAACTAAGTCATAAAAATTCTCAATTAAGGTTAACTATTGAGAACCATG
>JBGTIK010000139.1:0-19302 GCA_041745715.1 Phormidesmis sp.
GCATCATTTCCTCTAAGTCCCGGTAGCTTAGGCTATAGCGTAGGTACCAGCGGACGTTCAGTAGAATCAAGTCTGACTGGAAGTGACGCCATTTGAACGGTTCTGAGGAGGGCATGAGGTAGGTTGCGATCGGGGTATCTCAGCATACCAATTCAGAGGCTATGCATTTTTTTGCAACGGAACCGAAGTAACCGCTTCTTTCTTATCAAACAGATCATCGGGTTCGTAGAGGTATTCAAACCAGTTGCCGAAGGGGTCGCGGCCATAGAATGAGGCAGTGCCATCGCGGTGGTCGTGGATTTTACCAACTTTTACGCCCTCGGCTTTGAGCTTTTCGTAGGCGGTGTCAATGTCGGCTCTATCGCTGAAAACAAAGCCAAAGTGAGGGCCTGCTTGATCGTATTCGGGGCTCATGAGGGCTAGTCCATCGTTGCCAGCTTTGAGGTAGGCCCAGTCACTGTCTTGCCATACCAGCTTCATACCTAAGTTTTGATAGAACTCGGCAGCTTTGGCCACATCTTCTACACAGACGGCCACATGTCCTAGTCGCTTCATTTGCATCTTTATTTTTTCCCTTAAGCACTGCCGCTCAACATGATGCCTTTATTCTAAAGCAGCGAGCATTTGTGTGAGTCGCTGTGTAGGTTCAGTCTGGGGGAATATGCTACGAGGTTGGAGAGCGCGTAAGGTTTGTGAAGCGACGGTTTTTACGAAATTTGACCGTATTTTCTCCGTAGAATGAAGCCGCTACCATGAGTTCATTGAGCACAGCGCCCTTGTCGTATCGTGGCAGGTAACCGCTAGCTAGTCACTTAAAACTTAGAGCATTACAGGAACTTAATTCTATGGAAACCACTTTTGATTCTGATAAGCGCAAAGTCCTTTCAGTCGCCTCTCACGCCTCTATTTTCTTGAGTCAGCTTGTGCTATCTGCTGGTGTGCCGCTGGCGATTATGCTGCTTTCGGATGACTCGGTAACTAAAGACAATGCCAAAGAAGCGCTGAATTTCCATTTCAATATGTGGCTGTATAGCGTTCTGCTGATCATTCCGGCTTGGCTGATTATTGGATTGCCTTTGGTTGCCCTATTGGGCTTAGTGCAAATCGTTTTACCTATCTTTGCGATTTTGAGCAGCGTCACGGCTCCTGATACCGCTTTCCGCTATCCCTTCATTTTCCGTCCGCTCTAGTTTTTTTAGCATCTCTAAAGTTAGACAGCTAAATCATGGGTGGAATCGTCAGGCCCTTTAGCGGTCTGGCGATTTCTGTGGGGGTTAGCCCTTTGCTTTGAATGAGCACGCCGAAGTTGCCAAAGCCCATTGGGCTGATGAGCTGCTGCAAGGCTTCGCGGCGCATCATGATGGCCTGGATGGTTTTGCTGGTGGCGATTGGATTGGCTGTGGGATTGTCAGGTGTGGGGTTGGAGAGTTGAGAGATGCGATCGCCTAACCCCAAAGCCATCAAAAACAATCCCTGCTGTGTGAAGCCAATTTTATGTAATCCCACCTCACGGCCATAGGCTTCTAAGGTAGTAAAGTCCACATGCGCCGTAATGTCTTGCTCCCCGATGTGAATGAAAGGATCGTTGTGATGAGCGTGGCGGTAGTAACACTGCAAAGTGCCCTGATGACGAGCTTGGCTGTAATAGCGCTGAGCGCTGTAGCCATAGTCAATCGTGAGTATATAGCCTCGGCTAAGGCAATCGGTTAGGGCCTTGAGCCAATCTAAAGCCGCTAGGTTGACTTCAGTGCGGTAGCCGTTGGGATAGCTAGTAAGATCGATCTCAATCCGTTCAAAATAGCGCAGTAGCTGAGGATTAGAAAGATCGCTCAGTATGGGTACAAAGCTATTTTTATCGGCGCTGACCCACACTTCTTGCAGCCTTTGATCCTGAATTTCTAGCCAATGCACCGGCAAGGCATCGACTAATTCATTAGAAAAAGCGCAGCCGATCAGTTCACTTGAGACCGCCTTTGAAGCAAGGTCAGCTAAGTCTTGCCAAACAAGTGAAACGCCTTGCTGTTGCCAATGGCTCAGACGATTTTGCTGCTCGGCTTTGAGCGCAGCTGACCTTTCGATCACAATGTAGTGAAGGGCTTTGAAGCACTCAGGATGATGAACTTGCAAATGACTGAGCACATCGGCAGCGACTAGCCCTTGGCCTGCGCCCATTTCTACCAGCGTAAACGGATTAGGATTGCCTAACGCTGACCACATATCGGCAAACTGCTCGGCGAGGATCTCGCCAAAATCGTGACCCATATGAGGTGAGGTAATAAAGTCTCCCTGCGGGCCAAGGATGCTGGAGCGCGTTGTGTAGTAGCCAAATTGCGGATGGTATAGCGCTAGCGCCATAAATTCAGCAAAGGGGATACGCTGCTGTTTGCTCTGCTGAATTTGCTGAGTAATGGCCTGAGTTATGTTTTGGGGAGTCTTTAACTGTTGCAACTGTTCTACCAACCTCAGAACTGAAATAGTCTTTCTGTCTGCTTTCTATCTGTTTTCTCTGTACTTCGTCCGAACCATTGTCGCCAAAGATTCTCACAGGCGTAAGGTGATTAACCGCAACCATCTGAGCCTGACGCTCGAAGCAAAACACCCGATTATCTGCATCAACCGCTGTCGAATTATCGCGCAAAGACCCCGCAATTGAGTGAAGCATTTTACAGGTAGTAAACGTTCTCGCTAATCTTGGAAAGCCTTACATTGATATAGATGAGGGATGCTTTCCATCATTACAAAAAATAAGCCTGAGCCATTGCAGCCGTAAATTAAACGCAGACAATCACCTACAATTCGGGGACATCATGATTCCCCGGTTTATTTTAGGAGCGCTGTTTAGCCATGTCGGCCATCGGAACGTTATTTACACTGCTGATTCTCATCGGCATTGCCGTCTATCTCTGGATTGAATGGCAGTATCGTCAGCGCCCCGGCAACGACCTGGCGCTCAGCGTTACCGACTGGTCATTTGATACCTACGACAGCGCCCACTACGCGATTTCGCTGGACACCGTTTTTACCAACCGCACTCGCACCCTCGAAATTTTTATCCCCGAAGTTAAGGTTGAATATGAGCTGCTCTCTAGCACCAGCCTAGAAGGCATTGAATTAAAAACCCAACTGACGCCGCAACATGAAGACTTTCCGGCCCGCCCAGACAACTACTGGTTTGCCTACATTGTCAAAGTCGGCAAAGCCACCAAAGCCCATCTTAAAGTCGATATTACCGGCGCGGATCTCAGCGGTCTTAAGTCTCTTTGGCTACAGGTGCACTACATCACCTACGGGCCTGAAGGCCGCATCCCTAAAACCGGCCACCTGATAGTCCCGCTCAAATTTCCTAAGCCCGAAGCCGCAACCAACTGGCGCGAAAACAGCGTTGCCCATATCCTGCCCGTGCCTACGCATCTGCTTACTAGCCTAGATAGCACCGTCGAAATCGTTAAGCACTACGTCAAGCCCATTGCCAAACCCGGCGATATTGTCACTATTGGCGAAACGCCCGTCGCTATTATGCAAAGCCGACTGCGGCACCCCAACACCATTCGCCCCGGCTGGCTGGCCAAGCGACTGTGTTACTACTTTATGCCTACCTCTAGCTTAGCGACGGCCTGCGGAATGCAGACTCTAATAGATGTTTCTGGCCCTTGGCAGGTGGCCAGCGCCTTTGTTATTGGCGCAGTGGCCAAAGTCTGTGGCAAGCCCGGCATGTTTTATCAGCTAGCCGGTGAGCAAGCCCGCTTAATTGACGACGTAACGGGCACCCTGCCGCCGTTTGATCAGTTTATTGTGCTTGGCCCAGCGCATTCTCAGCAGCTAGTCGATGAAATATACCAAGAAACCGGGCTAAAAGCGGCCATTGTCGACGTCAACGATTTGAAAGCGGTTAAAATATTAGCAGCGACGGCAGGTACCGATCAGCAACTGTTGACTCAAGCGCTGATTGATAACCCAGCAGGTAATGCTGATGAGCAAACGCCTGTTGTGTTAATTCGCCCCAAGTCCTAATTGGCGGTCTTCACTCGCCTCAGGGCGTAAATTTCGACCCGTTTTAACCCCTCTCAAACTAGCCATGACTCGCAACCAATCGTCAGATGACGGTCTTTTTATCCGCTCTATTCACTTGCGGGATCTGGATAATTTACGGGTGGCCGGGGCGACCGAAATTGCCTCTCACGATACCGATACGCCAGAGATCGCTGAATACATTCAAAAGCTGCGCCGCTGGTATGGGCCAATGAAAGCCCTAGTACTGTTTCCTAATCCGTTACGGCACCTCTTTTCAGCGTTTGTGGCTGAAGCCGACGGCAATTTGCACGGCATGGTGCAGGTGTCGCCTTTCAACCGCACTTTGAGCACCTGGAAAGTGGATCGAATGCTGGTGAATTTGGCTAAAAAATCAGCTAAAGCTACTCACATAGCGTTAGACCCAGAAGAGTTGAGTGCCGAAGAGTTGGCGGAAGCTGGTTTGGCTGAGGGCGATCGCCCAGCCGACAGCACCGACAGCAAGCTGCACCTGGGATTAGACGTCGGCTCACTGCTGTTGCGTCACTGCTTTGAGCATATCCGCGAAGCTCAGTACTGGATTAGTGAAACCGATGTCAATGACAAATTTGGCCTATCGCTGTACCGGCATAATGGCTTTCAGCCGCTCGCTAGAGCTACCTACTGGTCAATTCAGCCAGAGCAACTCGAAGCGCTGTCCAACCACGATCCGGACTTGCCTAACCTGCTGCCGGTAAGCAATGCCGATGCGCAGTTGATCTATCAGCTAGAAACAGTAGCCGTACCGCCGCTTGTGCGTCAGGTGTTGGATTATCAAATTCAAGATTTTAAAACTACGCTCACCGGCAAGGTCAAAGACCGGCTCACTCGCTGGGTCAACCATGAAGATACGGTATCGGCCTACGTGTTTGAGCCACAGCGAAAGACGGCGATTGGCTTTTTTGAAATCAAACTTTGCCGAGACGGCAGCGCTGCTCATACCGCTAGGCTAACGGTGCATCCAGCCTACACTTGGCTATACCCGGAGCTAATGGCGCAGATGGCGGGCGTTGTGCAAAAATTCCCGAATCAGCCGCTGCAAATTATGTCGCTCGACTATCAGACCGAGCGAGAAGATTATCTCCGGCAGATTGGCGCACTCGAAATTGAGCATACGCTGATGATGTCGCGCTCGGTATGGCACAAAGTGCGCGAGTCTAAAGCCGGTGCCTTGGAAGGGCTAAAGCTACCCAGCGGCCTAAGCGGCTTGCAGCCAACTGGAACGCCGTTGCCAGGGCAATTTTCTTCTCACGATGGCCTGTCTTGGGATAGATTAGCTTGGGACAGATTTTGGCTAGAAAATATGTCTAAGCTGTCGCTAGAAGGCCGAGGGAGTGAAAATAAGTCAAAAGATGGCGATCCAGCGGCTGATTAGGGCTAAAAGCAAGGATCGTGAAAAGAGAAGGGCAAGATTAGGCAGCTAAGATGGTTTCGGCATTGGGGTTAGATTTGGGTGCAAAGCGAATTGGGGTAGCAGGGTGCGATCGCACTGGCCTAATCGCCACTGGCCTCACTACCCTGCATCGCACCAGCTTTGACAGCATTCTGGTGCCCCTACGCCAGCTGATTAATGAAAGATCCGTTGATATATTAGTCGTCGGACTGCCGTACACTATGGACGGACAAATCGGCACTCAGGCCAAAAAAATTCAAAAGCTAGCTAGCCGCCTATCTGTCACACTAGATCTGCCCGTAGAGTTTGTCGATGAACGCCTGACCTCATTTGCTGCCGAACAGCTCCTGCAAGCAGCAGGCTCTGCTGACATCAGCAGAGCCGATCGTCACCGCCGTCGCCATCAACCCAACAGCAAAAGCGGCCTCATTGACCGCAAAGCCGCCGCCATCATTCTCCAGCAATGGCTAGATAACCGGACTATACCCGCCGCCCCTAACGCGCCAGTTTGATTTCCGCTGCCGAATCTGCCTACTTCCTATTTATCTGTAATCCTTCTTCCCCCCCCAGGAGATGCCTCATGGTCTTCGACCCTAGCTCAATTGACGAACCCACCGAATACCCGGTTGTCACCCTCACCGACGAGGAGCACCGCCAGCTTCCCTGCTACGTTGAAAAAACAATGGACGTAGAGGGCGAAGAATTTTTGCTGCTGCTGCCCGTGAACCTGCCGATTGAGGTGTTTGTGTGGCAGAGCGCGGCGGAAGCGGGCACGGAAGATGATGGGGATGAAGGCGAGGTGCTCGTTGATGTCGAAGATGAAGACATTGATGCGCTGTTTCCCTCGGCGCGGGCTGTGCTAGCTGAATTGGATCTTTTGCTAGAGCGCTCGGCCCATACCCTTACCGCTGCTGGAGACTTACCCGAAGCGGATGAGGAAGACTGCTTTTCATTAGAAATTGATGAAGAGGGCAGTGAACCGATGACGGAAGAATTTCAGCTTTTGGCGACGTTTTTTCATGAGGGCAGTCAGTACAGCCTCTGTACGCCGATTGAGCCGCTGATGTTTTTTGCCCGCAGAGAAGCCGATGGCAGCGTTGAGCTAGTAGAGCCTGAGGAATTTCAAAAAATGCGATCGCAGCTAGAAGATAAGCTATTTGACGTTTTAGAGTAAAGTTTGAAACAGTTATTTTGGATACTATTTCCATTCTGCTCAATCACAGTGATTTTATCGTGACTCTCTGACGACTCTACATAGCTAGTTATCTCGGCAGGTAGCTATCTTTTTTCTTGACATTATGCGTGCTTCAAAACGTCTTTTTTACATTGTGTTGCTAGCGTTAGCCGCTGGCGCAGCCACTCAAAGCTGGATGTGGTGGAGCTGGGCAACCGCGCCAGTGCTGGCAGAAGAAAGCAAAAAAACAGAAGAAAGCTTTGTTCAGATTCAAATTCCGGCAGGCACAGGCGCTAACCAAATCGGGCATGATTTAGAAGCTGCTGGCCTGATTCGCTCAACGACAGCCTGGAAGCTGTACAGCAAATTTAAGGCAAAAGGATCAGATGGGGGCTTTCAGGCCGGTAGCTATCTAATTTCGCCGACTCAAAGCCTAGCTGAAATTGCTAGCACCATCTTGAATGGCGATGTGGTGCAGCTTAGCTTTACGATTCCAGAAGGCTGGAGCCGCACTCAAATAGCTGAGCGATTTGAAGAGAAAGGACTGACGACGGCGGCTGAGTTTTTGACTGCGACCGAGAAAATTCCTTATGAGCGCTACCCCTGGCTGCCCGAAGGCATTCCGCATGTAGAAGGCTTTTTGTACCCGGACACCTATCAAATCGACTCCGGCAAAATCAGTGCCGAGGAGCTAGTCGATCTCATGGTTGAGCGCTTTGAGCAGGTAGCGCTGCCGGTCTATAATGATCAGCCCAGTGACTACAGCCTGCTAGAGTGGGTGACTTTATCTAGCATTGTTGAAAAAGAAGCCGTTGTTACCGATGAGCGCGATCTGATTGCGAGTGTGTTTGCTCGGCGCTTGCAGGAAGGGGTAACACTGGGCTCTGATCCAACGGTGGAGTACGGGCTAGGCATCGTGCAAACGCCAGAAAATCCGCTGACGCTCGATCAGGTGCAAACGCCGAATGCGTACAACACCTACATCAATGCAGGGCTCACGCCCACCCCGATTGCCAGCCCTGGATTGGCGAGTCTCAAAGCCTCGCTCGATCCAGCCCCGACTGAGTTTTTATACTTTGTGGCGCGCTATGATGGCACTCATGTTTTTAGCCGCACGCTACCTGAGCATGAAGAAGCTCAGGCGCAAATTCGCGATCGCATCGACGCCGAACCCATCCAATAGCATACCGAGTAACCCAAGATGACCTGGAGCAATTTACTACAGCCTGATCTAATCCTGGGCAAATCTGTCTTGGGGATCACTCCGCAGATGCTGTGCGATCGCAATCTCAAAGCCCTCGTGCTCGATGTCGATGAAACGATTATTCCGGTCGGTAAAAAGCAGCTCGATCCAGAAGTCGCCGCTTGGGCCCAAGCCATTAAGCAAGTGGCGGCGCTCTCGCTGGTGAGCAATAACGTTGGTTACGAACGGATTCGCACGATTGCCGAAGGCATGAACGTGCCGTTTATTGCGAGTGCCGCTAAGCCTTCTCGTAAAAAGCTGCGCAAAGCGGCAACCGAGATGGCGGTGCCGTTTGAGCAAATTGCTATGGTAGGCGATCGCCTCTTTACGGACGTACTTGCAGGTAACCGGGTAGGCTTATTCACTATTTTGGTGCAGCCAATGCTAACACCTAACGCCAAAGACCCGAAAAATCTGCTGCGCAACGCCGAATTCTGGATTTCTCGGCAGCTAGGCGTGACCCTGACGGCTCTACATTAATGCCTCCTCAAAAAACACCCTCTGCGCCCTATGCCTCAGCGCCCTCCTGCCCCTGAAAAATCCGCACAACCCCCCTCTAAAACCCTCGTCATCAAAATCGGCACCTCTAGCCTGACGCGGCCAGACACCGGGCATTTGGCGCTAGCCACGATTGCCCGACTGGTCGAAACCCTCTGTCAGCTTCAAGCCCTCGGACATAGCGTGGTGCTGGTATCTTCGGGGGCGGTGGGGGTTGGCTGCGCTCGGCTCGGCATTACTGAACGGCCTAAAACGATGTCGCTCAAGCAGGCAGTCGCCGCTGTCGGGCAAGGCCGACTGATGCGGATATATGACGACTTTTTTTCATCGCTCAATCAGCCCATTGCTCAGGTACTGCTCACCCGCAGTGATTTGGCGCAGCGATCGCGCTACGTCAACAGCTACCGCACCTTCCGCCAACTACTCCGCCTCGGTGTCATTCCCATCGTCAATGAAAACGATACCGTCGCTACCGATGAACTCAAATTTGGCGACAATGACACCCTTTCCGCCCTGGTCGCCAACCTGCTAGCCGCCGACTATTTAATCTTGCTCACCGATGTCGATCAGCTTTACTCCGCCGATCCCAGACAAGATCCAAACGCCGAACCGATTAGCCGAGTGCCTAGGCTTGATCAGCTCGAAGCCAGTATTGGCGCGGCGGGCACAAGCTGGGGCACGGGCGGTATGAGCACCAAAATAGAAGCCGCTCGCATTGCCACCGCAGGCGGCACTCACACCATTATTACCCAAGGGCAAACCCCTGAAAATATTCTCAAAATCGTTCAGGGCGAATCGATTGGCACCTTATTTGAAGCGCAGGCCAAGCAGCCGACTGCCCGCAAACGCTGGATTGCTGGGAACTTAGTTCCGGCGGGCAGGCTTTATTTGGATTCAGGCGCAGCCAAAGCGATTCGCGCTGATGGCAGGTCGTTATTGCCCGCAGGCATTACCGAAGTCGAAGGCGAATTTATCGAGCAGGATGCGGTGCTGCTCTGTGATGCCAATGGCCAAGAGATCGCTAGAGGATTAGTCAACTACAGCGATCAGGATCTGCGCAAAATCTGCGGCCATCACTCTGCAAATATCGCTCACCTACTGGGTTACGAAGGGGTAGAAACCGTCATTCATCGGGATAATTTGGTTTTGAGCCCTTAATCTCTGCTTCAACTTATCTTTTTATAAGCTGCCTGCTTCTTTAAGCTATGCCTTCAGCTATCTTTTAGGCTATCTTTTTGAGGCCATCTTCTTTAAGCTATCAACACTTCTCACTTCAACGTGACTATGCACAACGATTCTGGCGATAAACCCACGGTACTGGTAACGGGCGGCGCAGGCTACATTGGCTCCCATGCTGTGCTAGCACTTGAGGCCGCAGGCTATCAAACGGTAATTTTAGATAGCTTAGAGTATGGCCATCCAGAACTTGCCCAGCAGCATCTCAAGGCTGAGCTGATTGTGGGTAATACAAGCGATCGCCCGCTCTTAGATCAGATTTTCAGTACCTACAAGGTCGCGGCGGTGATGCACTTTGCGGCCTACATTGCCGTCGGCGAATCGGTTAGCGAACCGGCTAAGTACTACCGCAATAACGTCTATGGCACGCTGAATTTGCTAGAAGCGATGATTGCCGCTAACGTCAAGCGGCTGGTTTTTTCTTCGACTTGCGCAATCTACGGCCCGCCTAAAACCGTCCCGATTCCCGAAGATCATCCGCAAAATCCGATCAGCCCCTATGCCACTAGCAAGCTGATGGTCGAGAAAATGCTGCTCGATTTTCAAGCGGCCTACGGTTTACAGTCGGTCTGCTTCCGCTATTTCAATGCCGCAGGCGCAGATCCCGCTGGCCGACTCGGCGAAGATCACAGCCCCGAAACGCATTTGATTCCGCTGGTGCTGCTAGCGGCCTTGGGCCAGCGCGAATCAATTTCTATTTTCGGCAGCGATTATGAAACCCGCGATGGCACCTGCATTCGGGACTACATCCACGTTTCTGACTTGGCCGATGCCCATGTTAATGGGGTGAAATATTTGCTCGCAGGTGGCGAGACGTCCTTTTTTAACTTGGGTAATGGCAGCGGCTTTACGGTTAAAGAAGTGATTGAAACTGCGCGGCAGGTAACCGGCAAAGAGATTGTGGCGGTGATGTGCGATCGCCGCCCAGGCGATCCGCCGAGTTTGGTCGGTACGAGCGAAAGAGCCCAGCAAACCCTCAACTGGAAACCTCAATACCCCGATCTCGAAACCATCATTGCCCACGCTTGGCAATGGCACCAAAAACGCCACACCAAGTCAGCATAGTCTCACCGTGGCGCTTAATATCACTTCGTTGATCCAATTAGGTCAGATCGATTGACCAATCAACCTAAGATGCGGCAACCACTCCAATCGGGCAAGACACATTCACGCCACCGAGCCCGCAGTAGCCACCTGGGTTTTTAGCAAGGTACTGCTGGTGATAGTCTTCAGCGTAGTAAAACTCAGGCGCTGATAAAATCTCAGTCGTGATCTGCCCATAGCCGGACTTGCTCAAGGCTTCTTGATACATCTTCTGAGACTTTTTAGCTGCCTCTAGCTGCGCTTCAGAATAGGTATAAATGCCAGAGCGATACTGAGTGCCCTTGTCATTACCCTGCTGCATTCCTTGGGTCGGGTTATGGCTTTCCCAAAACACCTTCAGCAGCTCGTCATAGCTCACTACCTGCGGGTCAAATACCACCAGAACCACTTCATTGTGGCCGGTCATGCCAGAGCACACCTCCCGGTAAGTCGGGTTCGGCGTGGAGCCTGCGGCATAGCCCACTGCTGTGCTGTACACGCCTTTAGTCTCCCAGAACTTGCGCTCAGCGCCCCAAAAGCAGCCCATACCGAACATTGCTAGCTCCATTCCTGTTGGAAAAGGCGCTTCGAGCCGGTTGCTATTCACGTAGTGCTTTTCAGGTACTGGCATCACTTTATCGCGTCCCGGCAAAGCGTCTTCGGGGCTCGGAAGCACGTCCTTTTTACCCATTCCCATTCCAAAAAATGCCATAAATTTCCTTTGGTTTAATTTGCTCACTGGTCTGACTTGTTTCTAGATTTTAGCGGCTGCGGCTAATTTTGCAGGGGCAAAGAACCGGCCATGATTGGATCAAAACCGATCTTTTCTAGGGTAGGCGCTGTAGAAATGGACACAATACTGAAAGGACAATATTGAGAGATTTGTATGGAACCTCGAATTGGGCTGAAGATAGAGGAAAATCAAAGCTCACTCACGTTAGCTTTCAGCCTATCTCCTTACTTATGGATCGCTTCAGAGTCGAAGTCATTTCAAAAACGCCCAATCCGCAGCAGACCATTTACGCCGGAATGCATCAGGACTACGCCGAAGCCTTCGTGTGGGATCAGCGCCACGAATGGCCCACCGAAGAAAAAGCAGGCGAGCTGATTATCCGCAATCTGCTCAAAGGCGGACGCGGTCACTTTGGCCCCCTAGAGCATCCGCAAATTGTCCTTAACTGCGGCTTTTTCCCTCATTCAACCATGCAGCAAATCCGTACTCATCGGGTTGGCTTAAGTTTTGATGTGCAATCTTTTCGATATACAGGATCTAGAATTTTAGAGGTGGCGAAAGGGAATACCGATGTAGAAGATGTATTTTACCTGCGTCCGGTTGGATCTTATACAGACCGTCAGGGCAAGAAGTACGAATATACTGAAGGGCTGCGTCAGCAGGATTTGGAGTGGTGTGTGCAGGGTGCTCACCGCTATAAAACTCGAATTGATCAAGGCTTTTCAGAAGAGCACGCGCGCGGACTGATTCCGTTTGATGTGAGGCAGCACTGGGTGCTTTCGGCAAATGCGCGATCGCTCATGCACCTGTTGGATCTGCGTTGGAAAGCCGACGCTCAGCTCGAAGCCCAAAAGCTCTGCGAAGCGATTTGGCCGCACTTTCAAGCTTGGGTACCGGCCTTAGCCGAGTGGTACGAAACTAACCGCCTCAAAAAAGCCCGTCTTTCGCCATAGCCCGTCTTTCGCCATAGTAAGAGGTTTCGATAGTTCAAATTGATCGATGCAGCGATCGCTCAAATTACGAAACGTCAATTTTTATCGCGTTGCATAGCACTCGTACAGGCAAAGTACTTACTTTTGATAACACTCAATAAGAAGACTTATTGCACCGATATCTAAACTCAAAACTCAGCCATAGTGAGCGTGAGTTGAACTCAGCTTCGTAAAGACTCAATGAACGATCTATGAACTATCTTCCTGGCTATATTTTAGTCATCGGCTCACCGCCCACTCGTTTTAAAAGCAGCCACTTTGGCCTGGATCATGTAGCGCAGCATGATATCACTCAAAACAGCGCTAGCTCAATCGCCAAGGCGCTGCGCTGTCCAGTTTTTATTGCAGAATCTTTTGAGCAGGCTATAGCTCAAGCTAGCGCCGATCATCCCTATCTGATTATTTTATCGGGCAATAGTAGCCAAACTTGTTCACATCGGCTTATTCAGAATCAGAGAATACGGAGATTGATGGCTTTTTATTGAACTCATGAGCGTCGATGTGCTGAGCGCCCTCAATGAATCGGCGATTGTCCAAAACAAGATCCAAACAAAGGTGCAGAAAAAATGTCTTCAGCCCGCTTGGCTAATAGCTAGCTAAAGCCCATGGGCTAAAACCGTCACGCAAACCATTCCTTTTTCCAGTTCTTTTCTGAGGTTAATGGTACATAAAATTAATCTGACACATAACTTTATGTAATGATATTAGCGGGAATTCGCGGAAAATCTGGGGTTGTTCTAGGCCATCTATTAGTTAAAGCTAACTGAATCTAGTTGAACCGAGCCGTGCGATCGCTACCTACCATCGGTATTCCCTGAGGGGTTTGTTAAGAATTTTTAGGTATTTCCTCGCAAGTAAAAGCGTTGAAAGCCGCCGCCATCACCGCCTACAATCACCGCCTACAAAGGTAGACAAACCGCTAGATACTAAGACTTGTCAGCAAGTTAGCGAGTGGTGTATTTACCCAGGCAAGCGATCGCAATCACACGGATAGACTGCTAAAAATAAGCTGCCGAAAATTGAGCGCTTTTTACAAGTCCGTGTTAACACTGTAAGAATATAGAAACCTGACAAAGCTGATATCTAGGCAAGCCCAATTGGAACCCCAAGTGGTGAATTTCTGTCATAGAAGCTACAATTTACGCGGCCCTGAAAGGACGTTAAAACTTTACTTGATTAGTGGGTAGACTTTTTTTCAGCGCATCAATGTAAGTTCAATGTAAGTAAAGTGTAGGTAATTAGGCTCTCTAGCTGCTCAATAGGCTTTTTTACTTTCAGTACATTCCTTGAGGCGAAATTTAATCTAATTCCTGCCTGCTTTTCGGTGTCAACCTTGGCTTTATGGTTAGGCTAGGCACTCTGATTCATCACCCTTGATCCAATCAGCCATTTGGCTCTGCACCGTTTGGACGCGATCCTTAGGTAAAAATATTGTGATTATCAAGCGTGATTTGATTTATAGAGATAGCCTGAAAAGCTGCACGGAAGACAACTACTAGCGACGAACAATGATATCGAGCACCGAACGATCAATCGAGCCATTCTATTTCTATAGAGCCAGATAGACGGTTCGAAAGTCATCATTAAGTTTTGATTAAAATAAAATCTGAATCCAGTCAAAATTTGATCGAGGCTTTGATCAAAACATTTAATCACGGATACATCTAACGATTAGACCTGACTTATCACACATAAGAAGGAGCAAGAGGAACGCGGCATGACCCAGGCTAAAATCACAGTTGAGACTCTAGAACCCAGTATTGCGATCGCCGATACTGCTGGGAAGTCAAAAAGCGCCACAGCCACACAGATTATAGATTTGACAACCCCAAGGGCAACGACTGCCACCAAAACCAAAAAAACGACAGCGGCAGAAGCCGCCGCTGCCAAAGCCGCTGATATCGCTGCTCAAGCAGATCTAAAAGATGCCGACGGTCAGGACGCTGACAAGGCTGACGCTACCAAAAAAGGAGCAGCCAAAGGCAAAACCACACGTCGTCGCACCGCTCAAACCAAAAAGAAGCACTACACCGAAGACTCTATTCGGCTTTATCTCCAAGAAATTGGCCGTATTCGCCTGCTGCGGGCTGAAGAAGAAATCGAACTGGCCCGCAAAATCGCGGATTTACTAGAGCTAGAGCGTATTCGTGACGAAATTGACGATCAGCTCGACGATGAGCCCACTGATGAGGATTGGGCCAACGCCGTCGATATGCCGCTACCTGCCTTTCGCCGCCGCCTGCACTTAGGTCGCCGTGCTAAAGACAAAATGGTGCAGTCTAACCTGCGCTTGGTGGTTTCTATCGCCAAAAAGTATATGAACCGGGGCCTGTCTTTTCAGGATTTGATCCAAGAGGGCAGCTTGGGGCTAATCCGCGCTGCTGAAAAGTTTGATCATGAAAAGGGCTACAAGTTCTCGACCTATGCGACTTGGTGGATCCGTCAGGCCATTACCCGTGCTATCGCCGATCAGTCTCGCACCATTCGCCTGCCAGTGCACCTCTATGAAACGATTTCTCGCATCAAAAAGACTACTAAGCTGCTCTCTCAAGAACTCGGTCGTAAGCCTACCGAAGAAGAGATTGCGACTCGGATGGAAATGACGATTGAGAAACTACGCTTTATTGCAAAATCTGCGCAGCTCCCAATCTCGCTTGAAACGCCCATCGGTAAAGAAGAAGACTCCCGCCTCGGAGACTTCATTGAGTCTGATGGTGAAACGCCCGAAGATGAGGTGTCAAAGAGCCTGCTGCGCGAAGATCTTGAAAGCGTACTGAGCACCTTGAGCCCGCGTGAGCGAGACGTGTTGAGGCTGCGCTACGGTCTAGACGATGGTCGCATGAAGACCTTAGAAGAAATCGGTCAGATTTTTAACGTTACGCGTGAGCGCATTCGTCAAATTGAAGCAAAAGCGCTGCGTAAGCTTCGCCATCCAAACCGCAACAGTGTACTCAAAGAATACATTCGCTAGATATCTGTGAACCAGCGCCTAAAGGCAGATTTTCTAACAAGTCTGTAGGCATCTGAGGTGCGTTTGAAGCGTATTTTAAGAGAGGAAGTTTGACCTTTAGGTAGCTTCCTCTTTTTTATGATCTTTTTTTGACAAGGATTGAAATTATTGGTACAGTTGTTCTGATAGGTTTGTAGCTGATAGCGGATGAATAGCGATGGAATCTTTAACTAAGGCTCAACAAGAGCTTTACGATTGGCTGGTGCAGTATATTCGAGAAAATCGTCATTCGCCTTCTATTCGGCAAATGATGCGGGCAATGAAGCTTAAGTCACCCGCGCCCATTCAAAGCCGATTAGAGCATTTGCGTAATAAAAGCTACATCGCCTGGACGGAAGGCAAAGCTAGAACTATCCGCATTTTGCACGAGTCTCAAGGACTGCCGATTTTGGGTTCGATCGCAGCAGGCTCAATGGTAGAGGTTTTTCCTGATACCGATGAGCACTTTGACCCTTCTACGCTGGCATTCAAAGGCGGCGACTTTGCCCTTAGAGTCAACGGTGATTCAATGATTGAGGCTCTCATTGACAGTGGTGATATTGTGATTATGCGCAAAGTGCCGGAACCGTCGCGCCTTCGCAATGGCACGATTGTCGCCGCCCGCGTAGAATCGACCACTACTCTAAAGTACTACCATCTTGAGGGTGAAACCGTCGTTCTTAAGCCTGCTAATCCTAACTTCGACCCTATTTCCTACCCTGCTGAGGAAGTGCATATTGATGGTCAGCTAGTGGCTGTATGGCGAAATAAAGCGCTCGGTTAAGAATCATTCAGTTCATAGGTTCTGGCCAAAGAGATAATGCGGTTGCTATAAACTATTGTCAGTTGAGCTGGCACGTAGTATGGCAGCGATGAAGGATGACAGCGGCTGCGAAAAAAACCGATATGCCTACTCCGGTTGGCCCCACTCGCAAGTTTTGGGTGGGGCTGATAGCGGTAGTAATCGCGCTGCTGACGGCTGGAATCGCTGGTTTTTGGGCTTTGTTGGCTAGCAGTCCACTGGCGCTATTAGAGGGCAGCGATCGCCCCATTGCCACCGCCACCCTTTTTGTCCCGGCCCAATCGCCTTTCACTATCTCCTTACTTACCCAACCAGATCGATTAGTGGCGCTTCAGCAGGCGATGACAGCGCCTGATCTGCGGCACTCAGCCCTAGGAGAGATTGATTATGTCAAGGCATATTTACTAAAGCAGACTGGGCTAGACTATGCCCGCGATCTTCAACCCTGGGTTGGCAGTGAGGTTACGTTTGCTTTCACCGATAAAGATTTAGGCGCGTCAGCAGTTGATGGGGCAGAAAGCTCGAAGCCATCCTCTAGTCAGGTGCAACAGCCGGGTTATTTATTAGCGTTAGAAATTGAGCCTGGAAAAGCACAGCAGGCGCGTGAGTTTTTGCAGTTATTTTGGCAGCAGCAGAGTTTGCAAGGTAATATCCCTCAAGCTGAGCGGATCAATGGGGCGCGATCGCTCTATAGTCTCAAGCGTCCAGAATCCGATCAGCCTGCTCTACCAGCCGCGACCGCATTAGTTGGCGATCGGTTTGTGCTGTTTGCTAATGACGTGCGCGTTTTACGGCGCAGCCTTCATGCCACCCAAAACGGCGCTAATCTCGCTCAAAATCGGGCTTATCGCCATGCCGTTGCGCAGCTTCCACAGCAGCGCCTTGGCCTAGGTTATGTTGAGACATCACTGCTCAGTCAGGCATTTAATCAGGCAACAGGTGCTGAGCTAACAGCCGCAGGTTCGCCAAAATTTATGGCGACTAGCTTAGCCATTACTCGTACTGGCTTAAAGGCTAATGCTTGGATTCAATCGGAGGCCACTACCGGTAGGCAGGCCGATGAGCGTGCAAACGATAATGAGCTGACTGATTTAGCTTCGCCGTCTTTGGCGGTACGCCAATTTTTGCCTACGAATGCAACGGTGGCGCTGACTGGGCAAAGCTTTGCACAGCTCAAGGCGTCATTAACATCGGTGGGGCTCTCTAGTCAGGTGCTGCCTAGCTTTTTTCAGCCAGGGTTTGGCACGCTGACTACTCCACGTCCGTTTTCATTCGCTTATAGAGCACCGAGCAGTGATTGGATTTGGGCAACTGCTCACGACTCAGAAGGCATTGATCAGCTCAATCAGGCAATTCAAAAACAGGGCTATAGCGCCCTGCCCGTAACGATTGGAGATGTGCAGGCGATCGCTTGGACAAAATTTACAGATCGGCCCTTGCAGCGGGCCTCAGGGCAAAAGCCCGCGAGTGAGAGCCTAGAAACTGAAATTTTGGGGCTACAGGTGCAGCAGGGCGATTATGACCTGTTTGCTAGCACGCTATCAGCGATGGAAAGTGCTTTGCGGGCTGCGGCGGATCAGAATTTGCTGCTAGATGAGCCACGATTTCAGGGAGCGATCGCTGCGCTCAAAAATTCTGACAACGGCTATCTATACCTCGATTGGCCTGCTATTTCGGCCCCAGTCATGCGAGCCATCCCGGTGCTCAAGGCGATTGAAACCGCCGCGCGTCCGCTGGTTTCTCGTATTGACACGCTAGTGGCAATTCGCCATCAAGCGGATGTCAGCGTTTCTATTCAAACCACGGAGCCGATAGTTAAAGCCGCGTCAACCCGATGAATTGCGCTGCGACTGACCCTACGAGCGACATCAAAGCGATTCTCATCGCTTGGGGCCAAGGCCAGTCCAGGGCTGATCACCAGCTTCAGAAATTAGTAGCTTGGACGTTGAGCGACGCGCCTGCGGTTTGGGGCCTATCGGCTGAGAACGTAACTGACGCGCTGCGCAGTCGAGCTGATTTGCTGCAAGCTTTTTGCAGCGCGATTGATAGCCGCCGTGCGAAGTTTCCACTGGCGGGTCAGTGGTCAGATTGGATAGTGCCGCTGTGGCGAATTTGGCTACCGCTAGCACAGCGACTAGACTGCCAGCAAAGGGCATTGGGAGCCCCGTTTGTCCAAGGCATTTTGGGCGGACAGGGCACGGGTAAATCGACGCTGACACAAATTTTACGGATGATCTTGCAGCAGCTTGGTCACCAAACCGTAGGGCTCTCGATTGACGATCTCTATTTGACCTACGAGGAAAGGCAGGCTTTGCAACGGCAAGATCCTCGGCTGGTTTGGCGAGGCCCGCCCGGTACGCATGATGTGGATTTGGGACTCCAGGTTTTGAACGCCATTAAGCAGGCCGATGCCCAGACTCAAATTGAGCTGCCTCGATTTGATAAATCTTTGTATGAGGGGCAAGGTGATCGCACCTCATACATCCGCGTTGCTGCACCTACGATTGCCTTTTTTGAAGGGTGGTTTGTAGGCGCTCGCCCGGTTGCAGACGCAGTTTTTGAGAGTGCCCAAACGCCCCTTCCTGATCCGATCATCACAGACTCTGACAAAGCCTTTGCCCGCGACTGCAATCAAAAGCTGCGCTCATATCTGCCGCTTTGGGATACCTTAAATAGCTTAATCGTGCTTTGCCCTGAAGATTACCGGCTTTCGCAGCAATGGCGGCAAGCAGCTGAGCACGACATGAAGGCGCAGGGTAAACCCGGCCTTTCTGATGCGGATATTAAAGCGTTTGTGACCTATTTTTTGAAAGCGCTGCATCCTGAGCTATTCATTTTGCCGCTAACGGTAGGTGCTCACCCAAGTCGCTCCGACGTACGCCCGAACCTCGTCATTAATATTCGTTCAGATCACAGCATGGGCAGCTTACAGCTTGCTTGATTTCGCTGAATGGGTGCTTAGCCTTTGATCCTAGCCCACATTCCGCCCTTTGAAGTGTCACACTCAGGTATTAATGATAGAGCCCTGTTTTGGAAAGACTTTCATGGCTTAGCAGTTCAAATGAACTAAGTCATAAAAATTCTCAATTAAGGTTAACTATTGAGAACCATG
>JBGTIK010000140.1:0-3956 GCA_041745715.1 Phormidesmis sp.
TTCGATTTCATAAACGACTGATTCGGCCACGATATCGGCTTTAGCAACTACGGCGCTCAGCCCGATTACACTAGCGACCGTCACGCAAAGCACTAGACCTAGCAAAAGCAATCTTTTCAGCATACGGATTCCTTATCAAAGTTGAGATTGTTGCGCTTTTGTCACACAGAAACCCTCTGTCTTTAGATAGAGTGGGCGTGAAAAGTTATGCGGCTGTTTTGTTGGTTTTATAGGATTACGAGGAAATCAAGCGCTTTCTTGCGTAGAGAGGTCAGCCGTTTTAACGGAAAGAGTTTGAGTGCGATCACCTCTTCTCAGCGTCACCGACAAAACCTCTCCAACTTTTACTTCATCCACCCGGCTCTGAAGCTGATCGGCCCGCTTCACCGGCATTCCAGCAACCTTAGTAATCACGTCACCTCGGCGCAGTCCGGCCTCAGCCGCAGGTGTATTAGGCAATACCCGCACCACCAGCACGCCATCGGTTAGGGGTAGCTCAATCGCACTATTGGGATCTTCATTGTTCATTTTGGCCATATCAGGCGTCAGCGTCGCGATTTGTACGCCCAGGTAAGGATGAGCAATGCGCTCCCCTTTCGCCAAACTCACCTGAACCGCTTTGGCCTTATTAATCGGAATGGCAAAACCAATGCCCATAGCATCGGCTCGAATGGCGGTATTGATGCCAATCACTTCACCTTGAGCGTTCAGTAGGGGGCCGCCAGAGTTACCAGGATTGATCGCCGCATCTGTTTGAATAAAGTCGATGCGCTTGTCAGGAATGCCGACTGCCGCACTTGAGCGCTTGAGCGTGCTGACAATGCCTAAGGTCACCGTATTATCTAAACCTAGGGGATTGCCGACCGCGATCGCCCAATCGCCTACCTCTACATCATCCGAATCACCTAGCCGAGAAACGGGCAGATCTTCACCAGCCGGATCGATGCGCACTACTGCCAAATCGGTCACGTCATCAACGCCTTCCACAAACCCTTCAAAGGCTCGCCCGTCTTTTAGCGTCACCGTCACCAAATCAGCCCCGTCCACGACATGGGCATTGGTGAGAATGTCACCGCTGCTATTGATGATAAATCCTGAGCCTTGGCCTCTGAGCCGCTCTTCTTGCGGAATGTTTTGAAAGCCGCCGCCTCTGCCGCCAAACGAGCCCCGAAAGAATGGATCATCGTAAAACATATCGGGAACATTGCGAGTCACCGTGCGCTCAGTATCGATGCGCACTACAGCACCGCCGACGCTGCGCACCGCCTTGGCTACAAAGCTTTCCGCCGAAAGTACGCTAGCCACTGGAGAGGGCCGGGACTGAACGGCTGGGTCAATCGTTTGCGTACTGGCCTGAACATTGGCCTGAGTACTGGCCTGAGTACTGCTGGCCTGAGTACTGCTGGCCTGAGCACTGACTGGCAGCATCCATAGGCTATTAGTCAACAGTAAGGTTACAGCCACCGCAACAATATGTCTGAAAACTAGACCCACTGATGGCAAGCTCGTTGGAAAAATCATCGAATTCCTCGCTGATAAATGGCTGGCGTTGACTGGTGTTGACTGGCGTTGACTGAGGCGTTGACTGAGGCGCTAGCAATCGCCATAAGGAGGGGTGAGACGACCAGCCTTTCGTTATATTTTGCCAGTTCTACTCAAAGTGTGGGGTGTGGATTGCGCCCTTGGAGGTACGGATTACGCCTATGGGCGGCTTGAGGTCAACTATAGAATTAACTATAGAATTAACTTAAGAATTAACTTAGTTGAGAAACCTTGATATAGTTTCGGGTGATCTGTTTTTCCAAATGAGTCTTTAAAGGGGAGTCGGGAGTTGGTCAGTGGCGCATTTAAAGGCTGGAGCAATGGCAAAGGGCGGGTGCGATCGCTTATTTTCTCTAGCCAACTTGCCCTATTAACTCTGCTTTCTAGCTGTAGCAGCTTTCCCAATTCTTACGAAGCCCGTTTAGCCGATCATCTTACTGCCACCGGAGCAAAAATGTATGGCGCATACTGGTGTCCGCACTGTGCGGTGCAAAAGGAATATTTTGGGGCTGCCGGAGGACGATTGCCCTACATAGAATGCGATCTCGAAGGCTACAATGCCCAGCCAGATCTGTGCCAAGCTGAAGGCATAGAAGCTTACCCTACTTGGATTATTGATGGGCAGCGCTACCTCGGTAGCCAAAAGTTAGGCAAGCTGGCTCGACTATCTGGCTTGGAAGGTGAAGCGATTCCGGGCGATCGCTACCCAACTGATCTAGATTTGCCCTTAGGCGATTCTTCGGGCAACTACAGCCCAGCGCAGTAAACCATCAGGCCCGATACTACGCCTAAGTTGAAGCTGCGACTACCGTAATCGCGCCGTCAGGCATCGATCTTAAAAAGCTGTTGCCAGAGTGAGCACTCCCCCATTTTCAACAATATCTTCCATGTTTTCCACGTAAAATTTTGCAAACAAAAAAGGGGATAAAAACGGCGTTACACAGCGCCAATTTAATGATCGCCAGTCTTGCGATAGATTTAGCGGTCATAACCAGCTAGCGCAGCGGCTTTTCGATGCGCCAAAAATCAGCTTCCGGAGCAACGGGCACTAACCCGTACCCTTGCGATTTCAGCGTTTCTTTGTAACCTTTACTTAGTGCAAAGGCAAAAGTGTGATCAAAGCCATCGGGAAGTTGAATCGGCTGTACTTCATCGAAGGCCAATATGGCCTGATCTGGCTGTAGTAGCGTACAGAGCGAAGCAATTTTGCCAGGGCGAGCGTTAAGCGCACTACTAACCACCAGCGAATTAGGGGTTGAATTCACAATTTCGGCCACCTGATAATTGAACTCGCTAGGCCGCTTGTGAGACCAAGTTTGAGCCCGCACAATTACAGCTTCTGATAGCAGCCCCATCGCTAAAATTACAATTAAGGTACTCTGCCAAAATCGTTTAGCCAAACCTTGCCTGAGCATAATATTTTGGCTCAAACAGTAAGCTATCAATAGCTGCATAGTGAGATAGGTCGGCATCAAATAACGGCTGACGCTGGAGCGCCGTCCCCCCATGCCCAAGTCCGCACCCACCAGCAAAACCAGCGTCACCCCGCCTAGTGTCAGTAGGCATATCAGGGCCGAACGAGACATGTGCCTAACGCTCCAGAAAACGGCATAGGCCACTAACGCAATCAGCAATAGCGCGATCACAATATTATAAGCCATATACGCATTCGCATCTAAATCCAAATCAAAAAACAAACTTTTGATATGCCCGCTCCAGCTCTTTAGCAGTCCGGTCAACGGCATCGGCGTACTGGTCCAATTAGCGGCGCGAATGTTGCTGTTTTGGCCAATGCCGATAGTCGTCAGCCAAGGATAAAAAGCAGCCACTGCAATCAGCGTCGCCACACCGTAATTTCGCAGCAAGCCAAAGTCCTTAAGCTGGCTGCGATACAATACATAGAGGCCATGACCTACAGCCACCAAAAACGTAAAAATAAAGGTGTACAGCCCTGCCATCAGCGTAAAACTGTAGAGAGCCCAAGCTGCCCAGCTCTGCTTTTTAACGGCCTTCAGCAAGCACAGCGTAGAGAGCGCAATCAACACCGCCCACAGGCTGTATTCGCGAGCCTCTTGTGCGTAAATTTGATGAAAAGGTGAAACAGCCACAATCGCAGCGCTAAGCGCTGATATTTGATAGCTACCAAAAAGTTCCAACGCCAAAAAATACATCGCAGGTATCAGCGCAATACCCGCGACAGCAGCCACTAATCGGGTTGCTAAAACGGTGTTATGAACTCCTGTAAGCAAGATCCTTGCCAAAATATAGTACAAAGGAGGATGCTGCGGATCGTGAGCAGCTAACTTGGCCACTGTTGTAAAGAGGCTTCTACTGGGATCGTATGCCTGAAACGTTTGAACCTGCTCAGCCGTAGTCAGATGAGCGGTAAAAATTGCCTTACCCGCTTCTACCGG
>JBGTIK010000141.1:0-9675 GCA_041745715.1 Phormidesmis sp.
GAGCCATCACTGCCAGCAGTTGAGCCGTCGCCTGATCAGCCTGAGGCAGCAGCCCCAAACGGGTCAAAACGCTAGCACAAAGATCGTTGAGACTGGGCTGATCTTGCAGCGATCGCCAAATCACCGCATCAAAGCGATCGCCCTGATCGAACTCGCCACCGAGCAAGGCAGTACCTCTGGCGTTGGCATTCACGAAAACATCGTCACTGCCTCATTTTGCGCAGTCATTTAGTGTCCTCAATCGCCAGCTCAATCACCAACTGATTGCAAAGCGATCGCAATCGAGCATTTTGCGACAAAATAAAACCAGCCCAATAAAAGCAGCTAATTCTTCACCCATCACCCACCCATCAGCATGAAATTCTTTGAAAAACCCGGTGCCGACCTCGCTGATCGCGTTCCCCCCGGTCAGCATTTAGCCAAAGGCTTCCCGGTACTTACCTACGGCGACACCCCGCAAATCAGCACAGACCAATGGCAGTTCTCCATATCCGGCCTAGCCACTGCTAAGACCTTCTCTTGGCAAGACTTTATGGACATGCCTCAAAGCGAATTCACCGCCGACTTTCACTGTGTCACCACTTGGAGCAAGCTAGATGTCAAATGGCGCGGTGTGAAGGTAAGCGACTTTCTCAAAGCCATAGACATCGACCCTAAAGCAACGCATGTAATGGAGCACTGCTACGGAGACTACACCACTAACATTTCTTTAGAAGACTTTAGTAAAGCAGAGAACTTCTTTGCCCATACGCTATTGGGCGAGCCCCTACCGGCTGAGCATGGCGGGCCGATGCGATTAGTGGTGCCCCACCTGTACGCCTGGAAAAGCGCAAAATGGATCAACGGCCTGGAATTTTTAGAAGAGATGGCGCTAGGCTTTTGGGAGCGCAACGGCTATCACCATCGAGGTGAGCCCTTTGCTGAAGAGAGATACAGTACTTTGTAAGAGAGTATGGATTTGCGATCTATCCTTCAGCTATTTAAAAACTTGAAAGCTTAACGTCAAAGCCTCACATACGGCGCTAACTCATCCCATAGCGTTGGAAATTGGGCGCAAATGTCGTCTGCTTTGGCAATGGTCATATCGCGATAGTCAAACCCAGGGGCGACGGCCTCACCTAACAAGCCATACTCTCCGGCTTCGAGAACAGCGGCTTTCCAGTAGCCGCTAGGAACTAAAAGCTGCGGCTGTTCACCTTTGGTCAAATCCAGCCCTAGCTTCTGCTTTTGCAGATCCCCTTCAGGCGTGACCAACAGGTAGGTAATCGGGGAACCGGCCTGAAAATAGTGCATGATATCTGACTGATTTTTATGCAGATGATCAATGGGGCGATCATCGCTGAGCAGATAATAAATTGAAGTCATGGTGGCGCGACTAGAGCCTTCTCTATTCGTGGGTATTGTCTCAGGGGCGCAATAGGTTTCAGCAAAGTAGCCGCCTTCAACATGCTCTATTAAGGAGAGCTTTTCAATCCAGTCGCGCTTGTTCATACCTCATAGCCAATAAAAGATAGCCGATAAAAATAGCCGGTAAGCATTAGGCGAATTCTGAAAATCTGCTAGGCCGCGATCGCCATCCCCCCTTCATTCAGCACCGCCACATAAAACCGCTCTAGCTGCCGAGTAGATGCCGCCCAGCCCCAGCGCTCAGCCTCAACTCGCGCATTTTGACGCAGCAATTCGCGTTCGGCCTTCATGCTTAACAGTTTTTGAGTAGCAGCGATTGCCCCATTCTCATCCATCGGGTCAAACATAAAGCCATTTACCCCATTGGTGACAATATCTGGAATGCCGCCCGCATTCGCCGCAATCACCGGACAGCCCGCTGCCATCGCTTCTAATAGCACCAGCCCCAGCGTTTCGGTTCGCGACGGGAAAATAAACGCATCGGCAGAAGCATAGGCCGCACCGAGTTCTTCACCGCCTAAATAGCCGACAAAATGAGTTTGCGTACCGGCAAAGTGCTTTTCTAATTCTTCGCGGTGAGGGCCATCACCCACGAGCGCTAGTCGAGCCCCCGGAATCGACTCCAGCACCGGTTTAATGCGATCAATTTCTTTTTCGGCAGATAAGCGGCCAATGTAAATCAAAATCGGCGCGTCAGGATGGCCCTGAGTGAGGCGCGATCGCATGTCATCACCGCGCAAATCAGGCCGAAACAGCACCGTATCTACCCCCTTTTGCCACACCTCTACCCGCTCAATGTCATGCTCTGTCAGCTCCTGCTGCATCGCTGTCGAAGTACAGAGATTAATCGCGGCTTTATTGTGCATGGCCTTCAGAAACTCCCACAGCACCCCTTCTAACATGCCAAGATTGTAATGCTCCAAGTACTTCGGTAAATGCGTGTGGTAAGAAGCTATTAACGGCACATCCAGGACTTTGCTGTAATAAATGCCCGCTAAACCTAATACCGCCGGATTCACCACATGAATCAAATCCGGCTTAAAGGCTTCTATCGTCTCGCGAATCGAAGGGCGCGGTAAAGCCAGCTTCAGCTCCGGATAAAGCGGCAGCGGAAAGCCAGAAACGCCTTCTACTTTCGCCCCTTTGTATTCCGTAATGCCGCCCTCTGGGCAAAATACACACACCTCATTGCCAAAGCTTTGTAAATGCTCAACAGTGTGCTTTAAGCGAGTGACAATCCCGTCAACTTTGGGGAGAAAGGTCTCGGTAAAAATAGCAATTCGCATGGATTCAGCTCAGCAGGAGTGATGTAAAGAACAATCAGTAGCAGCGAACGAGATTATGTTGTATCTGAGCTTTGGCATAGTCAGCAACCCTCTAAAAGGCAATTGACAAGTCAACAAAAAAAGTACCAGAAAAAAGGTCAGCCAGCATTTGGAAAATCTCATTCCTAAACACAAGCTGACCTTTCTAAACGAGCCCTTTCTAAAGGAGTCCTTTCTAAGCGAGCACGGCTAAGCGCCTATCGATGCCAGCTTACGGTCGGCAGAATCTGCTTTTGATTGACGCGGTGCTTGTACTTAATCGCCGTATTCAGCACAGAATCAAGCAGAGAATCTGACAGCAAATGAGGCTCTAGCCCCAAATCAATCAGCTTCGTGTTCTTAGCATTGAAATAATGCTCTTCGGCTTCTACGCGCGGGTTGTCCAAGTTGTTTACTTCTACATCTAGCCCTAGCGTGGTTCCGGCTTTTTTCACCAGCATGGCCAACTCATTGATGCTAAACATTTCGGTGAACTGGTTAAATACTCGAAATTCGCCAGCATTCGCCGGGTTTTCACAGGCGATTTCGACGCAGCGAACCGTGTCACGAATATCTAGCAGGGCGCGAGTTTGGCTACCTGTGCCGTAAACCGTGAGCGGATGGCCGACCGCTGCCTGAATGCAGAAGCGATTTAGAGCTGTGCCAAATACGCCGTCGTAGTCGAGCCGGTTGATTAATAGCTCGTCCATGCCGGTTTCTTCAGTCAGAACGCCGTACACAATGCCTTGGTTCAAGTCAGTAGCGCGTAGGCCCCACACTTTGCAAGCAAAGTGAATGTTGTGGGTGTCGTGTACCTTGCTGAGGTGATAAAACGACCCTGGGCTTTTCGGAAACGGCAGGGTGTCTTTACGACCGTTGTGCTCAATGGTGATGTAGCCTTCTTCAATGTCGATGTTGGGCGTGCCGTATTCGCCCATTGTGCCGAGTTTGATCAGATGGCATTCAGGAAAGCGATCGCGCAAAACGTACAGCAAATTCAAGTTGCCGAGCACATTATTGGCCTGAGTCATCACCGCGTGTTCGCGGTCAATCATTGAAAAAGGGGCCGAGCGCTGCTCACCGAAGTGAACCACTGCATCCGGCTTGAACTGACACATTGATTTTTCAAGGAAGGGATAGTTATTGACATCGCCAATAAATAGCTCAATGTCTTTACCGGTCAAATCCTTCCAGCGCTGAAGCCTAGATTGAATGGGGGCGATTGGGGTGAGGGTTTCGGCCTGGAGTTCCATGTCCCAGAGCCGCCGTACCAGGCTATCTAAAATCGCGACATCATGACCTTTGTTGGAGAGGTAGAGCGCTGTCGCCCAGCCGCAGTATCCATCACCGCCGATTACTAAGACTCTCATGCTGCTTCTTTATGAAACCTTTAAATAGTGACCTTTGCTGATGCCCAATTTATCAGGTTTGGGGGCGTGGGTGAGTAGTTTCTCGCAAAGGGAAAGTAGATAAGAAATTGCAGGGCTGGGTAATAGATGCAGTTAGTTGGCCCTAATAGATAACGCCAATAAGCGGCTGTAAAAGGTTTCAGGCTATTTTTGGGGAGTGTAGACTGGCTAAAGAACAATTATATCTGGCGACGCAAAAATATTATTCGCTCCAAAATGAAACTATTAAGCGAGGCTTAAGAAGGGCTTAAAGTTCTAAAAAACGGACTTGCTTTTGAAGAGAAAGCTGTTAAACGGCCTCTATCTTGAGACTTATTTTTGTGGAAGCTTTGCCAGCGGATATGCAGTGGACATGCAGTAGATAGCGGCGGGAATTAAGGATGAATGAAAGGTGGATTTAAGACCGGCTGAGCTGAAAAACGAGCAGGCGAGTTGTTTGATCAGCCAAAAAGTTATCGTCGCTCATCATCAGTAGGCTTTGGCTGCCATTGGCTAGGGCTGGGCCAAATGTCATGGCCTCATAGTTTTCGAGGGGAATGTTAGGCTCTGGGTTGGGCGCATTGAAATCCAGCACAATCTGTTTGCGGATGGGGTTGATGCCGCTTAGATTGCTGGTGCCATTGGGATTGCGGAGAGAGGTGATCGCGCTAATATCGGTCGCGCCCCCCGAAGCTAGCTGATACAGCTTCAGGGCAAACCCCTGAAAGCCAAAGGAACGCTCCAGCGCTAAAAAATGACCGCCCTGATCGAGCACCGCCAGTTCTGATAGGCCATGCAGCACCGCCCCAGACGGAGCCAAATCCATTTCATACAGATGCTCAGAAATTAAGGTGCTCTGATACGGATCGATTAGGTAATGCAGCAGCCGGTTTTTGTAAGGAATATCGGGGGCAAAGTCTAGATCTTGCAGCAGCGGGCCTTCGGTAGCCACAAACAGCCGGTAGGGCTCATAGACACCGCCTGTGCCAGAGGAGACATTAATCGCCAGCGCTTCAAAGCCAAGATTTTCTTGAATGCCTTGAGTTTGACTGGTCAACTCAGCAGGCGCTTCGGGGCTCAGTACACTGTCGGGCAAATAGCGCACTGGCAGCGGCAGCACAGTTTTTACCTGCCCGGTGGTGAGGTCATACTCGCCGATGGCGGACGCGATTCGCTTCGTAGCCGAGCCTTCGCTCGAAATCAGCAGCGTGCCTTGGGGCGTTAGCGCCATGCCTTCTGGATCGAATTCACCGGCGGCGTAGGGGTTGCCCTGGTTGTCTGTGAGGTAAGTGACTGATTCGACAGTGAGAGCGGGGGTCGCTGTCGTCAGATCAGTGGGCTTGAAGGTGTAGAAACGAGGGTGATCGCGATTGTCAGACAGGGCGTAAAGGCGATCACGCGGCACGTCGTAGGCGATCGCTGAAATGCCGCCAACCTGCTCACCGTCAAAGCTTTGTGTCGGTAGCGCATAGCTGCCGAGGAAATTCAGCGAAATATTGAGAAAGAGGCGGTCTTCAGCCTTCACCTGCGGCAGTGTGCAACCGCTCAGCAGCATCAGAGCCAGCAGGCTGCTGACGATGGCTCTGGCCAATGGCCGCATTCTAAGCTGAGAAAGAGAAAGGCTAAAAGGCATACGATAGCGATCAGTCAAAACGGGTGACACCGTTCAAGATAAATTATTTAGGGGCCTAAGCCACTTTTGCGACTGATTTACTTTTGATTGTGATGAGTGATCGTGATGAGTAATTGTGTTGAGTAATTGTGCCAAATGAATCAGGGCTGGACTTATACCGATTGGCTGACAGCGGCATCGGCAGGTCAGACGGTGCTGGATTACTACACGCAGCGATACCAGCACTCTAGTCGCCTGCTGTGGGAAGCTCGAATTGAGCAGGGACAAATTTTGCTCAATGGTCAGGCGGTGAGCGCTCAAACTATTTTGCAAAGCGGTCAGCAGCTTACTTACTACCGTCTGCCTTGGCAAGAGCCGACTGCGCCGCTCGATTTTGACGTGCTGTATGAAGATGAAGATCTGTGGGCTTTGGCTAAACCCTCAGGTCTACCTGTGTTGCCGGGTGGCGGATTTTTGGAGCATACGCTGCTGCATCAACTGCGATCGCGCTACCCCCACGAAACGCCCGTACCTGTGCACCGATTAGGCCGGGGCACCTCTGGGGTGATGCTGGTGGCCAAGTCTCAAACGGCTAGAGCGCACTTGTCACGGCAGTTTAGAATGCGTACGGCTGAGGTTGGGCAAGTCTCTGGAAAAGCGGCGCGATCGCTGCCCATCAATCTGCCAATGGAAAAGGTCTACCGGGCTTTGATTGGCCCTGCTTCGGTGAGTGAATTAGGCGATCGCTTTAGCTGCACATACCCCATCGGCAAACTGCCCTACTCTGGGCTTAACTATTTATATGGCCACTGCGCAGGCGGGCTAGCTTCTCGCAGCGAGGTCAAAGTCTTAGCTCGGCGCGCCGCATCGACGCTAGTGGAGGTTTCTATTTTCACCGGCAGACCGCATCAAATTCGGATTCACCTCGCGGCAGCGGGCTATCCGCTGCTAGGCGATCCGCTGTACGCCCCAGGCGGCATTCCTATCACCAATACGACGGCCATGCCCGGAGACTGCGGCTATCACTTGCACGCTCATCGCATCCGGTTCGCGCATCCGCGCACGGGGCAACCTCTATCTATTGTCGCTCAGCCTCCCGCTGCGTTAGTGATCAATCCATCGATGACCGATCAATGACCTATTAATGACCTATGGATCAGCCTGATTACATTCTTTACGCGCAGCACGGCTGGGCCGATATCAATCGAGGCATTGGCCTTTTGGCCCAGCAAATTGCCAGTCCGCAGGCGCTCGTGGTGGTGCCTAATTTGGGGTTTGTGAATACCTGGATTCGGATTGAGCCACTGATTCAGCAGGTGGAAGCGATCGCTCAACAAACTCAAGCGACCTACCCACAAACGCCGCTGCGCATTGTCGGCCACTCGATGGGCGGACTGATTTGGCTAGAGGTATTAGCCCGCCATCCAGAGTGGTGGCCGCTGGTGGAGTCTTTGGTGCTAGTGGGTTCGCCAGTAGGCGGGGCTGATTTGAGCCGCATGATCGACCCTTTTGAGTGGGGCATTGGCATTGCCAAAGATTTAGGATGCAATCGTCGAGCCTTAGCCGAGAAAATTGCGGCTGAAGTGCCGACGCTAATCATTGCGGGCGACTGTAATCAGGGAAGTGATGGCATTGTGCCGATAGAATGTGCGCGCTTTAATCGAGCCAGCTACGTGAGGCTAAGCGGTGTTAGTCACGCTGAATTAAAACAACATTCGGCGGTAGCTTCCGTCATTCAACAGTTTTGGCAAAGTTCTGTTCATCTATGTGTGCCCAGCTTGGTAGAAGGCTATAGCGACCATGTGATCCGTCAGCTTCAGTCTATTCCCGGCATGACCGATGCCCACTATCGAGGGTTTGAAAAGTCTATTCTGTGGGCTCCTCTGTCAAATAGCCTGCTGTTACGGACATGGCAAAACGCTTTGGGTATTCACCACGTATTCGTTGCAAATACGATGGGAGATTGTTTGTTTGCCGGGTTTGTCGGTTGGCCTCATACAGGAGAGCTATATACGGCGTTAAGCTGTTTGGCTGCTTCTCAGCGAAGCAGATGATGGCATAGGAGAGCGAGTAAGCCTTTTGAGATTTTGCTCGTATTGAGCGATGAGGTCGGCTTTGGTGAGCTTACGACGAGAGCCGATAGGCGTCATCCGAACGCCGCAGGCTTTAGCAATACTGGCTTTACGCAGATCGGCGGCTTTCCATTTTTTCCAATTGACGGGCTCACAAGTTATCGGCTGTGAGAGGGTCTTTTGCGAGGAGATTTTTTTAGAGGAGATTTTGGCAGATAGAGGTTTTGGAGAAGCAACTTTTGGAGAAAGAGATTTCTCAGAAAAGACTTTTGTAGAGAGCGTTTTTTCTGAGACAGAGATGGCTCGACTAGAGACTGCTTGAGCGGGAATAAAGCTATCTTTTTCAAAGGCAGGTGGTTTGGCTACTGGTAGCGTTTTTTCTTGCTTTTCGGGGTTGTGGGTAGCGACATACAAAGTAAAAGCCAAGGTAAACCAAAATTCAGATCCATATACAAGGAGAGAAATAGCAGCGGTTAAGATTTGATCAATGAGTTTGAGTGTCATAGTTTATGCCGGTTCTGTTTGGGTTTGGTGGGCTTAAGCCGCAGACAAGAAAGCAGAAGATATTGAAGCCGTGGGCCATTGATTGAATAACTAAATTAGTTCTATTGTACTATAAATTCGCGATTGAGATCTGCGATTCATAAAGAAATACAGGCGCTATTTTTGCTTTTTGCTGGCACTGTTGGTGGCAATCATGCTGCCATCCCAACCTCACTGGCCGTTTACGCTAGGCCCGGCATGGGCTGGTACAGATTCAAAAATGGCAGGCATTGCCAGCTAACATGGTTGTCAAATCGCCTTAGGCAGCGTGTTCCTCTACGACATACACGTTCCCTTCTTCTGCTTCGCTAGCGCAATTGTCACCTAGAAACTATGCTTTTCTGCTTTAAAGACTCGTCTAGAAACACTGCATTATAAACTCTGTGAATAGACTGAAGATTTTGGAAAATTAAGTCTTTCACAAACAGCAGAGATCAGTGCTTTCAGTTAGTTGCTCAGTATAATTACTATCTTTGTAGGCAACAGCTTCATAAAGCCAAAAAGTAGCTATAAATATCCTCTAGAAATCTTGCCCGATGCTAGCGACAAGGGCGATGCTTCAGTTGCATCTATTTCTTTTGTTTCAAAGCGTTGATTAATTTATCTTCAATTCTTAATCAGCGTTAGACCCATGCATCTTCAATCGATTCGACTAGCAGTGTGCTCTACATCATTGGTACTTTAAATTCGGAGCGTTTTTATGAGAAGAATATTTTGTAAGCTAGGAATGGTGGCTGCGATCGCGGCTGTTAGTCTAGGTGCTGCCACCAAACAAGTTGAGGCGGCTACGTTTGATTTGGCTTGTGGCGGGTTGCTTTGTCTCAATACGGCCCCTTCGTTTGGATTTAGCGATGACGGTATTGGGCTGACGGTCACTGGCCTTGTTTCGGGTGTTCCGGGCTCTCCAGCACGAGAAGTCAATCAAAGCTTTTTGGGCTTGGGCGTATTCGGTGGCAATCTGGGCTTAGGCCAAGTAGACAGTGGATTTTTTAATATCCCTGAGACTTTGCGTCTCACGTTTGACAAAACAGTTAGAGCCGTTACCGCAGAGTTCCGCTTAGTCTCCGATATTTTAGGAGAAGATTCTGTCAAAGTCATTTTCGACGGCGTGAACACCATTTTTCAAGGCCCAATTCCCTCGACTGGCGGACTTTTTCAAGGGTTTCCAGGCATGGTGAACTTCACCTCTAGTACGAGCTATCCGTTAGGCATAAGTATGTAGAAGTCTTACAGGGAGGGAGATAAGAGCGTCGTTTGTGCAAATATAATTAGTACCAGCTGTCAGCAGTCCCGCCTAAAAGGCGGCAAAGAACCCATGAAAGATTGGATAGGCTAAGAAATCAACGTCA
>JBGTIK010000142.1:0-4405 GCA_041745715.1 Phormidesmis sp.
TGGTTCTCAATAGTTAACCTTAATTGAGAATTTTTATGACTTAGTTCATTTGAACTGCTAAGCCATGAAAGTCTTTCCAAAACAGGGCTCTATCATTAATACCTGAGTGTGACACTTCAAAGGGCGGAATGTGGGATAAAGACTGTGAGTAGCAATTATTACTTACATATCTCACTCTCAGACAATCTAATTCAAAAAGTATTTTCTGACACTGTAGTTCTTCTAAATCAGTGGCTTTTATAGATATTTAATAAAAAAATCAGCCATTTTTAGATCTAGCTGTCGGTGTTATTCCTTAACTAGACCTCTTGCATAATAGATTTAATGGTACTATTAAAGGCTTTGCGGAATTCCTTTAATATCGGCCCTTTAACTAGGTCCAGCCAAACAGTGCAGGCAAAGGCCCTTTTGTTTAAAGCTAATTAGCATATCACAAAAGTAATTATGCAAGAGGTCTACTGACTGTTCGTAATTAGGCCCATAGTTTTTTTTAGACAATTTACATAAATCTGCGTAGATCTCTAAAGATTAGCTGAAGCCGAAGAAATATCGAGGCCCAACGCTAGCATTGACAGTTAGTCTTAGGTCACCAATCCTGCTTTGTGCAGTGCTTCTCCATGATCTATCCGACAAGTAGCGCATTCTCACTGCTCATCGGATTCCTGAAAACGTCTATTTCAAAGAGCAACTATCCATGCGTGTGCTTCTCTACTCTTACAACTATTATCCTGAACCCATCGGGATTGCACCCCTAATGACTGAACTCGCCGAGGGATTAGTCAAACGAGGCCATCAAGTCAGGGTTGTGACCGCTATGCCTAACTACCCTGAGCGCAAAATTTACCCTGGATATCGCGGCAAACTCTACAGCAGCGAAGTTCGCAACGGGGTCGAAATCGAGCGCTGCTTTGTCGCTATCCGGCCAAAGCCCGGATTAATTGGCAGGGCCCTGTTAGATGCTAGCTTTGCCCTTTTGAGCTTGGTTAAAGCCATTAGCGGTTGGAAGCCCGACATTATATTATCCACTAGCCCTTCGCTACCCGCATGCTTACCCGTTGCGGCTACCAAAGCCTTTTACAACTGCCCGGTTGTGCTTAGCCTGCAAGATATTTTGCCAGAAGCCGCTGTTCAAACCGGACTTATCAGTAACCACCTAGCCATTAAAATCTTTGAGAAATTAGAAAAATTCGCCTACGCCAGCGCCACCAAGATCGCCGTTATCACACCATCTTTTGCCAAAAACCTGATTTCAAAAGGCGTACCTAATAGCAAGCTAGCCTGCATTTCTAATTGGGTAGATGTTGATTTTGTAAAACCGCTACCGAAAGAGAACAATCCCTTTCGACGTGCTCACGGCCTAGAAGATAAATTTGTCGTGCTTTACTCAGGTAATATTGCCCGCACTCAAGGTGTACGTACGATCATCCGCACTGCTCAGCAAATGGGGCACAATCCGATCATTCAGTTTGTCATCGTGGGAGAAAGCCAGCAGCTAAGCGAACTTAGTACCCTCTGTGACGATCTGAACGTCACAAATGTGCTGCTTCTGCCCTTTGTCTCTGAAGCAGAATTTCCTGAAATGCTTGCAGCTGCTGATGTTTCGCTGATTATGCAGAAAAAAAACGTGGTCGGCTTTAACATGCCTTCCAAGACTCAAAAGATTATGGCCAGCGGTCGGGCGATCATTGCCTCGGTGCCCAGGCAAGGCTCAGCAGCCGAAGCCGTTCAACTCAGTGGTGGTGGCTTAGTCGTTACACCCGAAAGTCCTACAGAACTGACTAAAGCTATCCAGACGCTATATGACAATCCTCAACAGCGAGAAGCGTTAGGTCAGTGCGGACGGCAATTTGCTATGAGTTACTATTCAGGTGAGCAGTCGATTAATGCCTACGAATCACTGTTAAAGAGCCTTATCAACGAACCGCAAATGCCTAGCAGCCCGGTTTCGACGTATCATTCGGGGTTCACTAACGTACCTATTGCTGTCAATCTTTCTCAGGCAGCAAAGTTGCCCTCACCAAAGCCGTCTAATTTCACACTCATCTACTTCGCATGCATCTGTTTCACAGCCGGTCGTTGCGTTAGTGCAAGAGCTACAGACTTCCGACTTCGGAAAAGTTCGGGAGGGGTTAGCGCGCATCACGCTCTCTTAGGGTTTCACGGTTTGGTCTGCTTCTGGATTAAGTTGCTGCAACAAGTCGCCCAAACGCCGCTGAGACTGACCATAAGCTGCCCAATCGCCTTTTTGCAGGGCTTGTTCGCCTTGCTCATAGGCTTCAATAGCGGCTTGCACTAGATCATTAGGTGTTTGTGATGAACTAACAGCGGTCTGCGGCGCTTTTCCCGGAGCGGTTGCCGCTGCTGGCTTTACCAACGGACTGCTAGAGGCATCATTTGAGCTGTCACCCCCAAAAATAGCGTCTAGAGCTTCGGGCAGCGTTTGGCGCATGACAATAGTGTTTTTAAAAGCTACGATGACCCGCTTAAGTTCGGGTAGTGCGCCCTGGTCGGCTTGTAGGTAAACTGGCTCAAAATACAGCAGCGACTGATCGACTGGAATCGCTAGGAGGTTGCCACGAATGACGCTGGAGCCTTCTTGGTTCCAAAGGGTTAGCTGCTGAGAAATGTCAGTATTTTGATCGATGCGACCTTCTATCTGCTGCGGGCCATACACGAGTACCTGTTTGGGAAATTCGTATAGAACTAGCTGGCCGTACTGCTCACCGTCGCAGCGGGCAGCGAGCCAAGCGACCATGTTGTCTTTTCGAGAAGGGGTGAAGGGCAGTATTTGCAGAAATTCTTCGCCTTCGGTGTTGGGCAGGCGCATGATCACGTAATAAGGCTGCATTTGCTCGGTTGCACCACTGTTACCCTGCTGCTGAGGCACCTGCCAAAGGTCTTCTTGGTTGTAGAATACCTCGGTATCTTCCATGTGGTAGGTACGGTAAATCTGGGACTGAATCTGAAAGAGGTTAAGTGGATAGCGAAAATGACTGCGGAGCTGTTCAGAAGCGGCGGTGAGCGGGGTGAATAAATCGGGAAATATTTTTTGGTAGGTGGCCAGGATGGGATCAGTGCTGTCTGCTGCGTAAATCGTGAGCGAGCCATCGTAAGCGTCGATCACGATTTTGGCGGCGTCGCGGATGTAGTTAGTGCCACGAATGGCGATATCTTCTAATTCGCTTTGGCTAGCGACCAGAACATCGAGATTTGGAGAGCTGATTAAAGGTTCTGAATAGGGGTAGCGATCGCTTGTCGTATAGCCATCTAAAATCCACTTAAAGCGCCCATCAATTAGAACCAAATAGGGATCGCTATCAAGCTGAAGAAAGGGCACAACTTTGTGCGCCCGCGCTTTGATATTGCGGTAATAGTGAACTTTCGACTGCTCGGTAAAGTAGTTGGATGTCAGCGGCTTCAGCGTCCCAAAATCCAAGGCATAGACTAAACGCCTAAGCGCACTGCCAATCGGCACACCGCCCGTGCCATCGTAGCGATTGGGCGCATTATCATCTCCTAACGGGTAGTCAAACTCATCGGTGCTAGTACCTGTGTAGATGTGATGATCGGTTTCTTCGCCGTAGTAAATCCGGGGCTGATCCACAGCGATCTCAACAGCAGTAGCCGGGGGAATATCCTTAATAAAAAAATCTGGCAAGCCTTCTACGGTGACTTGGTTTACCGGACTCATCGCCAATCCGTAGCCGTGAGTGTACTTCAGTCGCTGATTCACCCAATTTCGAGCTTTTTCTGGAACGCTGTCATAGTCAAGCTCACGGGCCGCTAACATGACCTGTCGGTAGTCACCTGCGAACGTGTAGCGATCAATATCAACATCGTGAAAGCGGTAGTATAGCCGCAGGCTTTGCAGCTCCTGGTAGGTGCTCAGCAGCGTTTGATAATCCCAGAGGCGGATGTTATTGAGCGTGCCAGCATTTTGCTGTAAAGCAGCTCGATCTAGATTATCTTGAACCACAAATTCTTCTCGCTGAACGTCAGTCAGGCCATAAGCCTGACGGGTGAAGGCGAGATTGTGAGCGATAAAGGGCGTTTCCTTATCAAGTTCGTTGGGTTCGACGATAATGCTCTGCTGTAGCCAAGGGTATAGGCCACCCACGACTAGCAGCACCGCAAAGTAGAGTCCAATGCTGACTGTCGGCAGCGAAAAGCCCTGTCGCCCCAGTGAAACTATCAGCAGTAAAGCAATTACCAGGGTGACGATGCCCATAATGCTATAGGCGTGCAGTCGGGCATTGACATCGGTATGGGCGCATCCAGACGATGTGGGAGGGCTTGCCAATAAGAAAAAAGGGATGAGATCATAGATCTCGTCCCAATCAAAAAGTTGCCATGATTTTATCGTCTATCGAAGAGTTTTGTCCAACGAGCCGCGAATGGACGCATC
>JBGTIK010000143.1:0-5427 GCA_041745715.1 Phormidesmis sp.
GGGACTCTCTTTAGCTGAGTTTTTTGGGGCACGTCTTCACGGTCTGCCTTGGATGGAAGCGCTCAACCTTTGCTCCGTAGCTGCTTTGGACAAATTGTTGCCAGCTGAAAAAATGTAGGCACTAATTTTAGATCTATCTGCAATCAGGTGCTGCTAAAGAATACGCGACCATCAACACGTTATACGTCATTGCAGAATATCTTGGTTGGGTGGAAATTCTACGGCGAGAAATTCAGTTCTTGGATTTAGGAGATTCAGAGCTCAATCGTCGTTTGAGTGTGTTGCTTGTCAATATCAATCAGACTTTCTCTCATGGGAGGTTGGGAGGAAGCTTTCAGCTTTTTAACGGTGAGCAACGTGCGATCGGAGAAATTATGACGATTACTCGTTCTATCGATGAATCTTCAAAATATGACTGTATGGGCTATGCGACGTTTGTGCAAAAGATGAACGACCCTGAATTTTCGAGTTGGTTCTCGAAGCTAAAAGAAGATATTAGTGTAATTGCGGTAGAGGCGAAAGCCGATATTGACAGACTTGCAAGAATTCACAGTAGGCTGATTGACCTGATAGATTTCTTAGACCCTCAATGCATCATCGTGCCTCCACAATATCGAACCAGAATTGAGCACGCGTGAGTCGCACAAGCCTTAGAGCTAGGTGAACATACTTGAATACAGCATTCATGCTCTTCGTTTTACTTCTTCAGGCAGCGTACGGCTTCTAACATTCCTTTTGCTTTGTTCAATGTCTCCTTATACTCGCTTTCCGGCACCGAGTCGGCGACTAATCCGGCTCCGGCTTGAACGCTGATGGTTTTAGTGCCGTTGGTGTCAGCCTGCACTATCATCGTGCGGATTGTGATGGCGCTGTTGAGCTGGCCCTCAAAGTCGTAGTAGCCGTAAACGCCGGAGTAAGGGCCACGGCGATCGCGCTCTAGCTCATGAATAATTTGCATGGCCCGAATTTTGGGTGCGCCGCTGACGGTGCCCGCTGGAAAGCTGGCCGTGAGCAAGTCCCAAGCAGTTTTATCTGGAGCCAAATTGCCAACGACATTGCTGACGATGTGCATAACGTGAGAATAGTTTTCTATCACCATCAGCTCATCGACCACGACGCTGCCGCTGCTGCACACGCGGCCTAAGTCATTGCGGCCTAAGTCAACGAGCATCACATGTTCGGCCACCTCTTTGGGGTCGGCGAGTAAGTCAGCGGCGTATTGCGCATCTTCTGCGGGCGTTTTGCCTCTAGGGCGCGTACCTGCAATTGGGCGCAGGGTGGCCTGCATGGGCGTATCTGGCCCAGTACGGGTAGCCTTGACCATAACTTCGGGGCTAGAGCCGATGAGCTGCCAACCGTTGAAGTTGAAGTAGCACATGTAGGGAGAAGGGTTCACCAGCCTTAAGGAGCGGTACAGATCAAATGGATCGCCGCTATAGGTCGCTTGCAAGCGTTGAGAGGCGACCACTTGGAAGATATCGCCTGCTCGGATGTGGGCTTTGGCTTTTTCGACGCAGGCGCAGAATTCCGCTTGGGTACGGTTGCTGCGGTAGGCCAGCGGCGGGGCAGTGCTGGTTTCAGGGGAAGTCCATTCCAGCACGGTGTCTTTGGCAGAAAGCGGGAGGCGAAGTTTGTTGACGAGGTTGGTAACGCGATCGCACGCCGCTTCATACGCTGAGCGCAAACCTATCTGAGAATCTCTCAAATCTGCATAGGCAATCGCCCACACCTTACGCTTAACTTGATCAAAAATCAGCAGATTATCCATCTGCATCCACAGTCCATCGGGCAAATCCTCTTCACCGCAAGCATAAGTGGTCACCGTTGGTTCAATCCAGCTAATCAGCTCGTAGCCCCAAAAGCCAAACAAACCGCCAATACCGGGCGGTAGCTGCGGCAGTCTAACAGGATTCAAAGGCTCCAAACAGGCTTGCAAAATATCAAACGGATTGCCTTTCAACACTTGCACAGTCGCATCCCGAAAGGTCTGAGTGGTCGCCTTTCCCCTCGATTCCAGCACCCACATCGGATCACAGCCCAAAAAGCTGTAGCGACCCAAGTTTTCACCGCCTTCTACAGACTCTAGTAAAAAGCTGTAAGGTTGTCCTGCACAGACTTTGTACCAAGCTGAAACCGGCGTATCGAGATCGGCAACCCACTCTTGATATACCGGCACGAAGTTGCCCTGTTTGGCAAGGTCTGAAAAGGTCTTAAAGTCTGGGAAAATCATGGGCTTAGCCGTCGGTAAGGGCACAAGTCAGCTTGATCAATTGTAGTCTGAGTCGCCCAAAACAAAAGGGCCGCCACTAAAGCTGCCCTTTTATCTGAGTTTAATTTTGCTGTGATTTGCTGTAGTCAGAGGCGTGAGAAGTCAGAAGAATCTAGTCGGCTAGATACTGTCTAAGCGTTGCCTAAACCTCGCCTAAACTTCGTAAGTTTCTTTACCGCTAAACTTGATAGTTGCCGGGTCGGGGTTTTCGCCAATGCGACGATCCTTTTTGCCCTCGTATCCACGACCTTCGTTCACCTTTTCAGGCATGACGCCATCAGCAGGGTGCAGATAGATAGTTTCGCCATTGGGCAAGACGCGATAGATCTTGTAGTCGGTGATTTTGGGCTTAATTTTGGTCTTGAACTGACGGCTCAAAGCCAAGCACTGCTCTTTACGAGCCAAATACAGCAAGTTCTCGCCTTCATTCATAATCGCTGCGCCGCCAGTTGGCATCTCAAAGACTTGCTCTTTGCTAGATGTCCAGGTGATTGCGTACTTTTCTTCTACTTCGGCCTTAGTGAGAAGACCGCCTGTGCTGCCTCCGAACTTTGGCATCGTACCAGTCAATGTTTCTGCCATAAATTGAAATTCTCTCAAGCTCAGCTAAATGGAATCGTATCACCGCTCAGTGAGTACTTTTACCAGCGCGATACGAAGCGTAATAGTTCTTTAAGTATTTGCTCATGAACGCAGATACTTAGGAACGCAGATACTTAGGAACGTGGCCGACTTTTACTAGCCTTACTTGCTTTAGTACGGCTGAGCTTTATACCGGCTTGGCTAGCAGCCGTGGGCTGACTGGCCTGAGATTCTGATGAGGTGCCTGATAGAGTTTCTGCTGAGGGCTCGGCTAATTCAGCAGCCGTTGTTTTAGCTGTTTTAGTCGTTTTACTAGAGGGCGTTTGGCGTTTGCTGTAGCGGGTCGCTTTACCGGCTGAGGGCAGGGTGAAGTGAATTTGGCTACCTTGATTTTTTCCGCCAGAGGTCGCCCAAATGTTGCCGCCTAGCCCTTTAATAATTTGCTGACAGATGGCGAGTCCTAGCCCAGTGCCGCCGACTGAACGCCGCAATGCTCCTTCTTCTTGATAAAAGCGCTCAAAGACGGTTTCTAGTCGATCGGCTTCGATGCCGCGTCCCGTGTCGGCGACGGTGACTTCTACTGTTTCTTTGTCTAAGACCTGGGCGCTGATAGTAATTTGACCGTTAGCTTCAGTAAATTTACAGGCGTTGTCTAGCAGCTTGGAGAGCACTTCTACAATCCATTCACCGTCTGCGCGCACAAAGGGCAGTTTGTCACTGAGGTTAGTTTCAATGCGCATAGAGGGCGCGGCATGGGCGGAATTTTGCCAGCGCAGGCTACTGAGGGCCAGATCCACGCATTCTTGCAGCGCCAATGATTCTAAATTCCACTCCACTCGACCGCTTTCTAGCCGAGAAAGGGTCAGAAAGTCTTGGACAAGCTTGCGCATCCGCTCGGCATCGGTAAGGGCAGTATCGAGCATGATTTGCCGCATGTCAGCGTCCATGTCAGGCTCGGTAAGCAGGCTCTCTAGGCAGACTCTGATGGTAGAAAGCGGGGTGCGCAGTTCGTGGCCCGTAATGGCAATGAGGTTGCTGCGGGTGCGCTCTAAAGCAGCAAGCTGCTGATTGAGTTCGCCGAGGTTGGCGTAGGCTTCGGCTTGGATCAAAGCGACGCTGAGCTGATTGGCAATAGCTTCAGTCAGCATGATTTCATCGTCACTCCAGTGATGTGGATCGGGTTTGCTGAGGTGCAGCTCAATCATGCCGAGTAGACGATTTTGATGGACTAAAGGCACCAGCAAGCAGCCTTGAATCTGCCAGCGCTGGAGCCGCTGAATCAGGTTGCTCAAATCAATGCCTGCCATCGATTCGCGATTGCCTTTCACATCGCTAATAGCAAGGGTGCTTTGATGGATTTTGACCCACTGATAGAGCGGGTTGTGCTTGAGTGGCCATGTTGAACCCGAAAGTGAGGTCAAATCGCTTTGGCGGTATTCGTGCTGAATGGTGGCGTCGGCGTCGCTATCAGTGCAGCGGTAAATGATGCAGCGACCAACGTTGAGCACCTTGCCAAGCTCTTGAACGGCTATAGCGAAAATCTTAGACGGATCGAGCGACTGCCGAATGGCGGCGGTAATGGAGTTAACCAAGCGCGCTCTTTGCTCTTGTAGGGCGATCGCTCGATATGCCTTGAGCTGCTTGTACTGACCTGCCTGTAAATAAGTAATCAGCCGCTGCGCAAACGGATCGGTTTCGACTTCCAAATCGCTGCCCAGTACGCCCTTCATCAATCGCGATCTGGCCTCGTTAATTTTATCAGCCAGCGCGGGTTGGTAGGCTTGAATCCGCCCTAGCAACAAATCCGCTGCTCGCAGACTAACTTGGCGATCCAGCGTCCAAATCCCTTCAAATCGACGGGTTTGATCCAAATGCAAAGCGGCTGAATCGGCGATCGCATCTGGAGGCTGCTCGGCATTGCCCGGGTGCTCCCGGCAAATCAGCGCCGCGCAGTAGTGCTCACCGAGCACCACCAAATGCCACTCGTGACGCAGCGCATCTTCGTGATCAAAAGCAATTTTCTCGTAGCTATCAACTGACTCACTAAACTTAGTATCTGCTGCCGACAGCACATACACCTGATCGCTCAAACCACCAATGCGCTCATAGCGGTGCGCCTCTTGCCGATAAAACCGCTCCTGCTGAAAGCTCGCGATAATCAGCGGCTGGGTTTGCATCCCTGCCAGCACCTGATCTTCCATCGCATGAGAAAGCGCCGTCAGCGAGGTTTTAAAATACATCTGAGCGCGCAGCATTGGCAGCGCGTCAAACAGCTCTTCCACAATGGAAGTTGGGTTACCCATGAGACGATTTCGGCTGATTTATGCAGTAAAAAAATTTAGGTAGCGAGCCATATTTGAGTTTTTTTATGGTGTTTTGATAAGTACCGTTAGAATAGCAGGCGCTTTGGGGGCGATCGCACAGAAGTTAATCAAACGCTAAATACCTCAAACCCGAGGAACCCTGCTACCGCAAAATGGCTATCAAAAAAGTAAAAAAAGCGGTGCTAGAGCGCAAAACGTCTCCAGCACCGCTTTCTAATCTAGGTCTACAGCAAAGACCCAGAGAAAAGGCCC
>JBGTIK010000144.1:0-17865 GCA_041745715.1 Phormidesmis sp.
CATGCGTTAGCGCTCGCAGCGCTCCTGTACGGAGAGACCGATCCAGAGAAGCTAAAAACGCTTGGCGGCATAGAGGAGGCAATCCGCGAGCATATGCAAACGCGAGTGAACCCAGCGGTCGCAATTTTTTTGTCACAGAAAGCAGCCAAACGAGCGCCGGGCGCAGCCGTACGATTACCAGCATCCTGGGAGAAATCAGCATTACCGAGCGACAAGCCGAGCACTTCGAGCTGAAAGCCAGAAGTCAATGGAGCCCGTATCTAGAGAAGTGCTGCTTGCTGGTAAGTGCAAACAACTCGTATGAGCGCAGTGAGGAAGACTTGAAAGTGCTCACCGGTATCGCCGTATCGAGCACAGCCAACAGCGCTTAGTGCATCGGCAAACGTTTGCTACGCCTGAGGTGAGCGGGCCGGTCGAAGAAATGAGTGTCGATGGCGGCAAAGTGCGTTTGCGAACGCCCCAAGGCCAGCCAAGCGAGTGGCGCGACTACAAAGGAGTAAACCTGCATCAGCAGGCTGTCGGTGCTTTCTATCAAGAGAATGAGAGTCTCACCAATTGGGTCAACCAGCAGCCGTTGACGCTGCCTTTAGTATGTTTAGGTGACGGGCATGACGGCATTTGGAACATCTACCGCGAGATTGCTACGCCAGAAGGGAGAAGGGAGATTCTTGATTGGTATCATCTGGTTGAAAACTTAGGCAAAGTCGGCGGCTCACAGCGGCGGTTGGACAGGGTTGAAGCGCTGCTATGGAAAGGCGATGTAGACGGTGCGATTAAGCAGTTTGAGGGCTGGCAGCATGAGCGAGTGACGCGGTTCGTTGGCTATCTCAACAAACATAGAGGGCGCATCATTAACTACGACTACTGGCAAGCAGAAGGGATTTCGATTGGATCGGGTGCGATTGAATCGACCGTCAAACAGATTGGGCTACGCATCAAGATTACGGGCGCGCAATGGAAGGATGAGAACGTGCCGCAGGTGCTAAAGCACCGTTGCGCTTATCTCAACGGCGCGTTCTCATCTTGAGTCTTGCAAGACTGAGATGCACTCGACCTTTCTTTGCAAGTTCATATGTCTATGATTTTAGTGATCTTCATCAAAAATTCAAAAAAAGTCTATGAAGACACTACGTCAAAACGTCTAGCGAACTTAGGAATCACCCTTAAGATAGACATCCGTATCACCTCTAAAATTCTACGTTTACCCCATTACTTAATTTGCCTGCAAAAAACACGAAATTTGACCTTAATCAATCTATTTGATATCGAGAAAACCGTAAAATTCATTGGTGCAAAACTGCTCACGACTGTGGCACATTTGTTTTCGGCACAGCTATATGCCTTTCAGCAGCCAATTCCTATCGTATGTAAATGTAAAGTCAGCAGAATAAATAGTATGAATCTCTTCGCAGAGCTTTGAAAATTTTAGATGAAGCTGTCCCAATCCTGAGTATAACAAAGCCATTGTCATCATTATGTTTGCAAAAGCGTCCTGATTGTTAGCCAACACTGTGCTTTGGTAAATAGAGCTGTAGAGATGCGAACACTTAATTAACAAGTTGCAGAATGAGCAATATCACGACCTCATACTTAGCGGCTAAAATTGCAGGCTAGCTGAGACGGTATTTTCAACACTTTTGTCGCTAAATTGGAACTGTATATGTTCAGCAGCTTATCTCTTCTCCCAACCTAACTAATCACTTAACGTTAGGCGTATTTGCTTTCGATTGATTGTGTCTGACTACTGATTTGTTGATATCTATGACTACCTTCTCACAGCCGCTTAAAGTGATCGCCCTCAGCGGACTATTTTGGATCATTGGGATGCCCCTACAAGCGGCCAACGCCCAAACAGTCCCTCAGTCATCACCTGCCGTTGACGCATTACCCACTTTATCCACGCCAACTGCTGTGCCTTCTGGGCCAACACCCTCTTTCGATCTAAACCCATCAACGCCTGAATCTACTTACACACTAGGTGCAGGCGATGTGGTTCGCGTCGATATTTTTAAAGTACCTCAATACAGCGGAGAGAGTCAGGTTTTAATTGACGGCACCCTAAACCTACCCCTAATTGGTAAAGTCAACGTTAATGGAATGAGCCTAGAATCCACCTCTGCTGCTCTATCCGCACAGTATGGACGCTATCTCAGACGCCCTGTGCTAACGATCAGTCTGCTCAGCCGCAGACCTTTGCAAGTTGGGATTGCAGGTGAGGTCAATCGCCCCGGCTCCTACACCATCGATCAAGGTACCAACCAATCCTCGCGATTGAGTCAGCTCATTCAGACATCGGGCGGCATCACTCAATCAGCCGACCTATCGCAAGTACAGATCAGGCGATCGCAGCTAGGCGGCAGGGATCAGCCCATGACCGTCAATCTGTGGGATCTGATCCAAAACGGCAACCTCTCCCAAGACATTACGCTCAGAGATGGAGATTCAATTTTTATCCCAACAACACTGATTCCGCTTGAAAATGCAGGCTTACTAGCAGATGCCAGCTTTGCTGGCGATGTCAATCAACCCATCAATATCGTAATCATCGGTGCGGTTTATCGCCCCGGCCCCTACACCTTACAAGGGGGGGTGGCTCGAACGGGTGGTGCGGGTACCCCTGGCGCTGTCAGCAATTCCAATAGTCCTACGACTATTACTAGAGCTATTCAGGTCGCTGGCGGGATCAAACCTCAAGCTGACATTCGTAAAGTTCAGGTAGTGCGGCCAACTCGCGTGGGGACTCCTCAGATCTTTGAAGTTGATCTTTGGTCACTTTTAGAAACGGGTGATCTCAAGCAAGATGCAATTTTGCAAGAGGGTGATACGGTGCTAGTGCCGGTAGCAACGGCCCTGAGTACTGAAGAAGTTGGGCAGTTGGCGGCAGCTAGTTTCGCCCCTGATACCATTCGTGTTAACGTTGTCGGTGAAGTTGAGCAGCCAGGAACAGTAGCATTACCGCCTAATACGCCACTTAGCCAAGCAGTTTTGGCCGCAGGAGGCTTTAATAATAGAGCTAGTACAGGCGCTGCGGAGCTAGTCCGGCTCAATGAAGACGGCACGGTCACACGCACGGCTATTCCCGTTGACTTTGCTCAGGGGATCAATGAAGAAAGTAACCCGCTTTTGCGCAACAATGATGTCATTATTGTCAATCGCAGCGGCATTGCTAATGTGACCGATACAATAGGAACCATTCTCAGCCCACTAGGGGGAATCTTTTCCTTCTTTCGACTCTTTAATCTTTTCTAAGTAACCCCCATTACTGGCGCGTAACTTTTCGGGAAACCCCCAACAGAGGCAGCATGAAAACTGACGATACTTTGCAGCTAACAGAGATTGATTCTTCTAGCGTTCCTGCTGAAGGCGTTGATCTGAACCAGGTAATGCAGGCTTTGGCCAGAAAATGGTGGATCATTTTAGGGGTTACCGGTCTATCTATGGCCGCAGCTGGGACCAAAGTAATCTCATCTACGCCTGAGTCAGTCGGCAATGTTGAAATATTGGTTCGCTCCGGCAGCGCCGAAACTGATGTGATTGCCAATATTCCTGAAACCCTCAGCAATGGTGTGCCGCTCAAGGCCATCACCGTTGATGAAGACCTGCTCAAAATATTGAAGAGTCCTAAAGTTCTCGCGCCCGTTGTGGCCAAAGTGCAGTCAACTTATCCTGAAATTTGTGGCATTCCAGAAGGGTTTTCAGGCAAGGCGACGGATCTCAGCGATCTTTGCTATCAGAGACTATCGAGCCGATTGAAGCTAGAAGCGCTCGATGGGAAGAGCTCAGCAATTGTCAGAGCCACCTTCGAAGATGGAAATCCACAGGCGGTTGAGGCTGTTTTGACACATCTTTCTCAAGCATATTTGGACTACAGTTTAAAAACGAAACAAGCCGACATTCGCGGAGGCATAGAATTTGTTACTAAAAAGCTGCCTGATCTACGTCAAAAAGTAGAGGTGCTGCAAACTCAGCTACAGAATTTGCGCCAACAAAATGACGTTATCGATCCAGCCTCTTGAGCCTCTCAGCTAGCCGAGCAGATTACAACCTTTTCACAATTGCAGCTAGACGTTGAAGTTCAGCTCTCACAAGCAAAGGTGATCGCTAATGATTTGACTCAGCAGTTGCAGTCTAACGAGCAAGCTTCTTCTTCAGCCCTCAGTCAAAATACCCGCTACCAAAGCCTGTTAAATGCACTGTTGGAATTGGATTCTCAAATAGCGGAAGCTTCTACACTTTATCTGGATTCTTCCCCCGACATGCAGGTGCTCAAAGAGCAGCGACAAAATTTGCTGAGTTTGTTGGCAAGTGAAGGTCAGCAGTCTCAGCGAGAACTGGCTAACCAAATCAATGAGCTAGAAACCCAAGATCAGGCTCTAAAGCAGACGCTTCAGGGTCTGAATGCGGATGTGGGGCAGCTAACCGGAGTTACCCGTAGCTATGACGATATTCAGCGAGAGCTTGCGATTGCTTCTGAGAACTTAAATCAGTTTCTTGCTAAGCGAGAGGCGCTAGAAATTGACGCTGCTCAGAGAGAGATTCCTTGGGAGATAATAACGCCGCCTACGGCATCCCAGCTAGCGCCTACTAGCTTGTCTCAACCTCTGCTTTTAGGCGGAATGCTAGGGCTATTGCTAGGGACGGGAATTGTGCTTTTGGTCAACTCTTCTTCAGGTGTCATTTACTCTGAAGAAGAGTTAAAGCGATCTACTCGTCTGCCGATTTTGGGATCAATTCCAAACTATACGATGACTGATGAGTTCTCCTTTGAAAGAACGGGAAGCGCCTCAAGGCAATACGCTAGCATTGGCGCTGAGCGCAGTGGGCTAGGGGAAAATGGCGCTGGTAATTCTGGTGGTTTTGGCCCTAACGGCAATGGCACTAGCCCCCGACCTTTTGGTCATGCAGCAGCGATCCCGACTTATGCTCAAGATCCGTTCGTAGAATCTTTTCGCTCTTTGTACGCTAATCTTCGGTTGCTAGGTTCTACAGAGCCCATTCGCTCAGTTGCCATCAGCTCCGTCATGGCTGGAGAAGGTAAGTCAACCGTTGCACTTCACTTAGCAGAAGCGGCAGCGGCGATGGGCAAACGAGTGTTGCTGATAGATGGGGACTTGCGTAATCCTCAAATTCATCACTATCTGGAATTATCGAATGAAAAGGGGCTGACTAATCTGTTTTCGGGGGAGTCGAATCCAGCCATTATCCAGCGATTTTCACCGGAGCCTAATCTGTATGTGATTGCGGCGGGTTCGGCGTCTTTTGATCCAACGCGGTTGTTTTCTTCGCGGAGCATGAAGCGCTTTGCGAAAAAAGTTGAGGCTCGGTTTGATCTGGTTATTTATGATGCGCCGCCGCTGTTGGGCCAATCGGATGCTTATCTCATTGCTGATAATACAGACGGAATGCTGCTGGTGACGCGACCCGGAAAACTAAAGCAGCCGCTGCTAGATAAGGCAATGGAACAGCTTAGAATTGCGGATATTCATATGTTAGGGCTAGTAACTAGAGAGGCTTAAATTTGAAACCCTAACTAGCAGCCTTGCTGGGTGATCGCTACCTGTCCTGATAGAAAATAGTAGATTCGCTGATCGGTTTAAGTTCTGTGCCGGGGTAGTAAAATTCCAGGATCTGTTCGCTGGAGTAGCCTTTATCACCCAGGTTATAAGCGCCTGTTTGGCTCATGCCAACCCCGTGACCAAAGCCGCCGCCGATAAAGCGATAGCCTGTAAGGATTGGAATAGGCGCTGCTTTTTGGTCGCTGTTCAGACCGTTGGTTGCGCTGTCGGTAGCGCTATTAGTGGGGCTATTTTCCGTAGCGTTGCCAGAGTTAGGATTACCAGAATTGGTACTGTTAGGAGGATTAAGAGAGTTACTGGCAATGGTACCCTTTCCCGGCTTGGCCGCGATTGCATCAGCAGATTCCTCTGTTTGTACCTCCGCCTTGGGCATTTCCGTGATCGGCTCTAGATAAAACAACAGACTGCGAGGCGGAATTAATGCCCTGACCGCTTCATCTTTTACCAGATCAAATGAGCCGATGTCAGTATCTACCTGAAGCTTTTGGACTCGTCCGGAGCTAGCTCTTTCAGTCACTGTAAGGCCAGTAATTTGGCTAAATCCGGCCAAGGGATGCTGCTGTTTGGCAAGATATTCTTTCATGGTGTCGCCAATTTCTTTCAGCGAGGCGCTACGGTTCCAGCGAAAGGCGGGCCAGCCGTCTTCATTAAAGCCGCTGTTGAGCGCGATAAAAGCTCGAAAATTGGCTTCGTTAGAAAGGGGTTTTTGGCTTAAGTCCCAGCGAGTTTGCAGTGAATCGATCACCGGGCGCAAGTAGGGGCGATCGTCGCCATTCCAAACATCGGTGAAGCTAGCGGTGATACCGCCAGTCGTTGAGGAATAAAGCGCGTCAATTAGCTCGTTTTCATAGGTGAGGACTTGGCCTGAAGTCGCGGCGATCGCACTATCCGAAACCGGATCAGTCTCTGACAGGCCAAAATATACCTGACACTGCGTATCGGCACAGATTTCATAATTGTCAATAGCAAAGCGTCTGAGGTTGCGCAGCGCATAGGTTCGTCCCAAGATTGCCTGCGCTTCAATGGCTGTACGCGGCGCTCCTGCACCAATTTCATGCGGCACCACGCCGCGCAGGTAGGCATCGACTGGAACCTGATTTACTAGCGTGTAACTGCCGTAGGCGTTGGGCTGAACCTTCATCGTACCTGGAAACAAATCGGGGTAGCGGGTGGTGTTGCCCTGGCCCATTTGGAACTGACGGTTAGCGCTGGTAATTGTGAACTGATCGCGGGTGTACTTGTAGCCATTAGCGGTAAAGGTCGCCTTGGGCACTTCTTTGACGACTTTTGAATCAATGAAAACCCCTGTATAGCCCGCTGCATGAAGGTTTTGCTGCAACAGTCGGCGCAATAATGGCGTTGCATAGTCTTCTCGCTTGGCCCAGACCTGCCAGGCATCAGGCTGAGCGATTTCGGCATTGATGCCCGCTGCTTGCCACCGCGCCGCGCTGTCTTCGGCGCTTTCAAAGCTGCGGTGGGTGCTGAGCACAACCCATTCTTGCAAAACGGGCTGCTCCAAAGGCTGCATCGCTACTTCTAGCGTCAGCTGGCGAGTAGTCAGTGTTTGGGGCTGATTTCCGGTTTTGAAACTAACGGTAATTTGATCGCCGCTCAGGGGCGCAAGGATAATTCTGTCGGCTTTATTAGCGCCAAATCGCTGGACAATGCCCACCTTGATTTCTGGATTGAGAGTAGCTGTCTGAGAAGCTGCTTGAGGAGTGGCCTGAGCTTGTGCGGTTAGCAACTTGAACTGTGATGTCTGGTTGTCTAATGATTTGAAATCCAAAGGCGTAATTGCTGCGTAACTCAAACTAGGCCCCAGCAAAACGCTGCTAGCGATCGCCCCCACCACTACGCCAAACCCCACCGCAAGACGGGAGTAATTAGGCGTCGGGCAAAAAGTTTGACGAAGGCTTGAGTCCAAAGCGGCAGCTAGACGAAGAGGCAAACGGTTTATATCAGGCATGGTGACGAGCGTATAGGGTCAATCGAATGATCTAATCTGGTAAGCAGTACACCAAAAGATAGAAAAACGAGATAAAAAAGTTCATTTTATCCTAACGGTTTCTGCGAGCAGTGTTTGTGAATATATGGAAAGTTATTGATCCAGGTTTTATGGCACCTACAGCCTCTCATTCCTCGCGACTAAAAGCGCTAATGCAACAGAGCAAAATCGGCAGCTACCGAGCGTTGGCCCTGCAAGCAGGCGTTTCTCGCTGGCAGATACAGCAGCTCCGAAGAGGCAAAATTAGGCAAATGCGAATAGAAGCGCTGAGCAAAATTGCGATCGCTCTAAACATTCCCCTGACCGCGTTAATAACTGAATTCGATCTCACTAGCAATCGTCCGCAATCATCCCTGCAACCACCAGATAATTCACCGCTGGCTCATCAGCTAACTGAGCTACAACAAGAGTACCAGCGCTTACAGAAGCAGCAAACAGAACAAATTGCCGCTATCCGATCGCAAGTTCAAATCGACGCCCTTCAGACCTTAGAATCTTGGCTGGTACAGTGGCCGACCATTGCCCACAGAGCGCAGATGAATACCGATCTTCCGGCTGTCAAGATCCTGCCCTTTATCAGACCGGTCACTCAGCTCATGGCTGAGTGGGGAGTAGAGGCGATCGCTTCTATTGACGCTCAAATTCCCTATGACCCCCAAAGTCATCAGCTGACAAAAGGCACTGCAAATCCGGGAGAGTTGGTTTGTGTCACTCACAGCGGCTACCGATATCACGGTAAATTGCTGCACCGAGCTAAAGTAAAACCCTTAGACTCGGCCTCAAGTTTAACCTAAACCTTGGCCTCAGCTCGCACTAGCGTAATCACCGTCAGCTCCGGCGGGCAAAATAGCCGACCCGGTAAATAGGTGCCCAAGCCTCGGTTGACATACAGCCAGTTATTGCCCACCCGATGTAAGCCTCGGGCCCACTCCCAGTGACGCACCACATGAAAGCAGCGGTCGCTTAAAAACGGCACCCGATTGCGCAACCAGCGCGGCACCCTGTGACGCAAACGCTTCCACACCAAAGGCCCCGGCCCCAGTCCTGGAATATACACCTGACCGCCATGCGTATGGCCCGATAGCTGTAAATCAACTCGCCAGCTCGCCAAATGCTCAGCTGTATCCGGATTATGTGACAGCACCAAGCGCGGCACCTGAGGATCTAACCGGGCTAGCACCTGCGGATCAAATTCTTTAGACCAGTAATCGGCAAAGCCGACCACCGGAAAATCATCCCCAAAAGGCGTCGCGATCTCATTCCACAGCACCGTGACATTGGCCTGCTCTAGCGCCTCGCGCACCATCCGCCGGGCTCCCTGTCGCTGAATATCGTGATTGCCCAGCACCGCAATTGTGCCATAGCGACTCGGCAAATGCTTAATCCGGCGCGCTAGCTCATAAATGGGCTGAGGATCATCTGTTACAAAATCTCCCGTCAGCGCAATCAAGTCAGGTTTAACCGCTTCCACCTGCTTTAACGTGCGAGCCAGTAAAGCGTCCGATAGCCTGAGTCCATCAAAGTGAAAATCAGAAAGCTGCACAACCACGCAGCCTGCTAGGCGCTCAGGCAACCCTTGAATCGGAACCGTCAGCGCTTCCGTCGATAGCGGGCCGGATAAAAATCGATGCATATAAATTGACTTATGGCGTGCGCATGGCTCTATCAATCGGCCACATCTGCACAGGTAGCCATACCATTTTAGTCAAGCTACTGGTGGTCTTGCAGATTACATCCGGCTGTATAGAGGCTGTACCAAGCTCTATCAACTGGCTAAATTCACAGACCATTTACAGACCTTTGACGTCCCGATTACAGCCCAGACGCCACCATCATGGTTCCAATACCCGCATCTGAGAAAATTTCGAGCAGCAGGGCATGGGGCATCCGGCCATCTAAAATAGTAGCCGTGTTGACACCTTGGGCAAGGGAGCGAATGCAGCAATTTACCTTCGGAATCATGCCGCCAGCCACTACGCCGCTGGCAATCAGTTCTCTCGCTTGGTGAATATCGAGCTTGCTAATCAGGGTGCTAGGGTCATGAAAATCTCGCATAATCCCTGCCGTATCTGTGAGCAAAATCAGCTTTTCGGCGTTGAGCGCCGCCGCAAGTTCACCGGCCACCGTATCGGCATTAATGTTGTAGGCTTGGCCCGTATGATCTGCTGCCACGCTGGAAATGACAGGAATATAGTTCGCGGCCACCAACGAACTTACCAAGTTCGGACGGATATTGCTGACCTCACCGACAAAGCCAACCCCCGAATCCACCGAATTAGGTCGCGCCGTGACCAAGTTGCCATCCTTACCGCAGATGCCTACCGCCGCACCGCCAGCCTGATTAATCAGAGACACGATTTCTTTATTGACGCGGCCTACCAGCACCATTTCTACGACGTCCATCGTTTTGGCATCGGTCACTCGCAGCCCGTCTTTAAACTGAGGCTCGATATCTAATTTGGTCAGCCAAGTATTAATTTCAGGGCCACCGCCGTGGACGACGACGGGGCGAATCCCCACGCTGGCCATAAAAACGATATCGCGGATGACTTTTTCTTTGAGGCTGCTGTCTTTCATGGCTGCGCCGCCATATTTAACCACGACGGTGCGGCCCTGAAACTGCTGAATGTAGGGAAGGGCTTCGCTGAGAATCCGGACGCGATCGGCTTCGACTTGTTGGAAGTATTCGCTTTCGGCGGTGAGGTTGGGCATGGAGGAGATAGGGAGGGGAGAGAGTTAGGGGGATTGGGTGTTAATAGTGTTGATGTTGGTGGTGTTGAGAATGGCGGGGGGCGGAGATAAGTGGGGATGGACGGTTTGTTGGAGACTCGTGAGGATGCGATCGCACGTTTTACCCACCGACTTACCTTCGTATTCAATGCGCAGATCAGCTTGGGTATATAGATCCTTGCGCTCGGCCAAAAGGCTTTCTAGTTTAGCGCCGAGATCGACGCCGTTGAGTAACGGGCGGGTGCTGTCGCCAGCAAGGCGAGCGGCCAGAACAGGCACAGGCACATCGAGCCAAACTACAATGCCATGCTGCAGATAGCTCCAGTTGAGGCGCTGGGTTACAATGCCGCCGCCAGTGGCCACAACTAGGCAGGTATGCGCGGCCACTTGGGCCAGCACTTGGGTTTCAAGCTGGCGAAAGGTTACTTCACCTTGGTTGGCAAAGAGATCGGTAATCGACTGGCCAGTGGTTTGCTCAATTAAAGCATCTGTATCTAAAAATCGATAGCCCAAGCGATGGGCAAGCTTGCGGCCAAGGGTGGTTTTGCCGCAACCCATCATGCCGACTAGGTAAAGGTTGGCTTTTTTTAGAAAGGCGGAATCGGGAGAGGCGCTCATGACGTCGTGGGGGGCGATCGCTGTAATTATGCCAGCTAGTGAGTTAGCTTGGGTGAGTCAGCCTGAGCGCGATCTAATAGCGCTAGCCAGAGCTGACGTTCGCCGCCGGGGGCACTGTAAAATAGCAAATCGATCAGCAGCCGGAGTGAGAGTTGAGTGAGCGCCTCAGTGTCGGGGGCAGGATCGGCCATGCGATCGCCGTACATATTATTAAAGTTATCAAGATAATCGCCCAGTACAGCGGAGCGATGAGGCGCTTCGCCCGCCACCGTCAGCGCTTCTAGCTTAGCAACGGCTTGGCGAATGTGTTCGTGATGAGCTACCGCCAACCGACAGATCACCAGTACCAGCGCTCTGGCTTCTTCAATGTCTAATTTTTTGCGGCCTTGGCCTTTACGCAAGGGACTAGACTGTCTTAGCCGCCATAAACCCACCCGATCAGAAAGCGTCTCACCTAGCTGTAGATCTTTAGCGGCCATGAGCACCGCATCCGAACCCACATCGGTTAGCGCCTCAATCGCCATCAGCACCAAATCTAGCTGGGCTTTAATGCTGCTGAGCTGAGCAGATGAAAGATGATTAAAGGGCAAAGAGACATCCACAGCAATCAAGGCCGGCAACTTGGAGCAGTTAGCTAGCCCAAGTTAAATTGAGCTACGGCAATTGTGCCACAGCCGAGGCCGCATTTTAGCAAGGTACCCGTTCACAGGCAGGTTTGATAGCCCCAGTCAGGCGTCTCTACCTCTCTAGGGGCAAGGGCACAGGCAAATTCACTAACCGGCACAGCGGTAGAGCTTGAGGGGCGCGGGCGATCAGGCAAATAACCAAAGGTTCGCTCCACCCCAGCGCTGGGGGTATCAAACACAACAGCCCCTACGCTTGTGCAGCCTCGAATCAAATCAGTCGCCACTTGAGTCAAAAACTGCGGCGAAAAAATCACCGAGGCTGCCGCTGGCCCGCTGATGGCGATCTTGATACCATTGGGTCTAGTCGAAGGGGGGGCCCTGTAGAAATCGGCTAAGCGCAGAGCATTCAGCAAAATGCCGACGTCACGACCGGTTGCGATATTTTCAATAGTGCTCACAACCGCCGCGTCACAGACAGAAGAGCCATCGGACGCAGCGGTGATCGCGGCCGCCGAAGCCTCAGCCGATAGCAGCGTATCTCGCTCTATCTTGAGCGCATAGCCACCGGTTGTGCCAGATTCGTAGCTGTTGGCTACCACTGTATAGGTGCCGGTAGTCGGTAGCACAATCGACAGGCGAGCATTGCGATCGCGGCGACTGATATCATCGTTTTCGCTAATTCGCTTACCTTCCGAATTCAGCAAAATCAGATAGGGATCAAAATCCTGACTCTCCAAAACAATCGTCACCCGCTGACCGCTATTACCCGAAAAAACATATCGGTCATACCAGCTACCATCCTCTAACACCAAATCTTCAGCGCTCAGCGCACCTCTCACCTGTAAAAGGGTTTCAGCAGCGTTGGCTGGGCTTGCCCAGAATATTGGGTTGACCAGTAAGAAGGCCATTGAGTAGGCCATTAAGCGGGGCAAAGTCAGACCAGCAAGCCTAGAAGGGATTCCAAGCCATTGCAGCGAACGCATTTTGTTTTTCCGTTGGACGAGTGAGCAGGCGTAAAATACCGATTAGATATTGATGGTAGCGATCAGCGCGTCGCTGCGTCTATAGATTTTTATTTATAGATACAATCGTTTTTATCTGACGTATGTCTGTATGAACGTTAGAGCAATGACTTTCAACCTTGGGTCTATGCAGCCATAGCCAGACAGCTTTGCTGAAAATTAACGAATCGAAACGATTCGACTTTTATGATCGGGGCTTTTATCGGGTAGGCTCAGGGCATTATCAATCAAGTTTGATACATCCCGCTTTTCGGGTCGCTATTGCTTTCGATATGCGTTTAACCATTGGCTTTGCGTCTTTGTTCATCTCAGTGTGGCTAACGGTTATCGGGTTTGGCCAAGTCGGTCATGCTCAGTTAATTGGGCAGTTAACCGGGGCGATCGCTGCCCAAAATCCAGCCCAAAATCCAATCTCAAGCGGGCAGTTAACCTGGCAGTGGCTAATAGCAATCGGTCTTTTGCTCATGGGTGGAGCGCTGGTGTGGGGTGTGAGGCACTATGGGCGTCAGCAAAAATGGCGGCGCATCGAGTTTTTGCGACAAGCCGTCAAAGAATTTGAGCAGCAGCCTGAGATTTACAGCGCCCTGAAGATTTTAGATTTTGAAGAGTACCGCGACTACAGCATTCCCGCCAGAGGGCCCAGCCAGACTACCCCAGGCAAAAACACCTTAAACAGCCCCATGCAAGGCGCTATTAGCTTTCGCGTCGATGATGATTTGTTGTGGAATGCGCTAGCGCCTCACGCTCAGCGGGCGCGGATTAAAACTCAGCTTGATCTTCGCCAAGACCGCGACCAGCTTCACCCAGAAGCGCTCAGACAGTATCAAATCGAAACCGTTTTGCGAGACTGGTTCAACACCATGCTCAATGGCTTAGAGCACTTTGGCTACTTTGTAGAATCAGGATTGTTCAGCGAAAAAGAACTCAGACCCTGGCTCAACTACTGGGTGAAACTGATTGCCGATCCGGCTTACCGTAGGCCCGGTGCTTCTAAGTTTTATGATGCGCTTTATAGCTACATTCATCACAGCGGCTTTTTTGGCGTCCAAAAGCTATTTGAACGATTTGGCTATCGCATTTTGCCATCACCTTATCAAGATGCCGATTTGATCGATATCAGCCTGTCATCGACTGGCTACAGCACAAGGCTGGCGCTGACGCTAGCGAAAGCCGCCTATCTTGCCTATCAAGATAAACAGTTTGTCGCAGAAGTCGTCGGTCGCTGGGGAGTAGCGCTGTACGAATACAATTTGCACAGGCAGTTAGATCAGCCGTTGCCCAATTCCGAACCGGTGACGCAACAAGCGATGAATGAGCGATCGCAGCTTGCCAAAAACAACATGATTCGGTATAACTTTCGCTATTTCAACAACAAGGGCCGCGACACTCAAGCCTATATGTTTCGCACCTCTCAGTTCATGGTGCTAGCCTTTCGCGGCAGTCAAGATCATCAAGACTGGCTGACTAACTTCACGACTCAACTGCGCAACTTTACCATTCGCAAAGACGGTATCACCTCAGTGTCTTCTTACAAAGGCCGGGTGCACACCGGATTTTTTCTGGCTTGGGCTAGTATCGAAAAATCAGTGCTGCTGCAAATTCATCGCTGGAAACGAGAATTAATCGCCCAAGGGCAAGTGATGCCGCCGCTTTATATCACTGGTCACAGTCTCGGCGGGGCGCTCGCGACCATGGCAGCCGCCGCCCTCGTAGACAATGGCATTAGAGTCGATGGCGTCTATACCTTTGGTCAACCTCGGGTTGGCGATCGCACCTTCGTCACTCAGCTCAATGCCAACACAGGCGGCAGAGTTTTCCGCTTTGTCAACCACAACGACATCGTGCCTCACGTCCCACCGCCCTTTTCAATCTGGAATCCTACCCGGTTCTATGGCCACGTCGGCGCAGGCCGCTACTTTAACGCCAAAGGCGTGATGATTGCTAACTACAGACTCGCTGCCCGGTTAATGGATGGCACCTTGGGAGTCATCAAAGGCATCTCCGGCGCTGGCTTTGATCTGATTACTGACCACCGGATGGAATACTACATTAGCCATTTAAATGACGCCCTCCAAGAAGAAGCTGAAGATCTCGCCGCGAATCTGTTAGAAGTTAGAAAACATTAAGATAGCGAGAAAAAGGTAAGCGCCTTTTTAAGGTGCAAGGGCATTCGTGGGCGTTACCCCTGAGAGCGTCAGCATGTAGTCAAATCGACCACCCCCATTGTCCTGCCAGCCGGTGAGTTGGCCCTCATGATTCAAGATTGGCTCGTTGTTGTAGCTCGTAACGACGACAAAATACACATCGGTTTTGGGAATAGTGAAACCGCTGATTCGAGATTGTTGGCGGCTGCTAGCAGAATTTCTATAGCTGGGGTTGCTATAGCTGTGGTTGCTAAAATTGTTGTTGATAGGCTCACTCACAATATCGCTATCGTCGGCTGAGGCCATTAGTGTGCCATTGCGATCAAACACAAATAGCTGCGAGTCACCGCTGGTGTACAGGCTACCGGCCATCACTTGAGTAACGGCCAAATCGACGGTCAGGCGATCGCCCAGCCTCGCGACAAAGCCATACACATCATGTCCTGCTCCGACATGACCCGCCGCTACATTGATCCCACTGCGCAAATCCACCGGGGTTGCGGGCGTGAGGCCAGCGGCTTCACCCATGGCGACAGGCAGTGAAAATGCGGTGGCCTCTGTCAGTACTACGCTGCTATAGCGGTTGCCGGTGGCTTCTGCGACCGCGCCCTGCCAGCCCAGCGACTGATCGGATTGAACCGTAGGAGCTACGTCCGTGAGAAAATAGGGATCGGTGCGATCGCAAGCCTCAGCCCCCGGCAAAATCACCTGCTCGCTGCGATAGCGCTCTAGCTGCTGACGCAACGCCAACAAAGACGTGCGCTGATCGTCGGTGATGCGATCGCTGGCCATCAGCATTCCAGCAATATCAATTGCACTGCTCCAGTTATTGGCGCAAACAGCCTGATCCAGCTCAAAAATAGTCGCTCTTTGAGCGTAAGCTAGTAAGCTAGTCACCCATAGAGTGCTTACTGTGCCAGCTAATAAACTGACAAGCAGACTGGCTAACGGGCGTGCTGAAATTTTGGCTTGGCTAGGCTGCGGCAATGAGCGCATTGTTTTTTCCTCACAAAGATTTTCGTAATCGAGTCAAGCAGCTCAGTCTAGTTAGTCTAGGCCCAACCTAAGCCAGATATTTTAAGTCCGCTTCAGTGGTTTTACAGCCTTATCGCTAGCAAACCCGATCAGTCGGGCACATTAGGGCTAAGCGACCCTCTAGAGCGTACAAATAGGGACTTCAATTGCCCGCTGCTGTACCCATCAAAAGCGGTTTCAGTGTGCCCCGATCATTCTCTGTAGGCAACCACAGACATCCCTAGCATGGAAGAAAAACTCAAGCTGCTCGTCGTCGATGATGAGCCTGATAACTTAGATTTGCTCTATCGGACTTTTCGCCGAGAGTTTGAAGTCTTTAAAGCCAAAAGTGGTGCAGAAGCTTTAGACGTTTTGGAAGCGCAAGGAGAAATGGCCATTATCATCTCCGACCAGCGAATGCCGAAAATGAACGGTACCGATTTCCTGAGCCGTACAGTTGAGCGCTTTCCTGACACGATTCGGATGGTACTCACAGGCTACACGGATGTCGAGGATCTAGTCTCAGCTATCAGGGCAAACGCATACTCCACCATTTTCTCAATAAGAGCTATCGAAACAGTCCTTATTGAGAAAAATAGAGTTGATTTTTGACCCCTAAAACGCTAGAAGCCGCATTCTTTCGTTGGCACGAATTTAGTATGCGTTTGCCCTGTCTCAGCTATCAACTCCGGCAAAGTCTTTAAATACATCACCAAACCTTGGAATCCACAAAAGCTCAAGGTCGTAATTGAGCAGGCCGCTGAAACCTACACCGTCATTAAACAGAGAACCCAAGCGCTGAGCCGAGCTTTGGCGCAAGCGTCGTTAAGCAATAGCATTATGACCGCAGTGCGCGGCTCTCTCGACTATAGCAGCACCCTGCAAACGGTTGTGAGCGTTTTAGGTAAAGCCTTTTCTGCGGATTTAGCCCTTCTCCATCCGATTGGTTTTTTGCCGTCAGAAGCCCAACCGCAAGCGCTGCTAGTTTATCGGCCTGCGCCGCCCACCGCCACTGCAAAAACGTTTTGCCCTGATTTAACTGCCCTGAGCGATTTGCCTGAGAGCTTAGAGATTATGTCAGAATCGGTGCTCATCGAAGGGCAGAGCGCAATCAGAATAGTGGTGCCTTTTGTCGATCAAGGACAATCGATTGCAACGCTTTGCCTCTACAAAAAAACGCGACAGCAAAAATGGGCCAGCAGTGCGATTGCCTTACTGAAAAATGTTTCTAGCCAAGTGGCGTTAGCGATTTCACATGCCAACCTCTACCAGCAAAGTCATCAGCAGTCAGTGAAAATGCGCGCCGAGTTAGAAGTCGCTAGGCAAATTCAAAGTAATTTACTACACCAGAGCTGGCCAGAAATAGCCGGGATTAAAATTCAGGCCCGCTGTCAGCCTGCCAGAGAAGTGGGGGGTGACTTCTTTGAGGTGTTTATGCATCCTCAAGGGGACATTTGGTTAGCCGTCGGCGATGTCTCTGGCAAAGGGGTGCCAGCAGCGCTGTTTATGGCTAGCGCAATTTCGGTGCTGCGCCGTGAGCTAGCGCAAGAAAAATCCCCCGATCCAGACAAGGTGATGCATAATCTCAATCACAGCTTGTCAAATGATCTGATGGGCAATAACTGCTTTATCACGATGGCTTTGATTCGCTACAGCCCAAAAACTGGCGAATTGGTGTATGCGAATGCAGGCCATGTCTATCCAATTGTGTGGTCGCATCGAGACATGGTAATGAACCATCGCAGCGTAAAGCCAACTTATTTAGATGTCAGGGGGGTGCCTTTGGGCATTTTGCCGACTTGGACTGCATCTGCAGGTACGTTACAGCTCTCAGATGGTGATATCCTGCTGCTTATTAGCGACGGCATTACAGAAGCAACGGTACCTAGCTGTAAGGGTAATAGCAGAAGTTGTATGCTCAATCAGGAGGGGCTTTGGGACTTTTTGCAACAGCAGCCTGCCGAACTCAATTTAGACCATTTACTCGCTTATATTAGACCTGTTGGGAAATAAAGGGTAGTATAAAGCAACTATATCTAAGACCAGCGATGCTAAATTTAGAGCGGATACTCGCCAGTGATCGACTAATGAGAGCGATGACAGGACTGAACCTCAAAGCATTTAAGGCCC
>JBGTIK010000145.1:0-14271 GCA_041745715.1 Phormidesmis sp.
TCAAATGAACTAAGTCATAAAAATTCTCAATTAAGGTTAACTATTGAGAACCATGCTAGAAAAAATGGCTGTGATTCTTATTGCTTCGTTTAAATACCCAATGTGCCAATTGGAAGTGCGGAATGTCGGATTTAATTTTGAGTGATTTAATTTAGATAATCTAAGCCGAGTGCTCTGAATTAGCTAAAGCAAAACTAGCGCTAGCTACTGCGAGTGCCATTGCGCTGAATATACATCTGCAGAAAAATTTGCGCCGCAGACGGCTCTAAAACATCGAGTGCATTAACAATTTCGGGAATTGAATCGGCCAGCGGATCGCTGACTTCATTCACCCATTGATTAACGGTAGAGCGCGCCACGCCCATTGTCACAGCTAGCCGGTTCTGACTGATGTTGTACTGTTGAAGCACATGCTTCAAGGCTTTGCCTGCTCTGCCCATTTTTCTCATAGCTCACATAAATGACGATCACAAGCGAGTACTTAACACCGCTCGACTGTTCATACTTACTAACCTCAGCCTTCATAATCCTGAAGAATTTATACTGAAGTTGGAAGTTCATCATCAGAGATCGCACTGATCGTAGAAATAGACTTCGGACAGTAATAGGATTGACACTCTGTACGGTTTTTTTCCTTTTTACCTGTGCCTTAGGAGCTTGATTTTTCAAAAATGATGGGCAAAGTTCATGCAAAAATTTTACTCAGCAGCCAATAAAGTCCACAGTGCTGCTAGTAATTATCAATAGTTTTTATTTTGTTTTATACCCCTAATTGTCCGTGATTGCACTGAAGAAGCGTAAAGAGAATGGGCTAATTAGTACCGATGGGCCGATGAATTTGGGTTTGTGGAATAGGGATGAAACTGGGTTCGACATCGGTAGGTTTTTCGCCCCACTGGTCGAGATGTTCGCTGTTTAGGCTGTCCTGCCAAGTTTCGTCAGGGGTTTCATCAGGGGTTTCGTCAGGGGTTTCGGCACTGGTCAAAGCATTCGGAGATTGGCTATCTACGCTAGGCTCAGCAGGGACAAATAAAGCTTCTGACTCTTGCAAGATGGGATCAGGTGCAGGTGGCGTAAAGCAGCTTTCTGAGGTGGGGGCTGCGGGCGTGTAAGTTTGGGGGGGTAAGGCTCGGGGCTGTAGAACTCGCTCGGTTGAGTGAGTAAAGGCTGAGGCGCGAGGGGCTGAGGCGCGAGGGGCTGAGGCGGTAAAGGCTGAGGCGCGGGCGTTTGGCTCGCGAGGGGCTGACGTTCTGAGGGTTGGAGATCAGGGGGCTGACGTTCTGAGGGGTAGAGAGCGGAGGGTTGTTGTAGGGCTGGGGGCGGGAAATCTGTTGATTGAGGGGTTACGAAGGACTCGGACTGGATGCTACTAGCGGGAGTGCTGGCTGCTGGGGTGACGGAGACTGGCTGAGGGGTAGGCATTGGGCTGGGCTTGGCTTTGAGAATAGCGGGGAAGCGTAGGGGCTGATCGAAGCTAGCGGAGGCATTGCGGATAGCCTGGAGAATAGCGGTACCGCGATCGCCAGTAGCCATTTCCAACGTAGAGTTGCGAATGGTGACGGGCAAAAACTCTATTTTCATTTGCCGATTGCGCAGCGACACTTTTAGCGCCGCAGTATCGTGATCGGCAAAAGGAACGCCTTGAAAGATGAAGTCGCCAAGGGAATAGGCAATGGCGCGATCGCGATAGATTTCAGCGCCTTGAATATAGTTAGGATGATAGCCTACGACCAAATCAGCGCCCGCATCGACGGCTTCATGCGCCAGTGCCTTTTGCCAGTTTTCGGGAGCCCTAATGGCAATCGGCTGATCGGCTGGATTAGCTACCGATGAGTCAGCTTCTGTGGCGGCTGAATCGGCTTCATCTGGCCCGGTGAGCGTGTTTTCCCAGCGATAGTTAACGACAATCCAATCGACTTGAGTGCGAATTGCTCGGATGTCTTTAATAATATTTTCCTGATCGATCTCACTGCCGAGGGCGACGCCTGCTTTTTGCGCGGTTGCACCCTTGAGGGCATCCGGATTGTAGCCCAAGTAAGCAATCCGTTGACCTTTGACTTCTAAAATTTCGGAGCGATGGGCCTCTTGTTGATTGCGGCCTGCGCCGACGCGGAAAATGCCTTGACGATCTAGATTCTTGAGGGTTTCGTCTATGCCTCTAGCGCCGTAGGTCATGCTGCCTTCGCTAGCGAGGTTGACAATATCAATGCCACCCGCTTTGAGGGTCTGGACAGCTTGGGGGCGTTTGCGCTGGTAAAAGTCTTCTTGTAAAGAGGTGCTGGCATTGGCCAAAGGTTCGGCGAGGCCAATCATGGCAACGTCGGCTTTTTGGTAGATGCTGGCTTTGGCAAAGAGCTGATCGAGATCGCTCGCTTCTTCAAAGGTGAAGTCTTTGAGGCTGAGTTCGCCGCCAAAAAGCAAGGTAATCGTGGGATTGTTAGAGATTGCTAAGTCGCGATGGGGGACGACCGCAACGGTTTCGAGGGCAGCTTCGACGGTGCGTCCGCCAAATCGGCTGGGTGGAAATACGACTTCGCTACCCGCAACTTCAGACCCTGTAGCGGCTGAATTAAATGCAGTCTCAGCCTCTTCGCTGTACCAAGGCGCTGTCTCTTCGGAGAGGGTAGGGGCGGTCGCTGTAGAGAGCCGCTCAGAGAGGAGAAGTTCGCTGAAGGTGCCGAAGAGAAAGGCCGCGATCGCAGCACCAGAAATTAAAGCAGCGCGGAAGAATTTGAACTGACTGCGGACGATTTGGCGGGCGATTTGGCTGGGAGGGGATTCGTGGAGGAAAGGCTGCGGGGCTGGGGAGCTCTGGGGTTCGGTGATCGGTTCGGAGATGGATTGGACGGGGCTAGATTGGCGGCGCTGAGTGGCGTTGGGGATGCGGATGGAGCGTTCCCAGTTGGTGCGGGCCGAACCGAGGGGACGGGCTATTAGGTGGATTCCTTCAATAACGTCGGAGTCGAGACTGTAGAGGCGGCGGCTGATGAAGCGAATTAGCCGTTCGGGTTGGGGTGGGCGCTCGAATTCGACCAAGATTTTGAGCCGACCAGGAGTTTCGTCAGCGAGGACTTGGGCGTATACGTTTTGAGGGACTAGGGGTTCGTTGAGCCAGTAGGCGATCGCCTGAAAATATCCGGCAGCAGCCATTTGCTGAACGTTTAATCCAGCAAAGGTGCCAATGTGAGCGGCATTGCTAAGGTCATCTCCAAATTGAGCCTCGAATTGATCCCCAATTTGATTCCCAAATTGATCCCCAAAATGGTCTCTAGTGCGATTGGGTGTGAAGTTTACGGGATAAAATTCGATTGGATCGATTTCTAAAGGTTGGAGTGCACTCAACATTAATCAGCCTGTTCGATTTTTTTTGATGCGAGAAGCTTACCCACTTCGGTTGGAATATCACTGTTTTCTTTCTTGAGAATTTGCCCTTAAAAGAACTTACGCTTTGAAGAATTCATATTTAAGTATCGAAAGCTTGATCTTTAGTTCTTCGCATTGGTAGCGATGGGCTTACAGAGGGCTTTCGGGATCTGGGGCGGTCGCTTCTGGCTGGGGGCTGTCGGGAGTAGATGGCTCGGTGGTAGATGGCTCGGTGGTAGATGGATTGGTAGTTGGTGGCTGGGCAGCAGGTGGTACCACTGTTTTGACTACTTTGTTGATTTCTTGAAAGGTATCAGCGCCAATACGGCGAATGAGTTCGGAGGCTCTGCCGTCGTTAGCCGGTCGTTTGACGATGGCCACAATGACATAGCGTTTGCCGTTGGATAAGTCAATCAAAGCAGCGTCGCCGAGGACGGATTCAATGTCACCGGTTTTATTGTAAGTGAGTGCGCCTTGCTCGGCCATGCCAGCGGCGAGTAAGCCTTTGCTGTAGGTACGACTAAGAATATTGAGAACGCGATCGCGCGATCGCATCGTTAGCGTATTGCCTTGGCTAATCAGTAGCAGGGTATGGGCCAGATCTTTGGCGCTGGTAATGTTGCTGCCATTGAGATCGGGCAAAGGCGTATTGATTTTGGTTTTTTCGAGGCCATAGGTTAAGAAGCGGGCGTTTAAAGCCTCAGCGCCACCGAGCAGATCGATCATCATATTGGTGGCGGTATTGTCGCTGTTGATAATCATTTGCGTAGCGACTTCTAGCGCCGTGTACTGAGTACCGGGCTGGGCTATTTGCATATCGCCTGAGCCTTCGGCGATTTGCTCGGGCAGCATGGCTACCGCTTGAGTGAGGTCAATGCGGCCAGCGTCTACTTCTTCAAAAAAGGCTAGCAGAATCGGTAGCTTGATGGTGCTAGCAGCCGCGATCGCACTCCCACCCGATAGATCCACATAGTCGCCCGTATCCACATCGGCGTAAAAAACCGTAGCCGTTAGCCCTGGATAGGTATTGGGTAAGCCTTGCAGCTTGGCTTTGAGCGGCGCTACTTCCTGGTTGAGGGTGATTGGGAAAGCGGCAACTTTGGCGGGGGCAGGCTCTATAGAAGTGACTTCGGTATTGGCTGCATTACTGCTGCTGTGGTTTGGAATGGCGGTCATCAGCAAGGTGCCGCCGATTGCCGCCATGCCTAAGCCAATAATTGCCAGCCGAGCTAGGTAGAGAATGGGCACCGGCGTTTTGCGGAATCTTCTAACATTGCGCTTGCGGGGCAGCGTGCGAGCAGCCGGTACACGACCTGGATATAGAGGTGACTGTTGAGCTGTCCGGTGAGTTTCAGTGGCGCGCGATCTGGCTACTGGATTGCTTCTCGTGGCCGTTGTCTGACTGCGGCGGCGGCTGTTCATACGATTACTAGATGGCCGATGAGAAGGCGGCGCGACTGGCCGATCTCCGCTGTGACTGCTGCGACTGCCGCTATTGATGGGAGTGGGCGCGGCTAAGCGCGGGTTAGCGCCTACAGAAGTGCCTGAATTCGGCGGGATGCGGCGGCGATCTCGGCGGCTACGTCTCGAAGGGCCAGCGATCGCTGCATCAGACGCGATATTGCCAATGTTACCGTTTAGACGACTGCCGCCCAAACTATTGCCCAGGCCATTGTTATGCGTACCGTTGACATCTGCCATGACTAGAGAGAACCCTTATCTGAATTTGATAGCGCCCATTCCATTTGGCGAAGGATGCCTCTGAGCAACGCAACTTCACTCGCGGTAGGGGCGGCTCGGTGCAATAGCTGCCTAAACTTGCGCATCCGACTAGCGGCGGTGTGAGGATATAAATATTCCACCTGGAGTAACACTCGCTCTAAATGCTGGAAATAGCCTTCTAAATCGTCTAGTTTGGCTGCATTTAGGTGACTGTTTGGCTGGCTGTTTGGCTGGCTAGCTGGCAGTTCGGCTGTGAGATTGCCTACGTTAGGCGGATCATTATTTATGCTAGGTTCCGATTGTTTACCAGATATGGGGTAGCTTCGTAAAGCTTTTAGAGGAATTTGTTCAGAAGTCGGAACAGACTGACTCGCTCGGTAGAGTTCGTAGCAGCAGATAGCGACCGCTTGAGCGAGGTTGAGGGCGCTGTAGTCTGGGGGGGTTGGGATTTTGATAAACTGCTGCGCGTAGGTGAGTTCTTCGTTGCTTAAGCCCCTATCTTCTGGGCCAAAGATTAGCGCAGTCTGCGGCTGCGGAGTGGTCGGCGGGTGGGCCTGAAGATCGCCATCAGCGTCATATTCCGATAAAAGCAAGGTAGGTAGCGCTACATCGGGCAGATCGAGGGGTGCATTGAACCCTCTTTGTCTGGCGGTGGTCGCGATCGCCCGCGCGCACCCCACCAAAGCCTCAGGAATCGTTTTCACTAGCTTTGCCGCTTGCAGCACGTCTTTAGCATGAACCGCCATCTGCATCGCTTCTGCACTTAGCGGATCGCACTGCGGGGCGACTAGCCAGAGCTGAGATAGGCCAAAATTTTTCATCACCCGCGCCACCGATCCCACGTTTAAAGGGCCTGCTGGCGCGACGAGTACAATGCGCACGGCGGCTAATGCCATTGCGGGAAAGGGGCTTTGAGAAAAAGATTTTTGTGCCATGATCTAAAGTGTACGACAGCTTTTGAGCCCTCATGCCCCGTCAGCGCGCCAAGTCCGATTTGCCCGCTAAAATCTGTCCGGTGTGCGGCAAGCCCTTCACCTGGCGCAAAAAGTGGGAAAAGTGCTGGGATGAGGTGAAGTACTGTTCTGAGCGCTGTCGCCGCCGCCGCTATCCAAGCGCAGAGCCTACTGCGGAATGATCGCAGAATTTAAGGATTTATTACATCCAAGCTTCGAGGCCCGCCATCGTCAATCCGGTAAAATCAGCGATCGCCCCGGTCGCGCCTGCTGCTAATAATTCTGACTTTGAATGGGTTGTCATCATCCCAATCGTGACAATCCCGGCAGCAACGGCGGCGCGAATTCCGGTGCGAGAATCTTCAAAGGCGATCGCTTCCGTCGCCACAATTCCGAGCTGATCTAGCGCGGTTTGGTAAGGCAGTGGATCGGGCTTGCCGCGAGGCAGATGATCGGCCATAATCACCGGGCTAAAGGTGTCCGCTAAGCCCAACTCGCTCAGCATAAACGCCGCATTTTCGGGCGGTGCATTGGTGACAACGGCGATCGCAAGGCCGTGGCGTTGAACCTGTGTGAGTAAGTCCAGTAGACCGGGTAAAGGCGTTAACTGACCCTGGGCCAATGTGCGAAAAGTGGCTTCTTTGCGATCGCTAAAAGCCTCGGCATCAGCGCCTGATAGATCAGGGAAAAAGTCCGGCACGAGCGCCGCATTTTGACGACCGCTAATTTTCTGCCGGTAGAGGGCCTCGTCGAGCGCCATCCCTTTCTGCGCAAAAATTTCTTGAAAAACTTGAAAATGCACCTTGTCGCTATCAGTGAGGGTGCCATCGAGATCAAAAATGACGGCTTTGAGCATAGAGTTTGAACTGAGTTTGAACGTTGGGGCTGCGCAAGGTTTGCAATGAAGCTTCACTATTGTCTGGTGAGCTGGCGTGATAGTCTAGCTGAACGCGTTCAATCATGCGTTGGTTCTAGTGAGGATCAATCGCTAGAGAAAGGGGAAAATTCGGTGAGAATCCGGTGCTGTCCCGCAACTGTAATGAAAAAGTATGCATCGATAAATTAAATCGCTTTTTCTAAGTCAGAATGCCCGCCAATGATTAGTTTGAATGCCTATCAAAATATCTATCGATCTGCGAGGTACAGATGATGCTTAGCTCTCCGTCTTCTGCTTATAGGCACAGGCTTAAACAGGCCACGCTTTCAGTGCCTGCTCAAGTAACGCTGCTAACAAGCTTATGCACTTTGGTTGTTTGGACGCTGTACTTTAGCCCGTATCCCCCTGTGCACGATGCTTTGCACCAGGTACGGCACAGCACCGCCGCCGTTGCCTGTCACTAAAACTTATGAAAAATTTAAGGTACGGTTTGCTGGCGCTAGTGGCCGGTACAGCTTCTATACTTATTTGGCTGAGCGCTCTGCCTGCTAATGCCGTGCAGCCATCGGTGCAGATGCAAACTGAGCCTGCTCTCAATCAGGCGGTACCAGATGAAAGCCCGGTGCAGTTCAAGCTGCAAGCCGTTGATGAGCAAGGCAAGGCGCTCTCGGCGGTGCGCTTTGATCTGCAATTATTTACGCCCGATAAAAGCCCTTGGTTTACGTCTGATTTTCCGATGGTAGAAGGCACGACGCTGCTGGCGCTTGAGGCGCTGGCGGCTGACGGGACGCTGGCGTTTGCCCAAACGCTGCCGATTCGCGGCCAGTATGCGCTGAAGGCACAAGTTTCTCCGACTGTGCCGGGAGCGTTTGAGCCCTTTGAGCAGGTTTTATCTTTTGCAGTGCCTGAAAATGCTGCGAAATATAGAAACGCGGCGATTTTAGCTGGGATTTTGATTATTGCTGGATTGGGAAGTGGATGGTTGGTTGGGGGCGATGGCGAAGCCTTCCCAGGGAATCGCTCAATGCAGTCCCAGATACAACCCGATGAAGTTGCGCCGCAGTCTGTGCGCCTGCTGCTGAGTGGGATGAGTTTGGTGGCGATCGCTGCCCTCCTTTTCGTCAACATCAGCGCCGAACTGCACCCAGCCCACAGCCACGGCGAAGTCCAAATTGAGCCAGACACCGCCCTGCAAAGCGCCAAAGACTTAGAAATTCGCTTGAGCGGCGACCAACAGGCCACCGTCGGTCAGCTCGCCAGCCAAACCATCCAAGCGGTTAATCTAAAAACCGGAAGCCCAGCTGCGAACTTAGCGGTTGAGATTCAAACGGTGGCTTTAGAGCAGCAGCAGCCGGTATTCAACTATGCGGCCAAGACCGACAGTCAAGGCGAAATTACTTGGCAGACGCAGTTTTTTGACGGCGCAGTCCACCAAATTGTCGCCAAAGTTGTAGAGCCCAACACACCTAATAAAGAGGCGCTACAAGTGAGCCATATGGTGGAAGTTGAGGCCATAGAGCCCCCTTTGTACATCCGATTAATCTCGCTGAGCTACTGCACGGGACTATTTTTGCTGAGCCTGCTTATCGGCATGATCTGGCATCGCCGCCCGGCTGATCGTGCCGTGTCTTTGAATCTTTTTAGGCTATAAATCATGAGCAAGCTACCCGTTACCGTCGTCACTGGCTTCTTGGGCGCAGGTAAAACTACACTTCTGCGCAATCTGCTGCAAAACCCTCAGGGACGACGGATCGCGGTAATCGTCAACGAATTTGGCGAAGTCGGAATTGATGGCGATTTGCTGCGCGACTGTCAGGTCTGTGATGAACCGAGCGCTGATGAAGCCGGCACTGAGACTACACTAGCCGCGAACATATTAGAGCTGGCGAATGGCTGCCTTTGCTGTACGGTGCAAGAAGAATTTTTGCCGACGATGCAGGCACTGATTGCGCGGCGAGATGAGCTGGACTGCGTCGTGATTGAAACCTCTGGGCTGGCGCTGCCTAAGCCGCTGGTACAGGCTTTTCGCTGGCCCGAAATTCGCACCAGTGCCACCGTAGACAGCGTGATTACGGTTGTAGACTGTGAGGCATTAGCCAAAGGTGAGTTGGTGGGCGATTTGGACGCGCTAGAGGCGCAGCGGCAGGCCGACGACAGCCTAGACCATGAAACGCCGATTGAGGAGCTGTTTGAAGATCAGCTGGGCTGTGCGGATATGGTGCTACTGACCAAGGCCGATAGGGTCAGTGACGACGAGCTGAGCAAGGTCAAAAGCTGGCTCAATCACGAATTAGCCGATGGCGTGAAAGTGCTGCCCTGTCGCTACGGCGAACTCAGCCCAGATATCCTACTAGGCTTCAATGCCGCCGTCGAAGACGACCTAGAGAATCGCCACAGCCACCACGACCATGAAGCTGAGCATGAGCATGACGATGACATTACCTCTGTGCCGCTGACGCTCGATCAGGCGTTTGAGCCCGCCGCGCTGGTGCAGAGGCTGACTCAGCTGGTGAGTGAGCAGGAGATCTACCGGATCAAAGGCTTTGTGACAGTGCCTGGAAAATCAATGCGGCTGGTGCTGAACGGGGTCGGCAATCGGTTTGATTATTTTTATGATCGGCCCTGGCGGGCGGATGAGCAGCGGCAGACTAAGCTGGTGGTGATTGGCCATGAGCTAGCGCCAGAAAAGATCCTACAGGCGATTATGAGCGATCGCTAATATCTTTTGGCCGGTAGCGCTATGCTAGCTAAGTCCTCAACAGCGCTTGTTCTGCTGAAAAATCTTCAATGGCCTCAACAGCTCCTATTGCTCTCACCGCCCTAACGGCCCTACCTCCACCCATTGTAGAAGTAAAAAATCTCACTAAGCGCTTTGGCGAGACGGTGGTGCTACGCGGAATTGATTTGGCTGTGCAGCGGGGGACGGTGCTAGGCGTACTTGGCCCGAATGGCGCGGGAAAAACGACGGCGATCAACTGTCTGACGACCTTGCTGGTGCCGGATGGCGGACAGGCAACAATTGCGGGTTACGATGTGGTGCGTCAGCCGGAGGCGGTGCGATCGCTCATCGGCCTTACGGGTCAGTTCGCAGCCGTCGATGAAGCCCTGACCGCACGCGAAAACCTGATTCTTTTTGGTCGGCTGCTGCGGCTTTCCAAAGGGGCGGCGCAGCACCGAGCCGATGAACTGCTGAAGCAATTTGATCTTGCCGACGCGGCAAACCGGCAGGTTAAGACTTTTTCCGGTGGAATGCGCAGGCGGCTGGATTTGGCTGCAAGTATTGTGGTGCTGCCGCTGGTGCTGTTTTTAGATGAGCCGACGACTGGGCTCGATCCGCGTAGTCGGCAGCAGCTCTGGGGCGTGGTGCAAGATCTCAAAGCGCAGGGAATCACGATTATTTTAACCACGCAGTATTTAGAAGAAGCCGATACTCTAGCTGATCAAATTGTGGTGATTGATCACGGGCAAGTGATCGCTGAAGGCACTGCTGATGAGCTGAAAGATCGGGTGGGCGGTAAGTTTTGTGAGCTGCGACTGGCGAATTTAGCAGATATTCCGAAGACGAGGGCGCTGCTGGCCGATATGGGTGAGCTGATTACGGGTGAAATGGGCGATGAGGGGCCGATGGCAATAGCGGCTCCCAATGGGGCGAACACTCTGACCGAAATTGTGCTCCGACTGGAGTCAGCAGGGATTCCGCTAGCAGATATTTCACTGCGCCGACCGAGCTTAGACGATGTGTTTTTTGCGTTGACGGGTCACACCACTTGAGGCCCGCATGAAAGCGTCGATAGCTTTGAAAACAGCCGTAAAGAAAATAGGTTTAGACTCAGGCGAATTGAGATCCTGGAAAAAATTTGGGCGCGATCGCATGGCCGTGATCGGGGCGCTGATGTTGGTTTTAATTGCGATTAGTGTCAGCCTTGGCCCGCTGCTGTATGCGGCCTCTTACAGCACTATTGACTTTGCCAAAGCGACTGCGCCGCCTAGCTGGCAGCATCCACTGGGCACCAATCCACTGGGGCAAGATCAGCTAGCTAGACTGTTGCTAGGCGGTAGAGTTAGCCTGGCCGTTGGCATTGTGGCGATGCTGGTATCGATTGCCGTCGGCACGCTGATTGGCAGTTTGGCGGGCTTTTGTGGGGGAGCTATTGATACGGGGCTAATGCGGCTGACGGACTTATTTTTGTCTTTGCCGCAACTGCCGCTGTTGCTGCTGATTATCTATTTATTTCGTGATTGGGTGCGGCGTTGGGTAGGGCCAGAAATGGGGATTTTTGCGCTGATGATTGCGGTGATTGGGGGGCTGAGCTGGATGCCGACGGCAAGGCTGGTGCGAGCAGGCTTTTTGGCGGTAAAGGCGCAAAATTTTGTGCAGGCGGCGCGATCGCTCGGCGCCCACCCACTGCGCATTGTCTGGCGGCATATACTGCCAAATGTGATTGGCCCGGTAATTGTGGCCGCGACTCTGGGCGTCGGCAATGCGATAATCACCGAATCGACTTTGAGCTTTTTGGGGATTGGCTTTCCGCCTGATGTCCCGACCTGGGGCCGAATGCTGTTTGATGCTCAAAACTATATTGTCAGTGCGCCCTACTTAGTAATTTTTCCGGGGCTGGCGATTTTTTTGACGGTGCTGAGTGTCAACTATGTGGGCGACGGGTTAAGAGATGCCTTGGATGTGCGATCGCACTAAACATCTGCTGTGATTCATCTGCTGTATATTTGCTCACATCAGCTTCATCGAAGTGTCTGTTAACCTTACCTGAATTTTATATCGAGCGCATCCAGAACGAGGGTATTTTCCCCAATTCAGTATTATTTTTACAGCACCCGTAAAAATACTTAAGTAAAGACGCTTTTTTGATTTTAAAGCTAGTCTCAAAAACGAACAATTACGGAAGTAAAACTACCAGCAATGGCATAGTATCGGGTCTAGGTTGTGCTCAGTCCATCCATGAGTTACTTTTCGGCCTTTCTGCTTTGGCCTTTTTCGAATGAGTGCTTAGATGATTACTGAAAAAGCATCTGCCTGTAGTCGCCGTCTGTCAGTAGCTGTCCATTAATTTTTGCTAGCTATTTTCTATCAACTGTTTGTTCGCTGTCTGCTGAAGCTGACGGTCAAAAGCTGACGCTGAAGGGATAGCTGTTGATTCTCAAATCAATTTAGCTTTATGTACTTTGAAAAATGTACTTTTAATTGGTTAAAGCAGCAGTTAAGGCACTTTCAGCTTACTTTTAGCTTATGCTCATTGAGCTTTGAATTTTGATGAAGAATCAGTTGATGTCTAAGCAGATCCAGCGAATGAGTTTATCTGTTGCTTTGGCTGTTAGCGCCACTTATGGGCTACCGAGATTTGTTGTCGGGGCTCTAGCCGCAGAGCTTCCCCAGGTTCCTAATCAGGCTCTATCGGTATCAGGTGCTAGCAGCAATAGCACCGCCGTCAGCAGTCTCAGCGACATTTACGCTTTGGGCCCAGGCGATGCGGTAGCGATTGAAATTTTTAATGTGCCTGAATACAGCGGGCCCCAGCAGGTACTTGCCGACGGCACTTTAAATTTGCCGGTAGTGGGGCGAGTCAGCGTCAGTGGCCTGACCTTGCAAGAAGCCGGGAACCGAATTTCGAGCGCCTATAGCCGGGAGTTGCGCTACCCGCAGGTGACGGTAGTGCTCACCGCCCCAAGACCCTTACGAGTGGCGATCGCAGGCGAAGTCAGCCGCCCTGGCCTATACACCCTAACGCCCGAAAACAACGCTCAGTTCCCAACCGTAGCCCAAGCTTTGCAAACCGCAGGCGGGGTTACCCAAGCGGCCGATTTGCATTGGGTACAGCTCCGTCGAGCTACGGGCAATGGCCCTGCTCAAACAATCACACTCGATCTGTGGGAGCTGTTAAACAATGGCAACGTCCGGCAGGATTTGGCCCTCAGAGATGGCGATGCGATTGTCATTGGTGAAACGACGACGGTCAACATTGCGGAAACCAATCAGTTATCAGCTTCTAACCTAGCTTCTAATGCCGATCAGGCGATGACGGTTGCTGTGGTTGGAGAAGTGTTTAGACCGGGCGCGTATGAATTTGGCTCAGGGGCAAATGGTTCAGAAAGCTCCAATATTAGCTCTAACCCAGTCTCTAACAAAGGCCGGACAACGGTGACTCAGGTGGTGCAAACAGCGGGCGGAATTAAGCCTTCGGCTGATATTCGCCGCATTCAGGTGCGCCGGATTACCCGTAGCGGTGCTGAGCAACTGATCGATCTTGATTTTTGGCAGCTATTGCAAGCAGGCGATCTCAGTCAAGATTTGGTGTTGCAGCAGGGCGATACGGTGATTATTCCGGTGGCGAGTGAGAGTACACCAAGCGAAATCGCCCAGCTGACGGCAGCGAATTTTTCACCAGATACGGTCAATATCAATGTGGTGGGTGAAGTCGAGCGGCCCGGAACGCTGCAAGTCTCTCCTAATACGACGTTAAATCAGGCAGTATTAGCAGCAGGCGGATTCAACAATCGGGCCACAGAAACGGTTGAACTGCTGCGCTTAAATCCAAATGGAACGGTGACTCAGCGCCAGGTAGAAGTCGATCTAGCTCAAGGCATTGACGAGGAGAGAAACCCGCTGATTTTGAACAATGATGTGGTGGTGGTGGGGCGCAACGGCAGAGCGCGATTTAACGATACGGTGGGCGGTATTTTGAGTCCGTTCTTGCAGATATTAGCGCCGTTGCGGCTGTTCTTCTAAGGGGTCTTGTTTTTCTTATTTTTAATGCTGCTGACAGCGTTCTGACGCTTGAATTGATTGCTCTGGATAGTTTCTGTTAACTGTTAACTGTTTAGTCTTTTAGCTGTTTAGTCTTTTAGCCGTGTTGCTGCGATCGCATGAAACCTTTTCAACCCTCTCCTGCTGCGTCTTCTTCCAACAGTGTAAATGGCCAAAAGGGCCAAGTTAACCCTCAGATTCAACCCGATCCCTCCCTGGTGCCAATTCCCGCAAACGGCCCATTTTTGCCACCCGAAAGCGGTTCAATTTTAGAGTCGTGGCAGCGCTACGCTCAGCAAGAAGAAGATAACAATCTGCGCAATTTGCTGATGGTGATCCGCCGCAGAGCCTGGGTAATTGCGGGCGTAGCGGCGATGGTGATGAGCGTTGTAACGGTGAGAGCCTTAGGAGAAGTTGAAATTTTTCAAGGGCAGTTTCGAATGCTGGTAGAACCCGTCTGGTTCCACATTAGTTTGTGTGCGGTGATTTAGTGAGCGGCCTCCTGCCGTTGAGAGATGATGCGATGAGGAAATTGCGCATCCAATCATCGTGATAGCGAAACCCATTGAGCTGTTCAAAAGGACATAGGCACCCCT
>JBGTIK010000146.1:0-5099 GCA_041745715.1 Phormidesmis sp.
GCCCATGCCCGTAAGCTTGCCTCATTAAAGTAGGGCATGAGTTGTTCCTATTTCTGTTGAATGATTGACTCTGTTGCTGTACTTAGCATGATGCATTCTTCACAACTTCTGTCTTTCTCAGTTTAGAGTCTAAATCAGAAAACGTTCAGGTTATTTTTGCGTGATGCCTAAGAAACTGTCGTTTTCCGTTGTAGGTTGGCAGCGCGGGGCGTGAAAAATCATAGGGTAGCGCCAGCATGGGGACGTCATCGGTGAGCTGGGTTTGCCAATAAATTAGCTGCTGTTGACAGGTTTCGGGTTGCAACCACTGCCGATGCCAAAGGCTAAAATCGCGGTATTGAATGGGTAAGGGTGCTAAAGGCGAGGGTTGATTCGCTACAAACGCGGTATAGATCGCTGTCAACTCTTGAAGCAACAGGCTCACTGACCAACCATCGCAAATAATATGGTGCAGATTTAACAACAGGACATATTCATTTTTTTCTGGCTCATTTTCTCCTAGTTTGAACAGAGTGGCCCGCAGCAAAACATCCTCAGTCAGATTAAAGGGAACTCGCGCCGCTTCGATGAGCTGTGTTTTGAGCGCGATCGCTCGTTCCGCCTCAGACAAAACCGAAAGATCGATACCTATAAAAGGGCAGGCTACTTTTTCTTGCACGATCTGAACGGGTTTTCCATTTTGGATAATAAAGAGGGTTCGCAGGGCTTCGTGCCGATTAACAATGGCTTGTAGCGCTTTCTCTAGGTTCTGTATGTCCAAATATCCTCTGAGATGAAAGGCCACAGGCACACTATAAAAAGGATGATTGGGCATCAGCCGATCTAAAATCCAAAGCGGTTCTTGCACCCATGCTAGAGGAGCCGTAACTCCAGTGGGTAAAGGCTTAAGAGCTATCGGCGCGGCTGTCTCTATGGTGGGTTGAGTCAATAGCCAGTTCGCCAGTTCGCCAATCGTCGGCATTTCAAATAGCTGTTGAAAGGGAATAGTCTGGGCTAATTCTTCACGGATACGGATAATAATTTGCGTGGCTAAGAGCGAGTGACCGCCCAAATCGAAGAAGTTTTGATTCGTGCCGACGCTAGCTAGTCCTAGTACGACCGCCCAAATACTGGCCAACTGCTGTTCGAGCCCTGTTTCAGGCTTAACCAAACAGTCATTTGAAGATAATTGCTGAGGGATGGGCAAATTTCGACGATCTACTTTACCGCTGGGCGTTAAGGGCAATGCGTCTAAGCAAATAATTTGGCTAGGAATCATATAGTCGGGCAGGCGATTGCCCAAAAACTGACGGAGTTCTGCGGCAAGATCCACGTCGTTTTGTTTGGCGGAAACGACGTACCCCAATAACCGTCGAACCCCCGACTGATCTTCTGAGGCAATTACAGCCGCTTCTTTAACGCAAATATGCTGATCTAAAACAGCTTCGATTTCCCCTAATTCAATTCGATAGCCGCGAATCTTGATCTGCTGATCGCACCGACCCAAATATTCGTAATCGCCGCTGCTCAGGCATCGAGCTAAGTCTCCTGTTTTGTAGAGCCGAACAGGCTGATCTGAGGCTATTTCGATAAAACGCTCTGCGCTCAAGTCGGGGCGATGGAGATATTCTTTGGCAAGACATGCACCGCCGATATAAATCTCTCCCACATCACCTTGAGCGACCGGCAATAAGTTTTCATCTAGAAGATGAATCTCAGCGTTGTCAATCGCTTTACCAATCGGCGGAAGTATCGGCCAATCATTAGGCTTTCCTGAAAGCTGGCAAGCTGTCACCACGTGACTTTCCGAAGGCCCATACTGGTTCCACAAGGTACAGTTGGGCATTTGGCCAAACAACTGAGCTAGCGCAGGCGTAATACGCAGTTGTTCGCCTGCTGTAATCACTTCTTTGAGATTCACTGGCACTGCCCCTACACTCACGGCAACTTCTGGAAGTTGCTGTAAGGCGACAAAAGGCAAAAATAACCGCTCAATTGACTGATTCTCAATGGCCTTGAGTAGACTACAAGGATCGCGACGAACCGCATCTTCGATCAGAACAACAGTTCCTCCGGCTGTCAGGGTGGCGAAAATCTCTTGAAAAGAGACATCAAAACTAATAGGTGTAAACTGAAGCGTTTTACCCGTTGTTACCACCGAGTTGTTGACTTGCCAGCGGAGGAGATTGACTAGCGGGCCATGGGGCATGGCGACACCTTTAGGGTTTCCGGTAGAGCCTGAGGTGTAAATGATGTATCCTAACGATGATGAAGATAGCGGATACTGATGATCGCCTGTAGGTGCATTAGCCAGATTTTCCCAATCTTTGTCAAGACAGACGGTGAGCCGTCCTGGTGGAGGTAGGCGATCGCGCAAGCGACTGTGGGTTAGCAAAATATCGATTTGGGCCTGCTCTAGCATATAGGCGAGGCGACCTGGGGGATAGCTTGAATCGAGCGGCACGTAAGCACCCCCTGCCTTTAAAATTGCTAAAACGCTCACTACCATATCTAGTGAGCGTTCAAGACATAAGCCGACTAATACATTAGATCCTACCCCTTGAGTTCGCAAGAAATGGGCTAGCTGATTGGCCCGGCAGTTAAGCGTGTCATAGCTCCATTGCTGGCCCCTCCCTTCGACGGCAATCGCCGACGGCTTTTTTTTGACCTGACGCTCAAATAAATGGTGGATCAGCGATCGCTGATCGTCAAGCTCGTCTAATCGGTTCTCTATGCAGGTTAGCGACATACTCTGTTTTCCTTAAGTTCTTAACAAGGCCCACGGATGGACTAGAGACGACTGTAAGCTTAGGAACAGAGATAATCGATACCGATGAGGATGGCAATTCTACCAAAGCCCGGTATCGAAGCTGCTTGGCATGAATGCAATTAAGAACATGCCACGCAAAAGGATAACATTCTAGCGGTTAGATGTCCTTCGGCAATCTATCGAGATTTCAATAACGGGTGGTGCATTTATGTAAAGGACAGAGAAAAAAGATTGATTGTGGGAGCCATTACTCTAATAGGACTTCTAAAAATGGCGATTATTCTTCATCCTTTACGAAATAGCACTACCCAATAACGAACTTTGTGCCCATTTTTGAGTGGAGAATTGTTTAGAAAAAATCAGTGTATCTACTGAATCTATCGAGATTTCAATAACAAACTCTGTGCCCACCTAGTGCTTCTCGGAGCACTCAATTTTGCCTTCGTATGTTTCTTAAGTGAGCTGTCGGAGCGTACCTATCGACGGCACGTTTGCACCCAAAAGCGGTAAAGTCACCTATGGGCTCGTGCCGTCGGCAAAGACAGCGACTTGACGAGCTATATAGAAAGGTTCAACAACAATCTGAGGCAGTGGGTTTTGCGGCTTCCTAAGCGATCGCCACATAACTTGCAAAGCTGACGCTTCAACTGATCTAAAATTTCTTGAAGCTGTGGATGTGTCCTATCGCCAGTCAAGCAAACGTAAGATAGAGATGAGCCCTGACGAGGAATAGATAAAATTTTACACCTAATTGAGCTGGCCTTCCTTAATCGACCTTGGTCGTAACAGTAGCGATCAAATTCGAGCACATATCTCTCTAGGGGAAGAGATATGGTTATTTCCTCGTGAACAATTGAAAAGGTGTTTGTCCTTTTTTTGCGATCGCGATTACCGTTTTAAGAAGATCAGGTGTCAGAAGGCACCTATAAAAAACATATCACGGTATTGGAGACTGTTCTATGAAGGCGCTTTTACTCTCTCCTGAGTTTCCTCAGTCGTTTTGGTCTTATGATCGATTTATGGAAATGGCTGGGCTCAAGGCAGTCATTCCGCCTTTGGGAATTTTGACGGTGGCGGCGCTGCTGCCTGAAGACTGGGAGATCCGATTTTATGATCGCAATGTTTGCACAGAAACGGCGGCTGACTGGGCCTGGTGCGATTTGGTGATTCTCTCAGCGATGCTGGTGCAGCGGCCAGATTTTCAGTTTTTAATTCAAAAGGCAAAGTCGCTGGGTAAAAAAGTCGCAGTCGGCGGCCCTTACCCCACCTCTGTACCCGAAGAAGCGCTAGCCTGCGGAGCGGATTATTTGGTGCTAGATGAAGGGGAGCTGACAGTACCGATGTTTTTGGACGCGATCGCACAAAACCTCCCAAATGGCACCTTTCGCTCTGCTGAAAAACCCGATATTACCACGAGCCCAGCCCCCCGGTTTGACTTACTCAAGCAAGATGCGTATCTGATGATGGCGATACAGTTTTCACGTGGCTGTCCGTTTAACTGCGAATTTTGTGACATTATTTCACTGTATGGCCGCAAGCCTCGTACCAAAACAACAGAACAAACCTTAGCTGAGCTACAAACCCTGTATGACCTGGGCTGGCGCGGTTCGTTGTTTATTGTCGATGACAATTTTATTGGCAATCAGCGCAATGTTAAACGATTTTTAAAAGAGCTGATTCCTTGGATGGTGGAACATCGCTTTCCGTTTACTTTTATGACGGAGGCGTCGGTGAATTTGGCAGAAGATGATGAGCTGCTGATGCTGATGAGAGAGGCGGGTTTTTATGCGGTCTTTTTAGGGATCGAGACGCCTGATCAAGATAGCTTGCAGGTCACCAGAAAGGTGCAGAATACCCGCCAGCCGCTGGTGGAAGCCTGTGAAAAAATCAATCAGGCTGGATTATTAATTTATGCAGGCTTTATTTTGGGCTTTGATGGAGAGCGGGCGGGAGCAGGTGATCGCATTCAGGCGTTTGTCGAGCAAACCCACATTCCTCAACCTATGCTCGGACTACTTCAGGCGCTGCCACACACTGCTCTATGGGATCGCCTCCAAAAAGAAGACCGCCTCAAAATAGACGAGAAAACGCCTGCGGGCGATCAAAATACGCTGATGAACTTTGAGCCGACTCGACCCACTGCCGAGATTGCTAAAGAGTATGTAGCCGGATTTTGGGCGATGTATGAACCGAGTCGCTATTTGCGCCGGTGTTTAGATCAGTGTTTAAGCATTCAACAACCCTCAGGCAAGCATCAGCAAACAATGCAGTTTCCGCTGAATAAAGGCTTGCGGCTAGTGACTCAGGTGATCTGGCTACAGGGCATTTTGCCTGCTAGCGGCGATCGCAC
>JBGTIK010000147.1:0-7519 GCA_041745715.1 Phormidesmis sp.
TGCTTGTGCCCCAAGCTCTGCTCTAATATCGGCAGCAGCAGATGCACCCAATCCCACGCGCAGGAACGATCAAAGTTGAACAGCACGCTCATCAGCTCGAAGGTTGGGTAACACTTGCAGTACAGCAGAATATAAAATAGCTTGTCGCGACTCGTCCCCAAGGTCGCTTTGCGGCCCCCACCCACCGCTCGTTTGCGGTTCACATTAGGTCGTAACTGATACTGCCGGTAGGCTTCGCTAAAACTTGGTAAGAGGGCCTTAAATGCTTTGAGGTTCAGTCCTGTCATCGTTCTCATTAGTCGATCACTGGCGAGTATCCGCTCTAAATTTAGCATCGCTGGTCTTAGATATAGTTGCTTTATACTACCCTTTATTTCCCAACAGGTCTATTGTTTAATGAGCGCACTGTTATTCTGTTGATTCACGAATTTTACAGAACTTACTCGATTAATTCGCCACTCTCTTGAAGCGAATGCAGCCGCTGATACAGCCCCCCTTTTTGGAGAAGCTGCTCATGGCTGCCGACTTCACTAATCCGGCCTTGATCTAGCACAACAATCTTGTCAGCATCGCGAACCGTGCTGAGGCGGTGGGCAATGATGATCAGCGTGCGGGTGCCAAAGAGCGATCGCATCGCTACCTGAATCGCCCGCTCCGACTCATAGTCCAAGCTAGACGTCGCCTCATCAAAAATCAGCACGTCCGGGTTTACAATCAGCGCCCGCGCAATCCCAAGGCGCTGCCGCTGCCCGCCCGAAAGCCTCACCCCGCGCTCACCCACCGTCGTCAAATATCCGTTTGGAAGCTGTTGAATAAAGTCATCAGCCTGGGCAATTTGACAGGCCGTTTGAATCTCTTCAAAGCTAGCGGTAGGATTGCCATATAGCAGGTTCTCCATCAGCGTCCCATTGAAGACATCCACTTCTTGGTGCACAATCGCTAGGCGCTTGCGATAGCCGGTCACGCTGAGCTGACGAATATCTGTGCCATCGATCAAAATCGCCCCCTGATTGGGTTCAAAGTAGCGAAACAACAGCTTGACTAGAGTTGATTTGCCAGATCCTGAGCGCCCTACCAAGGCCACTGTTTGGCAGGGCTCAATCAACAGCTCAATGTTGTTGAGTACGGGTTTGGTTGGGCTGTAGCCAAAGCTAAGATGATGAAAATGCACCTTACCCGAAAACTCGTAGGTGGGAGCATCGGGCAGGAGTGCGCCTGCATCACGTCCTGGCGGCAGAGCGGTGAATTCTTGAAAGCGGGCCATGGGTGCATAGCGGCGGGCAAACAGCTCAGCGATTTCACAAATGGGATCGACTTCGGCGTAGGCCATGCTGGCAATCGTCAGCGTTGTAATAAAGTGGCCTACCGAAATGTTGCCCTGGACTGTCAGCCACAGCGTGCAGATCAGTACGAGCAACATGCAGCTTTGCACGATGGTGCGCTGATAGGTGCTCAAAATCGTGTAGCCCTTGTGAATGCGATAGTCCAGCACTTTAAACTCACGGTCTAGTCGCTGCGTTTGACGACTCAGTTCGCGCAGTTCGGTGCCAAAGGCTTTGACGGTTTTGATATTGGTGATAATTTCCGAAGTGCGGCTGTCGGTGTTTTCAATGTATTTCTCTAAGCGTTCTTCACGAATAGAGAGATCTTTGAGCCCCAACAAGCTGTGGAGCAAAATGCCCGACACTGAAAGCAATACAATCAGCGCAATTCGCCAGTCAATCAGGCCGATGATAACAAAAATGCCAACAACGCGCACGACTTTAGGAATGAGCTGTTCGGTAATGCCGGGATATGTCCAAGTGAAGTTTGATAGCCCTTTGGCTACTCGCGCTGCAATTCGGCCAGGGTTGTTTTCGTCGTAGTATTCTAGCGGCAGGGTCAAGACTTTTTTCAGCGCGTTTTCGGCATGATCGCGGCGAGCTCTAAAGGCCGTGTCCCAGCTAAACCACCCCCCTAGCCAGGGCTGAATAGGGGCGCGGCCTACTGTTACTAAACCCACTAAAACCACCAGTACAATCAGTGAAAATGACTGTGTAACCGGCTGAGAGAGCATTTGAGCGATTTTGTTGATCGCCTGCTGTAGTCTGGTATCAATCGGCTGTTGCGAAATTAGGTTGAGAATTTGACCCGTTGCATAAGGTACAAAGAGATCAATTACCTCAAAGAGGCTCATCATTGCGGCGCTAAAGACGGTGATTCGCCAATAGTGCTGGTAGTAGCTCAGAATCGACAAAAAGTTAGTCATGAGTCGAGAAAAAGGAGGTTATAAAAAACTGTCGGGGAAAATTAAGAGAGTTCTTAGATAGAACCTCCATAAAATAGTCAGCTAAAGAACGAGCTGATAACGATGCTGTGCGATCGCTAAAGCATCCGCCAAAACATCGCCTCAATGCCGCTTGCTGAGAGTCATCCAAGGCATTCAGGGATTGAACAACACGAAATTATGGCAGAGCCGAGCAGCCTACAAAATCCTGGTGAGTTTGCAAGGCGCTATTCACAGGCTTTAAAGCTGCGATCGCTGCGGGCTAATTTTAATTAGCTGCTGGTGATTTCGCTGATTATTTTGCTGAAGTCACCTTTAAGGGGGCAGTCGAACCTAAGCGCCGATGAATCGTACAGCGCAACGGGCGTCAGGAATAAATGAATAAATGAGAAACATAGTAGGACCTCCCAAACTATGATTGAAATCTTGGCGTGAAATCTTGACCCAACCGGATGGCTTGAAACGATTATGATTTGCGAATGTGGGAGGAATGTACCATCGTTTAGCTTTAGCGCTGCTAAAGGAGATTAGTATTTATTGACTCTTTACCAGTCTTTTCTGCTAGTTGAGCAATCATAGCGAGAGAAAACTAATAATGCAACCCCTTTAACCGTTTTTTAAGCTAACGCCTACACTTTTAAAGGCCGTAGAATAGAGCCAGTAACAGGCTTGAGGGATTTTGTGAAATGAGCGATGAGATAAGTGATGAAACGAGCGAAAGCTGCTACGACTGGTTTGAGCCGCTCTACGCGCAGGCCAATGGCGACACGACTCAGGTGCCTTGGTCGCTACCAGCAGCGGCACCCTATTTGACTCATTGGCTGACGAAAAATAAGGTACAGGGCAAATTACAGAGCAAGGTGCTCTCGGCTGTAGTGGTGGGCTGTGGGCTCGGCGACGACGCTGAAGCGCTAGCAGCAGCAGGCTTTGTGGTAACGGCATTTGACGTGTCGCCGAGCGCTATAGCCTGGGCTCAAAAACGCTTTCCAGAGTCTCTAGTCAACTATACAGTCGCTGATGTTTTTCAGCTTCCTAGCGGTTGGCTAGCCGCATTTGACTTGGTGTTTGACTTTCGCACTATTCAGGCTTTGCCCCTATCAGTGCGCACTGAAGTCATAGAGCAAATTGCTGTACTCGCAAGACCCGGTGGCACCGTATTGATAGCGACCTATGTTCGAGAGCCGGAAGCGGTTGTCGATGGGCCGCCTTGGCCGCTTTCAGCTCAAGAGCTAGCACAGTTTGAAGCTTGCGGGCTAGTGGTTGCGAGCACAGAGACTTTCCATAATGCTGAGAGTCGGTTTAGCGATCGCATCCTTATCCAATACCAAGCGCCGCTCTAAAGATTTGCTTTCTGAAATCTGCTTTACAGCCGGTTCAGCTTCTCTCTTTTTCGCTGATAAAACTGAGAAGCGGCAATCCCAAAGCTGTACAAAAGACCCGCATTTGAGCCCGCACCGACTGCCGCACCGACTAAAGGAATTAATTCAACCACACCTAAACCGGTTTTTACCATTGTCGAAGCACCCAGCGAGAGCGCAAAAATGGTCAGCGCCTCACCCTTACGCGCCGGATCGGCCACATCAAAGTCGTAGCTAGCGGCAATGCGGTATAGCATTTCTGATTGCAGCGCGGCGACAGCGGCTAAATCGATGGCAAATAAGCCTAGCGCCACTGGCGGAATAATATTGGTTGCTAAGCCGATCCCGCCCGCTCTGAAGGTGCTATCGACGATAATGCGATGGGCCAAGGCTTCAGCCGATTCAGTGGGATATTTTGCTTTGAGAGCACTCACATCTGTCTGAGCTTTGATTTTGTCTACTCGCCCTAGAGCGCTAGTGAGCCAACTCAGACCGGGAACTCTGGCAACATAGTCCATCGCTGGATTTTCAGCCAGCGGATCAAGCAGTTGACCGACGCTTTCAGTGGTTTCAGATAGCGCGCTGTGGGCAGAATCAGCGGCAGATTCAGTGGTTTCAGCCGCAACTTTAGAGGCTTGCTCAAACGCTGGTCTGAAGGTTTGATTAAAAATTTGGACGCTCACGGCTGACATCAAGCTACCGGCCTGCTCGGCAGACGCGATTGCTCGCCCAATAGCTGCTGTCATCTGATTGGGATTATCTGCCATTGAGAGTAATTTCCTAACGCTAATGAAACTGTATTCCAGGCTATCCAACTTGTGAGACGATGGCCTCTTCTATTAGGTAGGTTTTTTACAGCGATCGCTCCTAGAGTCTTGCCCAATCATCTCCCGCAATCGTCTCCAATGCCTACCTACTTAGCCTGATCGCCCTAATTGACCCGCTAACTTAACCGGCCTGCCTCAATTTGCCGCACCGCTGTCATGGCTGAATAGCTTACGCCTGCCGTGCCTTCACCCGGATGCGTGCTGTCACCGACTAGCCACAAATTTTGAATGGGCGTGCGCGTGGCAAAGCCAAAGGGGCCAAAGGTCGGCACCCGCTGACCAATGCCACCAACAATGCCTTGTTCCCTTCCGGTAAAGGTTTCAAAGCTTCTAGGGGTTGCAGCTTCTACGTGCACTAAGTGCTCAGGTCGCAGATCAAAATAGTCTTTTAATCGAGCAATCGCTGTTTTAGTATAGTGTTCTTTCATCATCCGGTAGCCTGCTTCATCACAGTCATACCAAGGCTGCACATTGGTAAAAGAAGAGGCAATAATGGTGGCTTTGCCTTCAGGCGCACGTCCATCTCCGGGCCTGCTGACGGAAACAAAGAGAGAATTGTTTTCAGCAATTGGGCCATCGTAGCTATATAGAAACTGCAAGTGCGGCGGGCAATGGGCAGGAATCGCAGCTTGTTCTACACCCAAGTAAATCACAAAGGCTCCGGCAGAAGGCGGCAGCTTTTTGACTCTCTTTTTATACCCTTTCATTCTGTTGTCAGTGGCTAATTGAACAAGATTTTGCGCGGTCACATTGGCAACAACATGATCGGCAGCTTCTAGCCAAGTGTCTCCTTTTTTGTTGGTGATTTTGACCTGAGTAGGCCGAGCCTTTTCAATTTTGATGGCTTCGGCGGTATGGCCCATATGCAGTTCGCCGCCGTCTCGCGTCAGGGCATAAAGGAGGCGATCACTCAGCACCTGCATACTCCCTTGTAAATGAGAAAGTCCATGCGGCGCTTGCGATACGCCCAATGCTGTCGCCGCATATAGCACTGCGGTTTTGTCGGCTGTCGTCTGCGAATACAGCTTAAGCTGCATATCTAAAAAGGTTCGCAGCCGCCGGTCGCCATCTAGGCCGTAGCCGCGCAAAATATCGCCTACCGTCGCCAAGGTAAACGGCACCGTCAGCAGCGTATCGGGCCGGAGTGCCGCCGCCAACTGCCCCACATCCCACAGATTGCGCGGCGGCAGCACCGGATTGCGCTGCTGAAAGCGCCAGCTATAGTCAAACATCGCCTTCATAAACGCCCAAAAAGTCGCACTGCCTGGAAATTGGCGATCGCGCTCGGCCTGCCATTTCTGGGGATCGCGCCACACATTAATCGGCTCCTGTTCTTGCGGCAAAAACACCGCACAGGCCGGATCGCATTCACTCGCAGGCGGCAAGTCTATCTCTAATTCTTCAAATATCTGGCGGTGAATGCCTCCTGGTTCCAATCCAGCGACCTGTGTGGCCCCCACATCAAACGTAAAGCCCCGCCGTTTAAACGTAGAAGCGCAGCCTCCCGGCACAATTGCTTGATCAAATATTTTTACGGCATAGCCGCGATGGGTAAGTAAGGCCGCTGCACTCAAGCCGCCGATGCCCGCACCGATGACGACGACTTTCTGTTGTACCTTTTTGGGTGCCTTTTTCTGCGCTTGAGTACTATCTACCATTTACCTGTTGCATTTCTTCAATCTACCTTTAGCTTAGCGCTGTTTTTAAGCTGCATTAAGGCAAATATACAGAGAAATGCAGGGCTAATATCTATCCGAGGCGATTGCGATCTCCACCGTCAGGCATAGGGAGTGCACTCAACTAAGTGAGTATGCTGTAACCGCCTATAAAATACTCAATGGAGGCCACTATGGCAGATTCCAATAATATTCCAATGGAAGCCCAGCAGCTCTCTGAAGACCTAAAGAGCAGCGATGAAGAAACGCGAAATGAGGCTAAAAGCGAAGTTGCTAGCACTAATTTCGACAAGGAATACGAGATTGCACAGCAAAATGAGACTGGATCGGGAACTCAGTCCAGCGATCCAAACCCAGTTAGCCGTCAATCTAGCAGCGCCAGTGGTGGTACCTCAACCTCAGGCGTAAGTAAATCAGAGCATAGCCCTGGCGATAGCGATCCAAAAGATTATGTGGATATGGCTAAAGACATCACTAAAAATGTTGAAGCCAACAAGTAGCTAGCCGTTTAGCCTCCAGCGTCACCCGTCTCTGTGAGCATCTCTATTTATGAGCATTCTTATAGGGATGGGTGAGCGCGCTACAAAGTAAATGGAAAGTAAATAGTAAGCCTTAATTACCGGTTGTTACCGCATCTACCTTGCGCGTGAATAGATCTGTAAAGAAGGTAATCACTCGGCGCTTGCGCAGCTTGATATTGGCATTCAATGACATCCCGGAGCGAATCGCCAACGGCACATCATCCACTACAAACTGCTGCTGCTCTAGGGTGATCTCAGCCGGAATATGATAGTACTGATAAAGTTCATCCGGCGGCAAAGCGTCGGTGCTAATGGCTGTAACGGTGCCTTCCATATCGCCAAATTCACTAAATGAATAGGCATCAATGCGCACGTCTACCTTTTGCCCCACTTTGATAAAGCCAATATCTTTACTCGGAATAAAGACTCTTGCAATCAGATCGTCTGCGGGCACAATCTCCATCATCGGCTCTGTTGTGTTCGCGACATAGCCTGCTTGATTGGCTTTCAAATTAAACACTGTGCCGCTGACGGGCGCTGTAAGCGCTTGATATTTAACGCTCTGATTGGGCTGAGCAAGCTGAGAATTCAGCTCACTGAGTTGGCGATCATTTTCTAAAATGCGCTGAGTTAGCTGAGAGTCAATTTCGGCGATCCGCTGCTCATTGACCGAAATACGGTCTTGAAGGGTTTCACGAGATTCAAAAGAAGTCCGAGATACTTCTTGTTCCGCTTGAGAAATTTGAAAATTTAGCCGCTCGATTTCCTGCTGAAGGGTATTGACTTTAGTTTGGCTGTTGTTCACTTCTTGCTGCTGCTGAAGATAAGAAAGCTCAGCCACAGCCCCCTGCTCTGTTAACACTTTAAGCCG
>JBGTIK010000148.1:0-16968 GCA_041745715.1 Phormidesmis sp.
CATGGTTCTCAATAGTTAACCTTAATTGAGAATTTTTATGACTTAGTTCATTTGAACTGCTAAGCCATGAAAGTCTTTCCAAAACAGGGCTCTATCATTAATACCTGAGTGTGACACTTCAAAGGGCGGAATGTGGGCTAAATCATTGCTAAATACGTTTGTCCAAACCCACCTGCTCCTAGAATGCGCGTTAGCTGATAGCGCCCAATGAGTGTCTGTCCCAGCATACTTATTGGCCTTTTGCGCCTTCAGCAATTGTCTTCTTTATCGCAGCTTTAATTTTATGCCTCCCTCTAGCAGATAAACAGCGTTGGACTACGTAATTGACAGTGCCAAAGACAGCAACATTAGACCTCTTGCATAATTACTTTTGTGATATGCTAATTGGCTTTAAACAAAAGGGCCTTTGCCTGCACTGTTTGGCTGGACCTAGTTAAAGGGCCGATATTAAAGGAATTCGGCAAAGCCTTTAATAGTACCATTAAATCTATTATGCAAGAGGTCTATTAAGCACTTGTGAAAATCAGTAATCCTTCATTCGTATCTCAGCAATGCCTCAGCAACGTATCAGTGCTGAACTAGGCGGAACCAATGCCCGCTTTTACGACACCTTTTACGACACAATGAAAATAATCAGTGCAAGAATTGAGCCATAGAGTCCACAAACCCCCTACTTGCTACGCCAGCAGAGCATCAATCCGCCACGACTGTCACTGACATAATGCCAATAATGATCAGATACACAACCATAACAGCCCTATGGAAGCCTTAGAAGCCATAAAATCGAAGGTCAATAAGTTGAAACCCGTCCTTCAAAAGGACTATCACATTACTGAACTCGGCATCTTTGGATCTTACGTACGTGGAGAAGAAACTGACAGTAGCGATATCGACATCCTGGTCGATTTTGACCCTGCCTTTCGACTGGATCTTATTACCTACGGTCAGATTGAAGACCACATCAGCGACACACTAGGCAAAAAAGTTGATTTGGTTATGAAAAGAGCGCTCAAACCGTACATCGGTAAAGTCATCCTCAAAGAGGTCATTTATCTATGGTCAAACGAGACATCCGAGACTATCTCAATGACATCTTGATACATATCGATCTAGCCGAAGAATTCATCGACAATATGACCCTTGATGAATTCAAGGAAGACCCCAAAACGATACTCGCCCTAATGCGAGCTATCGAAATTGTGGGAGAGGCCACTAAGAATATTCCACCATCTATTAGGGCGCAAAATCCAGAGGTTCCTTGGAAGAGTATTGCGGGCATGAGAGACAGAATAGCTCATGTTTACTTCGGCATCGATCTAGACATTGTTTGGAACACTACAAAAGAAAAATTGCCAGAGTTTAGGCCCGCAATTCAATCCATATTGGATGAATTAGACTCTGAGATGGATAGTTAGTCGATGGCACTGTCGGAGTTACGGGCTCCGTGTCGTAGTATTTCAGCTGCTTTTCACAGCTAGAGTTATCAAACTAGGCGGAACTAGTGCCATCAGCGCTGCATCATTTATCAATCAGGCCAGTATCAGTAACGAATCAGCAATGTTACCTGGGCATTGATGGTTTGCTCTTGGCCAATGATCGGTGTTTTGGCAGCGGCGTTCGCTAAGCGATCTTGCTGTGAAAAGGCCTCAGGGGCGGGGCTAGGCGGTGGCGCACTGACCGATCCAATGGAAACGTTGAGTACGCTCTGGCGGGAGAGTCCTAACGCGGCTAGTACCGTATCGGCCTGCGCTTGGGCGTCTTCAACTGCTGACGTCAGGGCGCGCTGACGGGCAGTTTCAATGGCGGCATCGGTGGCGACAAAGCTGACCCCTTCGATTTGACTAGCCCCTACCTTTACCGCTTGATCGATGATTGCCCCTGCGCTTTCGGTCGGGGCTCTAAAGCTGATGGTATTCGTGGCTTGGTAGCCTCTAGAAATTTGCCGACCGTCTATATAGTCATAGCGGGGTGAAAGCGAAATGCCGGTGGTCTGTAGTTTTTCGACGTTTTGCGATCGCACCCATTCCACCACCGCTGTGGACTTCTCAGCCGCCTGCTGCTGCGCGGCTTCAGCCGTATCTGCCTCTACCAAAACCCCCAATCGAACTTCTGTCAGCGTCGTTGGAATCGTTTGGATGCCTTGCCCGGTGACGCTGAGCGATCGCTCCGGCTGCTGATAACCCAGCGGTGAGTAAGTCTGAGCGCTAGCCCGACTAGACCACAGCGTACAGCCCGCTACAGGCGCTAGTATCAGCGCTGCTAGCATGAGTGAAAAAGGCCACGGGTGGCCAGACTGGGCCGGAACCCCGGCTTTGATCAAATCTTTAAACATGGATACCTCAAAAGCTGATGTGAAGTAAAACAGCTTATTCACAGCTTATGAGCAGTTTGGTTACCTATTAAAGCGGTTTCAGTTTTAGTAACGTTATTAAGTAACCTTATTGAAAAGGGCCTGCTATTTTCGCTTGGCTTCACGCGATGCCTGAACTCGCTGAGCTACTATCAGCCCTAAATAATATCCCCAAACGCTGTTGATTAGACCTACGACAAAAGAGCCTAGCATCAGCGCGGTTGCCACCTCTCTGCCCATTGCCATCCACTCCGTAATATTAAGTGAATCGGTCGGCAAATTAGTGACGCTCGGTATTCTCAATAGCCAGCAGCCAACATAATAATTGAAGGCAAAAAGCGGAAGATACGTCAGCGGATTACTGATCCAAGTGGTGGCGATCGCCACCACTTTATTACCTTGAAACACGGTCGCTAAGGCGATCGCAATCAGCGACTGAAAGCCGAGCAGCGGAAATGAACCTGAAAATACGCCCACCGAAAGACCGCGTGCGATTGCCTGAGGGCTGCTCTGCATTCTGACAAAGCGAATATATAGATAGCGTCCTAGCCGTCTCCAATACGTAAAGTCCAGCATTTTGAGCACAGAATTTTCTGGCAGGGAGCGGCGCTCAGCATTTTTTTGAATAACGGAATTTGGGCTTTGTAGCTCAGGATGGCTCAACTCTTCTACGGTCATATTTTGAGCGAGGGTGCTTTTAGAATATTGGATGCTGCTATTTTCGCTAGAGTCAGCACTGGATCTGGCATTGAGATTTGATTCTGACTCTGACATGTTGGTTACATAGACGGTATGCTGGCTACCTGCGCTTAGCCTAGCTTTTCAATCTTGAATTTGGCTTGAATTTGGCTTGAATTTTAGAGCGGCTAAAAGAATTTTATGTAGATCTATGTCTCTTAATAAAACCCATTTTACAGCAGCTTTCTATAGTCTTCGCGAACTTACTAGCTTATGCGTATTGAACATTGCAAATAAATACGCTTTACTTCACAGTATAAATACTGAATGCGTAAGATCTAACAACAATCTCTATACAAATGCAGTCGAGCAGAATTAAGTGGAGTGAGACTTGGCGGCAGATTTGGCAGCAAATATAGTCTATCAGGCAGAAACAATTGCCGCGATCGCCACCGCCATCGTTCCACAGCAGGGCAGTGTTGGCATCGTTCGGCTTTCAGGTATAGATGCCATTGCAATTGCTCAAACGCTGTTTCAAGCGCCGGGTCAGCAAGCTTGGGAAAGCCATCGGATTTTGTATGGCTATGTGCGATCACCTCATACTCAGCAAATTGTCGATGAAGCGCTGCTGCTATTGATGTACTCGCCGCGATCGTACACCCGTGAAGATGTGGTGGAGTTTCACTGTCATGGCGGCATTATGGCCGTGCAGCAGGTCTTACAGCTCTGTGTGCAGCAAGGCGCTCGGCTCGCTCAGCCCGGAGAATTTACGCTGCGGGCTTTTTTGAACGGGCGGCTAGATCTGACTCAAGCCGAAGGCATTGCCGATCTAGTCGGAGCGCAGTCCCCGCAGGCAGCGCAAACGGCGCTGATGGGCATTCGCGGTAAGCTTGCAGGCGTGATTAAAACACTGCGATCGCAATGCTTAGAGGTGCTAGCAGAAATCGAGGCGCAAGTAGATTTTGCCGATGATTTACCGCCGATTGATGAAGTCAAGGTGCGATCGCAGCTACAGGCCATACTCGATGACATCACTCATATTCTAGCTACGGCTCCGCAAGGCGAATTGCTGCGATCCGGCATCAAAATTGCCATTATCGGTCAACCTAATGTAGGCAAATCTAGCCTCTTGAATGCTTGGAGTCAGAGCGATCGCGCCATTGTCACTCCGCTTCCCGGCACCACTCGCGATGTCGTCGAGTCTCAGCTGATTGTCGGCGGCATTCCGGTGCAGGTGCTCGACACAGCAGGCATTCGTGAATCGGCAGATGAAGTAGAGCAAATGGGGATAGCGCGATCGCAAGCCGCCGCCCAAGCCGCCGATCTCGTCCTACTAACGCTCGATGCCACCGTAGGCTGGCAAAACGCTGAGCAAACTCTCTATGAACAAGTCAAACACAAGTCTCATATTCTCGTCGTGAATAAAACAGATTTGTTGACTCTTGACAAATCTCGACTCAACCTCCCGAAATCCTCTGTTGTCTACACCGCTGCTAGCCCTAAAACCGCCACGCCTCAAGGCATTGAATCGCTAGAAGCCGCTATTCTCACGGCAATTCACAGTGGTAACCTGACCGCTGCCGACACCGATATTGCCATCAATCAGCGTCAAGCGACGGCTCTGCTACAGGCTAAATCGGCCCTGATAGAAGTCCAAACTACTATCGAGAATGAACTCCCGCTAGACTTTTGGACAATAGATCTGCGGACAGCGATTCGCGCACTCGGTGAGGTCACTGGCGAAGAGATGACGGAATCTATGCTAGATGAAATTTTTAGCCGGTTCTGTATTGGCAAATAGTAACCCTGAGAAGCTGCTGTTCCAACCCCAGGGTTTAAACCAAAAACTATCAAGTCATTGATTTTAGACTTGATAGTGAGTGACTTAGAAAATAATTGATCAAAAGCAAAAACTGAAAAGCTATGCTGCTGGCGAGGAGTTGCCTTTTTGCTTCAAGCGAACGCTCGCCCCTGCGATCGCCACCAAGCCCAGTAACATTCCAGGCTCAGGAATATCACGAGGATTTTTAGGAGGGCTACCTGCTTGAGTATAAACAGAGATATGAGAGAGCTCAGGTGTATTGCCTTTTTTGCCAACGGGGGTGACACCAAGCGTATTCCAAGTGAAGGTAGCGAGGTTATTGATAGTGTAAAGAGAATAAGAATTTCCGGCTTTCACGGCGATCGCACCTGGCCCCGTCAAGCTAGTTTTGGCCACTCCCGAAGTCGAGCTAGTGCCGCCTGAGAGAAAAGAAACGATGCCGCCTGCTTCACTATCGCCCTTCAAAGACCAGCCCGTACCAAACAACGTATCCAAATTGGTAAGTGCTGTCCCTTGAGCGCCTTTGTCATTACCTGCAAAAGCACCGGCACAATCTATGTAAGCAAAAGTCGCTTTGGCGCAAGTAGTCCCCGTCCCTAAAGTTGCGGCTTGGGCTGCGTCAAACGCTGATGCCACAAAAGTTGCGGCTGTTGCAGTTAAAGCAATCAAGGCCAATTGTTTAAGGTGCATATTGATAATTCCAGTGCTGACCAGCTTCTATAAAAACACTGCTGATTGAGTAATGCATAGAGACAGACGTATAAATTGACACATTCTTTGCAATGCGTTCGGCGTAGCTACACAATCAAAAAAATAGGTATGACTGTAGACTGGACGTATCGCTACAGGGGTTTTTTGAATGCTATCCAACGCTACCCAACTCTGTCTAACCACGCTTACTTATGCTACGTCTCAATCAGGTCAAACTGCCGCTTAACCACACTGAAGAAGATCTACAGGCGGCTATTTTACAAAAGCTCAAAATCTCCGCGCGCGAGCTAAGCGGCTATTCCATTTTTAAGCGCAGCTACGATGCCCGTAAGCGCGACGCAATTTCCCTGGTGTATGCCTTAGATGTAGAAACCACTCGACAAAAACAAATTCTTAGCCACAGCAAGAAGAATGCGGGCATTGTACCCACACCCAATATGGCTTACCGATATGTCGCGCAAGCGCCCCCCGATCTAGAGACTCGCCCGGTGGTAATCGGCGCTGGCCCTTGCGGGATGTATGCAGGGCTGTTGTTGGCCCAGATGGGGTTTCGCCCGATTGTTTTAGAGCGGGGTAAGGCGGTGCATGAGCGATCGCAAGACACGTTCGGCTTCTGGAGCAAGCGCAAATTCAATCCCGAATCGAACGCTCAGTTTGGCGAGGGCGGAGCCGGGACTTTTTCAGATGGTAAGCTGTATAGCCGCATTAAAGACAACGATCACCACGGGCGCAAAGTACTTACTGAGCTAGTGGAACATGGCGCAGTGCCAGATATTTTGTACATTAGCAAGCCACATATTGGCACGTATCGGCTGGTGAAAATTGTTGAAAATATTCGCCATAAAATCATCGCATTAGGCGGCGAGATTCGCTTTCAAAGCCGGGTAGAGGCCATTGAAATAGAGCCTGCTGAAATAGAACAACAACAGCAGCGCCGACAGGTGAAGGGGGTAAGACTAGACAATGGAGAGTTTATTGCCAGCAATCATGTAGTACTGGCAGTGGGCCATAGCGCGCGAGACACCTTTGAAATGCTGCACAAACAAGGGGTTTATATTGAGCCAAAACCCTTTTCGGTGGGCTTTCGGATTGAGCATCCGCAGCCGCTAATCGATCAGTGCCGCTATGGCGAGAATGCTGGACATCCGATTTTAGGTGCTGCTGACTATAAGCTAGTCCATCACTGCCAGCAGGGGTTGGCTAAGGGGCGCACGGTGTATAGCTTCTGCATGTGCCCCGGTGGGCAGGTCGTAGCTGCAACCTCTGAACTGGGGCGAGTGGTCACCAACGGTATGAGTCAGTATGAGCGCAGCGGCAAAAATGCAAACAGCGGCATCGTCGTCAGCGTTACCCCCGAAGAAGATTATCCCGGCGATCCATTAGCAGGCATGGTACTGCAAAGAGTGTTAGAGCAGCGAGCGTTTGAATTGGGCGGCGGCACCTATGAAGCGCCAGGGCAGCTAGTCGGCGACTTTTTGGCAGGGCGGCCTTCAAAATCGCTGGGTCAAGTGCAGCCGTCTTATCGTCCGGGCGTGTGTTTGGGTGATTTGAGTGAGAGTTTGCCGGGATATGCTATAGCTGCTATCCGCGAAGCCATCCCCGCCTTTGAACAAACTATTCCAGGTTTTGCGATGCCTGATGCGGTACTTACAGGCGTTGAAACACGAACCTCATCGCCCATTCGAATCAAGCGAAATGACAGCTACCAAAGCCTGAATACCCAGGGCCTCTATCCTGCTGGAGAAGGTGCAGGCTATGCAGGCGGCATTCTTTCGGCGGCTGTCGATGGGATTAAGGTCGCTGAGGCGGTGGCGCTTAGTATAGTCAGCAAATAGTATGGTCAGCAGAGTTCGGTAAATGGCTCAAAAGCAGATGATGTAAAGCCTCTCTTTGTTTGTTTGTTTTTACAGCAAGTAGTCTATGATGACGGCGGCTAAGGCAGCTATTGCCGTAATGCCTAAGCCTTCCAAAGGATTTTGGCCTTGGCTGACGGCAAAGGACGTAATCACGCCCGCACCTAGCGCGGCAACGACTAACGAACCCACCCAGTCTCTTTTAGAATCGTTATACATAGCGGAATGCCTTGATGCCTTATATATCTTTTGGGCGATTCCAACGTATCATCCTAGGCTCAACACTTTCAGCCAGCCGCTCTATTCTGTAACCAACCGTTGAATTGAGATAGCTTTCTTAACAAACCTCTCATTTATCCCCCAGATTAGCTTTCAGCAGTTACTCTCTATCAACGTTACCGTCCTTAATCCAGCCCTCTTCACCGTTGCCGAGCGTGATTTTGAGCCAGCCACTCTCTTCTGAGAGCACGGTAACGCTTTCTTGATACGCTAGTCCGCCAATATTCTCGTAGTCAGCGCCAGGACCGGATCGCAAAATCAGGCCTACTGGCTCATTGACAACAACCTTGTAAGCACCGTCTGGCAGAGGCTCATCTGCTTTAGCCTGAGGCGTTTCCGTTTCGACAGTCGGGCCTATACTGGCCCCCTCATTAGCACTGCCTGTGCCTGAAGCAGACGGCTGATCTTCTGGCAGATCGTTCTCGTAGGTAGGGCGATCAGGCTGCTCGGCATTTTTGGTAATAAAGTATTTGGCCATTGATAAGCCTGCTAGCGACATAATCAGCATGGCCAAAATAATGCCAAGGACAAATTTGCTAAGGCCCAACAAAAAGTTTTTCATCACCATGATCTAGCGCAACGTGCAAGAGCTTTATGGTTATAGCGTGAAGCGCGCGATTGGTAAAGGCTTATTGCTCTAAATCACTATTCTCATGATGACTCGTCTTGGCGACGCTGCTCTAATTGCTCAGATAAATGCTCAGACAGGCGCTCAGCCAGTGGATTTTTGCGGGAGGCGAGGCGGGCTTTGCCAGCAGCAGCCCAGTTTTGCAGCGCTTCTATTTGCGGTTGGGCAGTACGAGCTAAGGGGATAATTTGGCTGACGGCTTCGAGAACATCGTCGTGGGTGAAGTCGCGGTTTTGGCTGAAGCCGATGTGCATGGCTTCAATCAGCGATTGCTCAATCTCAGCGCCTGAAAAGTCGGGGGTTTCGTAGGCCAGCCGTTTGAGGTCGTAGGCAGCTAGATTGTGAGGGCGCAGGCGAGCGAGGTGAACGCTGAAAATGGCTTCACGCTCGGTTTGGCTAGGCAAACCGACGAAGAAGATTTCATCAAAGCGACCGCGCCGGAGCATTTCGGGTGGGAGGGCTTGGATGTTGTTGGCAGTAGCAACGACGAAAACAGGAGAGGCTTTTTCGGCCATCCAGGTAATGAAGGTGCCAAACACACGGCTAGTGGTACCAGAGTCGCCACGACCGTCGGATCCGGCGAAGGCTTTGTCAATTTCGTCGATCCATAAGATGCAAGGGGCGAGGGCTTCGGCCAGCTGAATCATTTGTCGGGTGCGTGATTCGGATTCGCCCACGAGGCCACCAAAGAGACGGCCGACGTCGAGGCGCAGTAAGGGGAGATGCCAGTGATGGGCTATAGCTTTAGCCGTCAGTGATTTGCCAGTACCTTGAATGCCCACCAGCAGCAGCCCGCGTGGATGCGGCAAGCCGTACTGTCGCGCTTTTTCTGAAAAAGCCCCGCCTCGCTTGAGCAGCCAGTCTTTGAGGTTATCGAGCCCGCCGATGTCCGAGATGCGTTCGCTAGCTGGATAGAATTCTAAAATTTGGGTTTGGCGGATGGTCTGCTGTTTTTCTTCCAGAATCAGGTCAATGTCGCTAGGTTCAAAGCTGCCGTGGGCAGCAATGCCACGAGCTAAAACGCGGCGAATGCGATCTAGCGCTAGCCCTTGACAGGAGCGTACCAGTTCATCGGTATCACTGGATGATAGCTGGCTGTTAGTTGGACTCAGCAGCCGCTCGACTTCGGTGCGAATTTCAATCGGGTCGGGTAAGGGAAATTCTAGTACGGTGATGACATTGCTCAGATCGTCTGGAATGGTGAGCTGGGCGGAGAGAATGATGATATTTTTGGGCTGTGATTTGAGTAGGCTCAGCAAATTGCGGAGCTTGCGGGAGATGGAAATGTCTTCTAAAAAGCGGTGATAGTCTCTGAGGACAAAGATCGCAGCGGCAGTGGCCGGGATTTTTTCAATTAGCTCTAGGGCTTGTAAGGGGTTGCGACGACCGAAGCCTCTGTCGGTAGGGTTGCCCTGATAGCCGTCAACGTAATCCCAGGTGTAGACAGCGCGGGTATTGGCCATGCCACTGCCCATTTCTAAAGCGCATTGGGCAATGGCGGCTTCGGCGCGTTCTTCTTCGCGGGTGGGAATGTAGATTACGGGGTAGCGCGATCGCACTAACAAACTTAGCTCTTCGCGAAAACTCATAACCTACCTACTTGTGTGAGTCTATTTCTGAAAGCTTCATCTATAAGTCTAGTCTCGGAGCTAGTCTGGGATCTGCTGTTTGAGAGCCGATAGGGCTGACCAGCGATGATCGATGTCGGTTTCTATGTCCTTTGGATTGTTGAAAGCAATGCCTTCGCAGTCGGTGCGACAAATTTGCTTTTGCGGAATGGCCAAGCACATTTGCTCATAGAGCCACTCGTTTGGATCGAAGTTGCCTTGGGGTGATAGCGACTCGACTAGGTCTTCAAGATCAACTTCTTTTTCTAAGGCGGTTTCGGGGGCTGTGTCTTCTAGCCACACTAGCTCTGAATTATCTACCTGAATGCGGGTGTTATAGCTTTGCAGGCAGCGATCGCACTCTAGTGTCATAATCGCTTCGGCTTGCCCTTTTACTTCCAAGTAAGTGCCTTGATGAGTAACGCTCACACGGCCCTTCACGGGCGTCAGCGTTTCTAATGGGGGCAAATGCTCGGCGACTTCTATCGAAATCGTTTTCTGGGGCGCATTCAGTAGCTGCGGAATCGGGATAGCTCTCATGATTCTATGTGCAGGGGCGCTATTTATAAAGCTGTTTGGACACTGTTTAGCGGCCATTTACAGGTGACCACTATCGGGCGGCTAGATCACTGATCGGTATCAGCATTGGTGCCAATATTGGCATCAGCATCGGTGCTCGTAGCGGTGTCAGTGTCATCATTATCACCGATGAGTGTGACGACAAGATGGCGTTCGGGCTCTCGGCCTCGGCTAAACGTTTTAAGTTGATCATATTCGCCAAACAGGCCATGCACATAGCGGCGCTCAGCGGCAGATAGCCCTTTCAGCTCATGTTCTTTACCATCGGCCAGTACTTGCTCGGCGGCGGCTTCAACCATGCCCTTGAGTTCTGCCTGACGCTGTTCGCGGTAGCCGTTGATTTCGATGGTGTAGGCACGCTGATCGTCTTCGGGCTGAGCCATATTGAGGGTGGTATTGGCGAGATACTGAATGGCATCGAGAACTTGGCCGCGATCGCCAATTAGACCCTGCACCTGCTCTGGCGAAAGCGAGGTGGTATCAATTGTGAGCCAGAAGCTATCATCTGTAACAGCCTCACCTTCGGCATTTTCCGTTGAGTTTGCGGCCTGTTGATGGCCGCTGACATTAGCGCTTAGCCCCTGAAGCGTTAATAGTTTTTCTAGCCACGCAATGCTCTTTTCCATAAGATCTGACCGATTGCCGACTGTTTGCCGACTGTTTGCTTACTGCTTAATGTTTGCTTACTGTTCAATGACGGCCTACTTGCTGTGAAGCCGATTCTATAACGATAATGGCCCACCCGTCATGTGCGACAGATAGGCCATTAGCATCAGATGGGGGTTAGAGCGATGTTTAAGGTGTGAGGAAGAGCGATCGCTAAGCCTTTTTCTTAGAAACCTTTTTCTCACTGTCTGATTTGTTGGCCGATTTGTTATCCAATTTACCGTCCGATGTATCCACGCCCTTACCCGCGCTACTGGCCTTTGATTTAACGGTGGTTTTAGGGCTCGGCTTTGCTCCTGAATTTGCTCCTGAAGTCGCTTTAGCCGCCGTTTTTTTGGCGCTACCAGGTTCAAACGCTAGCTGCCCGCGACCGCTGCCATCGGCTCGGCTCTGCTGAGCTTCTTGCGCATCAACTAATTTTTGCAGGTTTTCCGGTAACGGCTCTCTAGACAAAATGAATGACTGCGCTGTCTGAAAGACGTTGGCAATCACCATGTACATCAGCACCCCAGCAGGCAGTGGGAAAAACAAAAACATACCGGAGAAGATAATCGGCGTGAACTTAGCGATCGCCTGCTGCTGCTCCTGCTTTTCATCCCCAGCGGGGCCGCTGCCTTGGGTAATCTGCTGACTGACGTAGAGGCTTATGCCAAAGAACACAATCATAAAGAGAATATCCCAGTGGATTTCTCCGTTTTCGCCCTGGACGCCAATTTGACCGAGCTTTTCAATGAACAAAAAACCTTTGTCAGCCGCTAGACCGGGCACTTCCGCTTGAATGGTGATATCGCCGGGTGCTAGCGCTTTAATTGTGCCGTCGGACTGCACTTCCGCTAGCTCTTGGCCTTTAGTAATTTGCCACTTCGGAGTAATATCCACGCCTTCTTCAGCGTATTCAGTTCTCAGCTCATCTAATGATTTGTTATCAACTGAGCGCAGCTCAACTTTGGTCGTTTCGCCAATTGCTAATGTGCCGCCCGTCGGCACAACCGCGCTGACTTGAAAATGCTCACCGTCAGCGACAAAAATATTGCTCGGTTTGGTGGTCAAAGGCGCTTGCTCTACCTGTTCAATCGCTTCTTGAGGCAAGATCTTGAGGTTGACAGGAAGGTTGGTATTGGCAAATGGCGATCCGCGTAGGGTGGCAAATAATGCAAATAGGATCGGCATTTGCAGCACAACTGGAAAACAGCCCGCTAAGGGATTGCCAAATTCTGAATAAATGCCTTTGATTTCTTCTTGCTGCTTGACTGGATCGTCTTTATAGCGTTCTTTGATTTCGGCCATTCGCTTTTGCATCAGCGGATTGGCGATTTTCATTTTTCGCATATTGCGAATAGAACCCGCGTTCAGCGGATAGAGCGCAAATCGAATTACTAAGGTGAGGGCAACAATTGCCAACCCGTAGCTGGGCACAATTCCGTAGAAAAAATCTAGGATTGGCAGCATTACATTGTTTGAAAGGAAGCCGATTCCGAAGTCCATGCGCGCGCTCTAGCTCTGTGTGTATGACTTTATCTATTGTGTATGACTTTAATTTATCTGAATAATGGCGTGATTAACTCGTGATTGAGTGCGAGTTAACCGAACCCCAACTCTTTGTGTGGCCACTGGCTAGTCTATGGCTAGGATACGCCAACCGCACCACTGGCGACTTTGGCTTGAGGTGAAATTTTGTCGCTCATGTAGTCAAAAATTTCTCTAAACTTAGGCACTGCCCGCATTTCAATGCGGCTACCGTCTTTGAGGGTGACGACCATATCGCCCCATGCGCCGAGTCCTCTAGGCACGGTGACGATTTTGGCGATTTCTGAGTAAATGATGTCGGTGCGATCGCGCCCCATCCAGCCTCCCGTGAACGAAATTCGCCGACTGGTAATCCGGTAGCGCAGCCACAGTGCCCGCACAGCAGCCCCAACTGTCAGCGGAATGCAGATGATGGTAAAAGCCAATACGATATTAAAAATCAGTTCCCCAATGTGGGGCCCACCTTCGTAATAAACCTCTTCACTAATTGCCATAAAGCGCCTCAAGGTTGCGAGTATTTAGCCGTGAATGTTCTGTGAATGTTTAATAATGCTTAACTTTTTTAACAGGTCTTCTAATTCTCTCAAAAAGTCGTCAAATTCGCACTCTACCGCAGCGGGCCGCACCACAATCACGACCTGCCAATTGGGGCTAATATCAGGCAAATTTCGCCGGATGATGGCCTTCAGCTGCCGCTTAATCCGATTTCGTACGACTGCTCGTTTGCTGACTTTGCGGCTAATCGAAATGCCAAAACGCGACGAAAGCGCAGACGGAAGTCCATCTGCGCTTTGACTGCTACGTAGGCGCGGTTTTGACGATAGCAAGGCGTTTTTTTTGAGGGCTCTTATTGCTAAATTCTGGGTTGCGGCTCGGACTCCTTTATGGTGAACCCGAGCAAAATCACGGGATGACCTTAATCGATTTTGTTTGGAAAGTGCCACAAAACTGCTGAACCTAGTTTTACTAGTTAGTTTGCCTAGCCGGTTATTAGCTGCTGCCCGCTAAACGCTCATTAACCGCTGACAGAGAGTCGAGCGCGGCCTTTACTGCGACGCGCTTTAATCACGTTGCGGCCATTTTTAGTGCGCATTCTGGCTCTAAAGCCAGAAACTCTTTTGCGTTTGCGGGAAGTTCCGCCTAATGTGCGTTTAGTCATGGGTCAATTCTCCTGCTGCGATCTGGCTAACTACGGTCAAGCTAAGCTCTGTGTGCGCTTTTCTTCAAATTCAAATTCACGCACAGATCCTGCATTCTACCGGTTACCCATATCTTCTGCAACTAACAATTCCCAAGTGCCTAAGTAGCGAGGCAGCACATCACCGCGCGATTCTGCTTGCAGATTAAAGCGCTGCATCCCGAAGCGATCAGGGTTGCGGATGCCGGTCATAGCAATTACAAAGCTGGTGTCAGCGGGAATATCTTCGGCTAAGTAAATGTCGATTTGACTAGATTCGGGTGACCAGACGACTTCTTGAATAGGAATTTCGCGATCGCCTCTGCCCCGACCGCGACGCACCTTAATTTGATCGGTATCAAACGTGCCTCGGCGCTCCGTGAAAGCATCGGGATAGGAAATGCGCAAATGTGCAGCAGCGCTGGCCATGCGCTCGCCGGGAACGCGCAGGTAGTATTCGGCGCGACGGCTGCGAGGCTGATTATTGTTTAGCGTGTAGGGCAGGCGATATTCAGAATCGACGCCGCCAAAAAGGGTCACGCCTTGGTTGGTTTGGGCAAAGCTGGGGAGAGCAGGTGCCACTAACAGGGCCGCTGTGATTGCGGCTCCAGACAACACCAATCCTGACAACACACGAGAGATAGAACGCTTTGCAGACATTCGCTGATAACTCCTCAAACAGGTCTATTAACGTTACTTAATGAAAAGGCAGCTTCGATACGCTCAGATCTTATCCAGGCTTTACCGACGACTTTATTGACGACTCAATCAGCCGCTAATCAACCGCTAAGTAAATCCGTGACATCCGAAATAAGCTGCTTTACTTATATTACGTCTAACATCTTGCGGAGAATACTCGTTTCTTAAAGTGGACGGTTTCTCAAGTGATTGAGACCATAATTGAGCCGACGATTCGGCCAGGAATTGAGCCGGAAACTGAGCTAATGTAAAGCTGTAGTGATCGCTTCAAACTGCCTTCAAAAACTTTTGCTAACGCAAGTCAATCTTTGTAATGCCGGGTTCCGTGTGTATTTCTCTTCTGCCAATATTTAGGCTTACGTTTACCCGGAAGATGCCATGACTCTTTCAGTCGAAAAGGCCAGTGCGGAAGATAGTGCTAGAGGTGCGATCGCGCCGCCTAAGTTATCACAAAACGACGCTACAGAAGCTGCCGAAGCAGCTAGTGATACCACCGCTCAGCCAAAACTTTCCCCCAGAAAAATAGGCATTCCCAAAGAAATTGCTGCCGGTGAGCGCCGCGTGGCCGCTACCCCGGCTACCGTTAAAAAGCTGCAAAAGCTCGGCTTTGAGGTATTGATAGAATCCACCGCTGGCGAAGCGGCCAAGTTCAGCGATGCCGCTTACGAAACCGCCGGTTGCACCCTAGTAAAGACCGCCACAGCGCTCTGGCAGCAGGCCGACATTATTCTCAAGGTGCAGCCACCGCAGGCTCATCCCGATGGCCGTCACGAAGCCGATTTATTCAGCGCCCATCAATCGCTGATTAGCTTTATTTGGCCCGCTCAAAACCCCGATCTCGTGCAGCAACTCTCTAGCAGTCAGGTTACCGTACTGGCAATGGATGCCATTCCCCGCATCAGCCGCGCCCAAAAAATGGATGCGCTCAGCTCTATGGCCAATATCGCCGGTTACCGGGCGGTGATTGAAGCGGCCAATCACTTTGGAAGGTTTTTTACGGGACAAATTACGGCAGCCGGTAAAGTGCCGCCCTGCAAGGTACTGGTAATTGGCGCGGGCGTCGCTGGCCTTGCCGCCGTCGGTGCGGCCAAAAGCTTAGGCGCAATTGTGCGCTCTTTTGACACAAGGCCAGTGGTGAAAGAGCAGGTAGAAAGCATGGGCGCGGAGTTTTTGGAACTCTTTTTTGAAGAAGATGGCACCGGGCAAGGCGGCTATGCCAAAACCATGAGCCCAGAATTTATCGCAGCGGAAATGGCGCTGTTTGCAGAGCAGGCCCAAGAGGTCGATATCATTATCACCACGGCGCTAATTCCGGGTAAGCGGGCTCCACTGCTGATTACGCAGGCAATGGTAGAGAGCATGAAGCCCGGTTCGGTGATTGTCGATATGGCCGCTGAGCAAGGCGGGAACTGTGAGGTTACGAAACCCGGAGAAATCTACACCTGCGGCGATGTCACAATTGTCGGCATTACTGATTTTCCAAGTCGGATGGCGAGTCAGTCGAGTCAGCTCTATGGCACAAACCTTTGCCATTTGCTCAGCGACATGGGCGGCTCAGATAACTACAAAGTCGATTTGGAAGATGAAGCCGTACGCGGGGCGCTGATTACCTACGAGGGGGAAGTGATGTGGCCTGCACCGAAGCCGCCTGCTGTGGTTGCGCCGCCAAAAGCCATTGTCACGCCAGCGGTGACGGAAAAGAAAAAGCCTTCGCCCGTGATTAAGGCACTGGGGTTAGGCGCGTTGGCCTGTGGAATTTTGGCGGTTGGGCTGAGTGCGCCGCCGTCTTTTCTGGCTCACTTTACGGTGTTTATTTTGGCTTGCTTTGTCGGTTGGCAGGTGATTTGGAATGTGAGCCCTTCACTGCACACGCCACTGATGAGTGTGACCAATGCGATTAGCGGCATCATTATTATCGGCGGGCTATTGCAGCTTCAGTCCAGTGGATCGGCCAGTGGATCGGCCAGTGGAGCAGGCGGATTTAGTGTGACTAATGGGTTAGGCGCGATCGCTATTCTAGTTGGCACGATCAATATTTCAGGCGGATTTTTGGTCACACAGCGAATGCTAAAAATGTTCCGCAAATAGCACGTAGATGGCCAAAAAATTCACTTCATAAAGCTGCAAAAATTAGGAAATTAATATCTAATGTCCAACAATCTAGTAACGGTCGCCTACATTGCGGCCATTGTGCTATTCATTTTGAGCCTGGGCGGATTGTCAAATCAAGAAAGCGCCAAACGCGGCAACATCTACGGCATGATTGGCATGGCCTTGGCGATTGGAGCCACCGCATTTGGGGCAGGTATTAGCAACTACACTGCGCTGGTAGCGGTGATTGTTCCCGGTGTGGTGATTGGGGCGTTTTTGGCCTCGCGCGTAGAAATGACCG
>JBGTIK010000149.1:0-4997 GCA_041745715.1 Phormidesmis sp.
AGCTTCTGCGCGCTATGGCGCTATGCGAGGCGTGCTAGCGTTTATGGGGCCAGCGCTATGGACGTGGTTTTTAGCCGATTTGGGCTGGCGGGCGATCGCGACTAACTATGGCCGAGTGATCCCGGTGGTGTTTGCGATCGCGCAAATCCGCATCACCCGTACTGATGTTGTGATCGATTCTGCTCTAGAGAACGCCTTAGATACCGCCTGGACAAGTGCCCATGCCTGAACCGATTACTTACTACGAGCTATTGGACCTCAAGCCCGCCGCTTCAGTGCAGGACATTCGCCGAGCCTACCGCGACTTAAGCAAGCTCTACCACCCCGACACCACAGAATTAGAAAGCGCTGTCGCCATTCCCAAATTCCAAGCTCTCAACGAAGCGTATGCTACGCTTAGCAGCCCCGAAAAACGTTTTGCTTACGACTTGAAAATTGGCTACTCGCGGATGTCTGTCATGCAGGTAGGTGCTCAAAATTCAGCCCAGGGCAAATCTCAGGGCCAATTTCAAAGCAAACAATACTCATCCAACGCCTACTTAGATCCTACCGATCGTCCCCTCTCTGCCGGAGAGCTGTTTGCTCTTTTTATCTTAGGAATCACCTTCCTTGGCTGCTTGCTGTTGGTGGTCACGATTAGCCTCACCAAAGGCGACATCACCGCTGTCAATCTCACCGATTTACCGGTGATCGCACCCACTGTTGCCCCCACTGTTCTAGAGCAACCCATTCCTTTACCCGCCGCTTCAGCACCTGACAGCGCTGCTCAGTCTCCCTCACTTCCTTAATTCGCGCCTTGCTTATGCCTCCGGCCACCACTCCTCTGTGCAACCATCCCTTACCCGATATCGAAGCTTGGCTCATTGGCCTAGGGGGCGATCGCAATCCGCAAAACATCAGCGAATGGTCATTTTCCGAACCCGACTGGTCAGCGAAGCTATGGCTGGATGTAGATTCTATTGTCGTGCGCTACGTCAGCCACGATGGCAAAGTCGTTCAGCGCAGCTTGAAATATTCCCTGAGCCGCAGCGATTTAGAAAAGGTGATTTTTTCAGGGCCGTAATGGCTGCTGCAATAGGCACTGGAAATTACGGCTAAGCGCAATTATTTTGGTCGCAGTTAGGCCATTTGATCGGCTGCTGCGAGCGATATGTTCGATCGCGTTTACCAAAGAGCTGATAGCGGTTGTCACGGACGAAACTGTAGGTACGATCGCCCGCTACCTTAGCCCCCGGCATCGACCGATAAGCCTGTACAAAAGCCGCTCCCATCGGCAGTAATCGGCCAATTTCTTCAGCCGCGTCACTACCCTGCCAGCGGCGATCGCTCACCTCGCCTGCTGCCGTCAATTCAATCAACAGCATCCCCATTTCACAATCTTCAGCGCCGACGCCTAGCCGTTTTAAAGCCGCTTCATCCTGCATTGGCACATAGCCAAAACGCCCAGAATTTTCTATTTTTTCCAAAAACTTTACAAGCGTCACACAGAGATTACAGTTGCCGTCGTAAATGACTGCGTACATAGAAAGTAGCCTTGGATACTAAATAATTGTCGTTTGAAATACATCCGTCAGCTGCAATATATACGTTTAAAAAAGAAATTCCTTAACCTAGCCTTTACTTATCGGCGCTAGGTTTCAGTCAGAATGCGACTGGGCATTTATGTGTATGCGTTTATTTCAGCAATTCTCTTAACGGTATTAAGGAGTGATAGGTTCCATGAAGTTATCTGAGAAATTTTTAGGGCACTCGACTCGGCTAGCGTATGCTGGCTCTATTTTAGCGCTTACTTTTAGCCTTGCAGCTTGTGGCGGTGGTGACACCACGACTGTTGAAGGTACAGGCACCGAACCAGCGGGTGACACCGCCGCCACTGGCGAAGGTGTTTCCGGTGCCATTCAAATTGACGGCTCCAGCACCGTGTTCCCGATCTCTGAGGCGATGGCTGAAGAGTTTCAAATTGCTAATCCTGACACAAATGTCACCGTAGGTGTCTCGGGCACTGGCGGCGGCTTCAAAAAATTCTGTACTGGCGCAACCGATATCTCTAACGCTTCTCGCCGGATCGGAGACGATGAAATAGCTGCTTGCGAAGCGGCTGGCATTGAGTTTATTGAAGTCCCCATCGCCTACGACGGAATTACCCTAGTTACCAACCAAGGCAACGACTTTGCCACCTGCTTGACGGTAGACCAGCTCAAAACCATTTGGGGCCCTGAATCGGAAGGTACGGTCACTAACTGGAATCAGGTCGATCCCTCCTTCCCTGATACGCCTTTAGAACTCTTTGGCCCCGGTACTGACTCAGGTACTTTTGATTACCTAACTGAAGAAATTAACGGAGAATCAGGCGCTAGCCGAGGCGATTATACCGCTAGCGAAGACGACAACGTAATCGTGAACGGTGTGGAAAATTCCAGCGGTTCCTTAGGCTACTTTGGCTATGCTTACTTCGAGGAAAACGAAGGTAACCTCAAGGCATTGGAAGTTGAGAACGAAGCTGGCGAATGCGTCGCACCTTCGTCTGAAACCATCGCTGACGGCTCTTACAATCCGCTGTCTCGGCCTATATTCGTCTACGTTAAGAAAGAGTCTTATGACACCAAGCCCCAAGTAAAGGCGTTTGCGGACTATCATGTGGAGCCAGTTAACGGGGAGCTGATTAGAGAAGTCGGTTACATTCCGCTACCAGATGACGTGTTAGCAGAGTCCAAAGCACGCCTAGATGAAGGCACTCTGGGCAAGGGATCCTAGCTAAATTAGCGAAGGTAATGACAAGGAGGGGCTACTTTTGAGCTCGCCTCTCCTTGTCATTACCCCCGATGCGTCACAGTCAGGATGCTTTCTAGCTCAGTATTTTTTTAGCTCAGTAGTTTTCGGTCAGTATTTTTTAATTGAGGCTTTCTGTTGTGACAGCTGACGCTCCTTTTAACGTAGCAACTGGTGAATGGGCACCCAAGCGAGATCGGGCTAAGCTCGTTCAGGCCATTGTGAAGCTTATTTGCGGCGCTTTTGCAGCAATTTCGGTGTTCACGACTATCGGAATTGTATTGACGCTTGTTTTTGAGACGGCTGCTTTTTTCCAAGAAGTGCCGATCTCTCAGTTTTTAACCGAAACTCGCTGGACTCCGCTGTTTTCCAGTAAGCAGTTTGGCATTATGGTGCTCGTGAGCGCCACGATCATGATTTCTTTTATCTCTATTCTGGTTGCACTGCCTCTGGGCTTGCTTGCTGCTATCTGTCTTAGCGAATATGCTCAGCCGAACGTTCGCCGGGTGCTTAAACCTATTCTGGAAATTTTGGCAGGCGTTCCGACTGTTGTCTACGGCTACTTTGCACTGCTGACCGTAACACCTTTTTTACAGAAGTTTATTCCCAATCTGCAAGGGTTTAACTCATTGAGCGCCGGACTGGTTCTAGGCATCATGATTACGCCTCTAGTTGCTTCTTTGAGCGAGGACGCGCTCTATTCGGTACCCCGTAGCCTCAAAGACGGCTCTTACGCGCTGGGTGCAACTAAGCGGGAAACGGTGACTTCTGTAGTTTTGCCAGCGGCACTATCAGGAATTGTGGCCTCGCTGATTTTGGCGGTGTCTAGAGCCATTGGCGAAACCATGATCGTGACGCTAGCAGCAGGAGCAAACCCAACGTTAGGGTTTAATCCTTTCGTGCCGGTGATGACGATGACGGCCTATATCGTCCAGGTGAGTTCTGGCGATGCGCCTCACGGCACGCTGGTGTACAGAACTATCTTCGCAGTGGGCATGACGCTGTTTCTATTGACGCTAGCGCTCAATATTTTCAGCTTCTGGTTTGTTAATCGCTTTAGAGAAAAATACGACTAGATCAGCTAGCTCACTCAACTAGACCGCAGCAAAGACACAGGAAAAAGGTTTTGTAATGGATTCAAAAATTTCTTCTAGGCCCGCTTTAGACGGAGTTCCAGCCGCTGACAACAGTAGTCAGTTTAAGCCTAATATTTCAGGCCGATATGGCTCAGATCGGGTGTTTGCGATCGCTGCTTGGACCGCGACCGGCCTAGCGGTTGCAGTTTTAGCTTGGCTGCTACTGACGATCTTAATTGACGGTGTCGGCACGCTCAACTGGAACTTCATCGTTAGCTATCCTTCTCGTCTAGCCGAAAGAGCCGGTGTGGTCGCAGCGATACTAGGCACGCTCTGGTTAATGGCCGTGGTTGCATTAGTATCCTTCCCGGTCGGGGTGGGCGCCGGCATTTACCTGGAAGAGTTTGCCAGCGACAATTGGTTTAATCGCATCGTAGAAATTAACATTGGCAATCTTGCAGGCGTCCCTTCGATTATTTATGGTCTGTTGGGCTTGGCAATATTTGTCAGAGTATTAGAGCCGATTACCGGTGGGCGTAGCGTTTTATCCGGAGCGCTTACGTTGTCACTGCTAATTTTGCCGGTGATTATTGTCTCGACTCGTGAGGCGCTTAGAGCCGTGCCGGGGAGTTTGCGCTTAGCGGGCTATGCGCTGGGTGCCAACCGCTGGCAGGTGGTTTGGAGCCATGTACTGCCCTCAGCAATGCCCGGAATTCTGACAGGCGTTATTTTGGCGCTTTCCAGAGCGATTGGCGAAACTGCACCGCTAATTGTAATCGGTGCCGCTGTGTTTATTTCTTTCGTGCCGAGCGGTTTGGACAGTCAGTTTACGGCGCTGCCCATTCAAATCTATAACTGGGTCGGTCGCCCTCAAGAAGAGTTTCACCATATTGCGGCGTCGGGCATCATCGTGCTGATGGTGATTTTGCTGTTGATGAATGCGATCGCCATTTACCTGCGCAACCGTTTCCAAAAAGTCCAATAGTCTAACAAGTCCAATAGGCTTTTTTGCTTTTTTTCTCCTCGCCCCTGTTCTGACAGGTTCATCTCACACAGGTTTCATACTATGGCCAGTCCGTTTCCTACTTCTACGATCACAGACGTTGGATCTAAAGTTACTCTCAAGGCAGAAAAAGTCTCGGTATACTACGG
>JBGTIK010000150.1:0-2770 GCA_041745715.1 Phormidesmis sp.
CTGCCTCTTTGCTTCAATCCAGCGTTATACTCTGACCAGTTACGGATGCGGCGTTGGCTCATCGGTTTAGCTTTTTTGTTTGGTTACTTAAAACTTACCGTACCCCGCCCCTTCCGTAACCCCTATTCGTGCAACAACGCCTGGCTCGTCCATAACTTTGTGCGCGTTCATTTCACGACTAAAGTTGTCCCGGCTGTAAAGCTAGGCATCCTAGAAGTTGGACTTTCTTGGTCTCAATTATTAACCATGCGCTATGCCGTCTAATCCACTGGTGAAGAGAGATTTCCACTCCCATTTGACGGAACCAGTGCCGGAATATTGGAGAGTATCACGATTGCAATAAAAAAGCGGCCTGTGATTCTAACGAACTGTAAACGGTTCATAGAGATTTCTCAGAGAGGATTCTCAGAGAGCATAGGTGGATTCATCAGCTGATAATTCAACGATAGGGCCTGCCGCTAAGCCGCCGAATGACGCGCCGCGCCAAAAACTTGACCCACAGCGCCATCTTTGGAGACGCCCGATGAAACCAGAAGCAACTTTTTCCATCGCGATTGTTCGAGATATTGCGCAGTATGTGGCCGCTCAAGGAATTTCATCTGATAGTCTTTATCGCGCGGCTGGCATTGAGTCAACTTGGCTAGCCGATCCAGATCGCCAAATTTCGGGAGCACTACTTCAACAACTTTGGCGCGAAGCGATCGCGCAAACAGGCGATCGCGATTTGGGCCTACACATTGGAGAAGCCTTTGATCTCACCGCAATTAGCATCGTGGGCTATGTGTTGCTCAACTGCCAAACCTATGGTCAGGTTCTAGAAAAGCTGTCCCAATACACCCGATTGTTCAGCCAAGGGGTTGCCATTCACCATCGCGTTTCAAGCGGCTGGGTTGAGTGCGATTGTGAAGTGCTCAGCCATGTCAAAAACTATCTGCTACAGGAGCCTCGTCACCCGATTGAGAGCACGTTTGCAGCGCTGGCAACCGCTACTAAGCAGATCACCGGGCAGGCGCTGCGCCCCGATAGAATTTGGTTTCAGCATCCTCGCCCAGACAATTGCACAGAGCACCAGCGGATTTTTCAAACGGCGGTGCAGTTTTCTCAGCCAGTGAATCGAATTTTTATTGAATCAGCCTGTTTGGACTGGCCAATTCGGTCTGCAAATTCTCGTCTGCTCTCGGTGTTTGAGCGTCATGCCAGCGACCTGCTTGCCGCTCAGAACTTAGAACGGGGCTACCGCCAAAAAGTGATGGCGGCGATCGCTCAACAGTTACAGGCAAAGGTGCCTCGAATTGAAACAATTGCTCGCCACTTGACCGTCAGCGTACGTCAGCTTCAGCGCGAGCTACAAGCTGAAAACACAACCTACCAACAGCTTTTAGACGATACTCGAAAAGCACTGGCCCTCAGTCAAATGAAGCATCCAGAAACCTCTATTCACGATGTGGCATTTCTGCTCGGCTTCTCAGAGCCCAGTGCATTTCATCGCGCCTTTAAACGCTGGGCGGGGCAAACGCCTCACCGCTACCGTGCCGCCATGCCTAATAAGCAAGGGATAGGCTCAAAATAAGTTTTTAAGTCTGTTTATTTGGTCATCTCAATCAAATGCGAGGGATCTAAGGCGATTCCAGTTGCTTGGCTGCGGTTTTATCTCGCTGGCTGAGGGCTTGTTGAATGTGGCTGAAGGTAATGGCTGTCGCATTTTTGGATTGGGCTATAGCGATCGCTGCTTGCGCAATCAGCTGAATCTGCCCGCCTGAAATTTTGAGGGCATTGCCTAATTCGGCCCACTCAATTTCATCGCAGACAATGCCCGCAAATGCTTGCCTCCAAAGCATCGTGCGCGCGGCCTTGCGAGGCAGCGGGAAGGTAATGACGCCGCCATTCATTTGCTGCCGGTAGCGGGCCTGTACCGTATGCAAGTAGTGCGCGCTCAACAGAGTTAGTCCGGGTTCCGCTAGGCGGCGCTGTAGCCACTGAGCCAGCTGAGCCGCCGGTAGCGGGGCATGACGGCCAAACCAAATCTGGGCGGATTTGATTAAGAGCACCGGATAGCGATCGCTTACTAAAGAATCCAGCACGGCTGTAAAATCTTCGGCCTGAACCTGCTTGAGATCGAGGATGGCCAGCGGCTGACGTAGAGAGGTTGCGATCGCACCAGCCGCCATCGTTTTGCCCGTACCCGCTGCCCAAATCAGTAAAGCAACCTGACTATCCAAGGCAGAACTCAAAGCATCCCCGCTTAAATCTTGTATAAATTCTCTAGTCAATAAGCCCACTGCCGCCTGCTGAGGCAGTCGATGCAGCTGCGAGAGCAACGGCGTAGGTAAAATCAGCCGATCCCAGGGCACTTCAGGCTGCACGATTTTGACCGCGCGAGTCGCTGCCGTCGGTGCGGGTAAGGCCAGCACTGGCTCCGATGGCGTGGCTAAGCTAGCAAATAGCACATGCTGATCCGACTGTTCAGACAAGAGATAATCGACCCACTCATCGCTGAGCTGTAGGTAGCTACTTGGCTTGGTACTAGGTCTTAGCGACACGTAGCGCACAATCCGGCGCTCAACCAAAGACTCTGACCCCGTGAGCTTAGCTCTCGCTCGGCGGCGCTCTAAATCGTTACGAGACAGCAGCCGCAGCACCAAATCAACAGTGGGCAAATCGGATGCGGCGGCGTTGTCTTCACCAGTGTGCAAATAGTGGTATAGCCGCCCGTAGCGGCGATTGATTTCTGGCGCGAGGGCCATCAAAATAAGATTCTTTTCAAACAGAG
>JBGTIK010000151.1:0-9500 GCA_041745715.1 Phormidesmis sp.
CTTGTAGCTTAAAACACCGTTTCCCTTTGATTTCTGTTTTATTCCTAACGGCATCGTGCGAAACCGCCCATGTCCCGTAAAATGGTGAACGGATAAAAATATATAATCCCTATGCGCATACTGGCCCTAATTCCTGGCGGCATCAGCGATCAGCTTTTGTTTTTTCCGGCCCTAGAAGATATCAAAAAAGCCTATCCCAAAGCTGAGATTGGAATAGTAGCTGAACCCCAGGCGATCGCTGCCTACCGAGTCTCAAAAATTGTCAATACCGTCATTCCGTTCGCGTTCTCAGCCAATAACAATAGCCCCGCTGACTGGGCTAACCTGCTGGGGATCATTCGTGATCGCGAATACGAAGTCGCCATCACGACGCATTTGACCTGGAGCCTGGGCCTGTTGCTATGGCTTAGCGGCGTGCCGACTCGGGTGGCCTACAGCTCTACGACCGCACCTTGGTTCTACACAGCTACCGTGCCCGAACCTCCGACTAACACATACTTAGCCAACCGCTATCACCAACTGCTCAGCGCCATCGACATCGAGCCGCCGCCTTCAGCGCCGACCATCACACCGGCGATCAATGTGCCAGAAGCCGATATTGCCTGGGCTAACGCTTTGCGCGATCGCCTCAATCTCAAAAATGGCTACGTCCTCATGTATCCCGGCCCCGCTACTGACCAAAGCCCGTCAGCGGAGAAAGCCACTTATCCGACCCAAAGCTGGCAAACACTGATTAGCGACTTTCGCACCAAGCAGCCTGAGCTGCCGATTGTCCTATTACAAACCGAAGCCAGCGCCGATCAAGTCAGTGCAATTAAAAGCGGCGACAGTGGACTCGCGATCGCTACCACCACCAACCTCGGCCAAAGCGCCGCTATGATTGCAGGTGCTGATCTGCTGCTGACGCCCGACAACCCCATTATGCAGCTGGCGATCGCGCTCAAAGTATTCACCCTGGGTCTGTTTGGCACCCAGTCTCCTGAGGCCATGCTGCCCCCCGCTGAAGGCGAAGAAACTCGCTTTATCGGCATTACCTCCGCGACCAACACCATCGCTGACATTGCCCCAGAAACTATTTTACAAAAAGTATGGGGCGGCAGTTAAGCCCAAGGGTAGACAGTAAAAATACGTCGTCTGAGCGTCATGTTTCGAGAGCCCTTACTCTATAATCTTTGACCAGTTAGTCCCCTTAACAGTCTGCTCACCTATCAAAACTCTATCAACAATAATCCTATGGATCGCATTCAATTACAGGCTTCTAAGCTCTGGGATCTGCTTTTTGCAGAAGACACCGCCGCCACTTTTCAAACCACGCTCAACCTCACGGGCACTATTCTCAAAGAAACTGCTCAGCTCTTTTGGCTGATTATCTGCTCCTTTTTTGTCTTTGGCGCTTGGTTTAGCGACACCACGGTCAAAGCAGGCCAAAGCATTCGCAATTGGGTCGATACCCAAACCAGTGACACCGCTTCAGCCATTGAGAAAAAACCCCTAGCTGAGACGGGTAAAAGCCTCCTCGAAACTACGCGCACAGGCATTATCTATATGCTCGATCAAGCGCGTGAACAGTTGGGTATTGAGCCTAGTGAAGATCTAGCTGTCTCTGTCTCTTCGCCTGTTTCTAAGGCCGCTTCTCAGCCTGTCTCTGAGCCCATCTCTCAGCCTGTAGAAAAGACCGTAGTAACCCCATCGGCAGCGCCTAGCGTCAGCGCTGAAACACCAAAACTGGTTGCACCCATCCGTCCTAATCAGCCTAGCGATATCGACCGAGAAGAGGCCGATGATGGCTGGCCTCAGACAGAAGATTAGGCAGCAGCAGATTAGGCAGCAGATTAGGTCGATTCAGGCGTTATCTTAGCGACTGCCGCTACCCAATAAAAACAGCCCGATCATGGTGACGCTGTTCCAGGTGCTGTGCAGCAAAATTGAGGAGAGTAAGTTGCGCGATCGCACATAAGCAAACCCCAAAATCCCCCCTAGCACCGTTAGCGGCAGCACTTCTGAAAAGCTCAGATGCGCCGCTGCAAAAATTAGACTGCTCAGGCCAATCGCGCCCCAAATCGGCAAATAGCGCGTCAGCGAAGGCAGCAAAAAGCCCCGAAACAAAATCTCCTCAAACACCGGAGCCGCCACCGCCGCCGTAAACAAAAACATCCCTAACGCCAGCGGATCGCGCTCATCAAGCACAATTTGCAAAATTGGATTATTGCCCCCCTGCCCCTGCCAAATCTGCTGGTTGAGCAGTGACACGCTGAGCATCAATGGCAGCGCTACCAGATAGCTGCCAAAGCCCCACAGCGGCCATTTGCCAGAAAGCTTAATTGGAAACCACGCTTTTGAGAGTGGCAAATAAGCCTTGATCGAATAATACAAAACCGCCAAAGTGCCCGCCGCCATCAGCAAGTAACCCGCTAGCGAATATAGCGCCTTCCCCCGACTTGATAGGCCCAGAATCGAGCCGGTCACCGCCAATCCACTCGCTTGTAAGCTATTCAAACTGGCAGTCAAATGGCTCGTCAGCTCTGGTGTTATGCCATCTGTTATGCCATTGGATACCTGAGGCACCGCCGACTGCACGGTCGCCAGCAAAACCCCAATCACCAACGGCACCACAAACTGCCCCACAAACAAAAAGCCACCGACCACTACCTGCCAAATCACTTCCCAATTCCAAGGCACCTCCCACTGACCTTCGGGAATGGCCAACAGTGAATCCTTACCACGCAATAGCCGTTGGCCAATCAGCGCAATCAAGCCCGCTGTACCGAACAAAGCCCCAAAAGACGGCAGCAGACCTATCGCACTGAGCTGAATCAACGTTTTTTCAGCCGCTGCCCGTTCATCCGCGCTTAATTCATTGAGTTGAGCAGTCTTATCTTCGAGAGTATATAGCCGCTCTAAGGCGCTGTAGCGAAACCAGCCGCTCAAGTTCAAGTTGATCAGATCGGCGGTGTTAGGGCGCACTAAAGGCGGTGTCTGCCACAGATCGACTAGGGTTCGAGCCGCTATTGCCTCACGAGACATCAGCGTACCAGCGGCGCTATTGTCAGTAGAAGTGTCAGCAGTATTCGCCAAACGCTGCCAAGTCTTGAGCGCTTTTGGGATCTCGTTTTGCTGGGCCTGCACCATGCCTAAGCGCACATCAATTTGATCGATCAAAAACTGCTGCGAATCGGCAGCTGTTTCTAACAGCGCTTTTTGATCGCTGTTCGCTGAATCGGCCTGCTGCTGCAATCGTTTCAGTCCGGTTGCAGCATCTTGACGCACCTCTAAATACTGCTCACTTGCCGATTCCAGCGCGTCTTTGCCAAACACGGCATTGCGAAACTGCTCTACCTCAGTCGCTGGCAGACCGCTGCCATCCCATTCACTGGCCTGTACCAGTAAATCAGTTTGGTATAGTTGCAATTGATTCCCGACTTGGGGTTGCGATAGGCTGCTGATCAGCGATTGGCCCATTACCACCAACACGAGCAGGGTCATAACTGAAAGGACGATACGCTTGAGAGTCATACTGGTGGGTACTGCGGTAACTTGTAATTTTCCGTATTATCGCATCTCAACTCTCACAGCCGTTAAGATCAGCTTCAATCCCTACCCTGCGTCTCACCTATGACCCGCTCTGATTTGACCATGCCTGACCCCACGACACTCGATCAAACCGCGCTCGATCAAGCCGCCACCCAGCTCGATGACGAAGCCTCGCAAAAGGGCCTCAGTGAAGCGCAGTACAAGCAAAAAATGGAGCGCCGTAAAGCCGTTCAAGAAAAACGTCTCGCTGAGCGCAAGATTGAAAAGGGGCTGATTATTGTTAATACAGGCAACGGTAAAGGTAAAACTACAGCGGCTTTGGGCGTTGTTCTGCGCGCTTTGGGTCATGGCTTTAATGTCGCCATTATCCAGTTTATCAAGGGCAGCTGGGAGCCTGCCGAAAAAGCTGCGCTCAGCCACTGGCCCGATCAGCTCGTGTTCCATGCGATGGGCGAAGGCTTTACGTGGGAAACGCAAGATCGACAGCGCGATATTCAAACGGCTCAAGCTGCCTGGGAAAAAGCCCTCACCTACATCCGCGATGCAAACTATCGCACCGTGCTGCTCGATGAAGTGAATATCGCTCTGAAGCTGGGCTACTTATCGGTTGAGCAAGTGCTGGCAGGACTGGCCGAAAAGCCCAGCTTGAGCCATGTCATTTTGACCGGCAGAGGCGCGCCCCCTGAGCTGATTGAGCGGGCTGATTTGGTGACTGAAATGATGCTAATTAAGCACCCCTTTAAAGAGCAGGGCGTAAAGGCGCAAGCGGGTGTAGAGTTTTAGTCATGCTCAAAATTTCTCGCCTTTCCAAACGATTTGGTCAGCGTCAGGCGCTTAGCGATCTGTCGCTGAGCTTATTGCCGGGTGAAATTTATGGCTTGCTGGGGCCGAATGGCGCGGGCAAAACGACGGCGCTTAATATGCTCTGTGGATTGATTAAGCCCGACAGCGGCGAAATTTTGATCCAGGGCCAGCCGGTTTCTCAGGCGACGAAGCGGATGGTTGGCGTAATGCCGCAGCAAAATTTGCTGTATCAAAGCCTGACCTGCGCCGAAACCCTGTCTTTTTTGGCCCGCATTTACGGCTTGGATCGGCATGATATGCAAAAGCAGGTACAGAGCTGTCTGAGCGCTGTGAATTTAGCGGATCGAGCGAATAGCGTGGTGGGCGATCTCAGTGGGGGGATGCAAAGGCGGCTGAGTTTGGCGGCGGCAATTATTCACCGGCCTAAGCTAGTGGTGCTAGATGAACCTTCGACAGGGCTAGATATTGAGGCCCGCTATGAGGTGTGGGAGCTGATTCGTTCGCTAAAGCAACAGGGGGTGACGGTGCTGCTTACCACTCACTTGCTCGATGAAGTGGAGCGGCTGTGCGATCGCATTGGCATTATCAAGCAGGGCAAGCTACTAGCAGAAGGGACGCTGGAGGTGTTGCGAAAGCGCATTCCGGCGGCAGAAGTGGTAATGATTGAAACGGATGATGAGGTGGGCGCGATCGCCATTGCCCAATCGCATGGATTTACCCCACGTCGCTACGGCAACGAACTCGCCTTTTGGGTGCCTGAGCTGCTAGAGTTGCCCGAACTGCTCAGCCGGTTTTCTGGCATTACCGTCGAATCGATTTCTCGCCATCGGATTGGTTTAGAACATATCTATTTAGAGATTACGCAAGAGAATTTTCAAGAGAAATCGCTTTCAGATGTTAGCCAGTCAGTCCGCCCGATCTAACACTGTTTTGTTGTTTTATAGTGAGCGTTTGAAACGATAATTTAAGCCATGATCAAACTTTTAATTGCGATTATTCCAGCCCTACTAATTGTTGCTGTTGCCATTTTCTCTGTGCAAAATGCAACATTGATCCCGATCACCTTCTTCAGCTTTACAACTATTGCTCTGCCGGTTGGCATTTGGGTCGCTTTTGCGCTGGGTATTGGCATTGTTGGCACCGCGCTACTCATGAGCCTATTTGGCCTTGGCAAACGAGCCAACAGCAATCGCTATTAAAAAAATGGAAAACTTACTTTCGCTCTCCAAAGCTCTTCAAGCATTGGGCACTCTGTCTCAGCAGCTACTCCGGCAACAATTTTCCCAACAAACCCATCCAAACCCTCATTTAAACGGCTGGTCACTCCAGGGAAGAGATCCAGAAGTGCTCAGGCAAATGCTGCCGCTTATGAGCTGGGCTTACCATCATTACTATCGAGTCAGCACCGACGGCTGGGAGCATATTCCCACCGACCGACCCGTGATGTTTGTAGGCTCTCATAACGGCGGCTTAGCCGCGCCCGACCTGCACATGATGCTATACGACTGGTGCTGCCGGTTTGGCACTGAGAAACCGCTGTATGGGCTCATGCACCCCAGCGTGTGGCAAGCTTCTCCCCTGGGCGCGCAGCTAGCCACGCAAATGGGCGCTGTGCGAGCGCATCCTCGCATGGGCCTCGCTGCCCTCAGTCAAAAAGCCAGCATTGTGGTGTATCCCGGCGGAGCGCAGGACGTGTTTCGGCCCTATGCGCTGCGCCATAAGATCTGTTTTTATAATCGCAAGGGCTTTATTAAGCTAGCGCTAAAAAAAGGCGTTCCAATCGTGCCGATGATTTCTACCGGGGCGCATTCTAATCTCATCGTGCTAGGCGATCTTTACCCACAGGTGCAGCAGCTTCATCAGTGGGGCATGCCTTGGCTAATGGGCATTGATCCAGAAGTTTTTCCTGTGTACTTGGGTTTGCCTTGGGGGCTTGCGGTCGGCCCACTGCCCCACATTCCGCTACCGATTAAAATTCATACTCGCATCTGTAAGCCCATCGAATTTCATCGCTATGGCGCAGATGCCTCAAAAGACAAGCGCTATGTCGAAGATTGTTATCAGCAGGTGAGCACTCACATGCAGGCTGAACTCGACGCACTGGTAATCAGTACCTCATAAACATTCAACAAAAGCCCATGCGCAAAGCTGTTCTCGATGTTCAACCTTGTAGGCCCTCTCACACTTCTCCACATCACCTGGGTTCCAAGAGTGATTACCGCCCCCGAACCGAAATTCGGTGTCTTCTACCGTTGGGTAGGGTTTTTGCGACTCCGCTAGGATGAGTTGTTTTGGCATGATGTATATATCCAATTTCGGAGATACATTCATGATTGTTCGTCATTACTGGCAGCCGTTTCAAGAAATCAATACCGTTAAAAAACAGCTCGATCAGCTCTTTGATGATTTTGCCGGCATTGAGAGTGCGCCGACCGCTTGGACACCGGCTGTGACTTTGATAGAGCGTGAAGATGCGCTGTTGTTGCAAGTTCAGCTACCGGGAGTCAGTGCAGACAATATCGACGTTCAGGCAAGCCGTGAAGTTGTGGCTATTTCGGGCGATCGCACTCCTCTCGCCCTCACTGAAGGCGAAAAGCTCCGCCGCAATGAGTTCCGCTACGGGCCTTTCCGCCGAGTAATTTCTTTACCTGTCGCCATTGATCCACAGACCGTGAGCGCTGCTTACGAAGCTGGCATTTTGTTACTGACGTTGCCTAAAGCTGAAGATAAGCGCAACAAAGTTGTGAAAGTGACGATTGCAGGCACTCAACAGCCTGTTCTTGCTGAGTCTACTTCGCCTGCTGAGGCCAGTTTGGCGGATTCGACAGAGACGGAAACAACTGCTGATGCATGGCAAAGTGCATAGTTCTCTAAGCTGACATATTAGATTTCATGTCTGAGATGGCTGGCTAGAGATGGCTGATTTGAGACTTGACTGAAGACAACGAGTTTTTAGGTACATGGGGCAGGTGATCGATTGCGATCGCCCGCCCTTTTTTTTCGGGATGTAACGCAACTATATAGACGACACTAAGAAAAGCCAAACAAAAGCCAACTGCCCTCCGAGAATCTTTTATCCTAGTAAAACCAACGTCCAGCAAGTGCAAGTAGGAATTCTACGATGGAGAGTATCGATTCACCCGTGGCAGAGGGCGCAGCTAAAAGTACGCCGCAAATTGGCTTATTTACGATGCTGCGGCTAGGAGCCTTCAACATGGGGCTCGGCATTATGTCGCTGCTGACGCTGGGGGTGCTCAATCGAGTCATGATCGATGAACTGCGGGTGCCTGCACTCGTTGCCGCTGGAGTGATTGCAGTGCATCAGTTTATGGCCCCGGCGCGGATTTGGTTTGGCCAAATGTCGGATGCAAAACCGCTGCTGGGCCATCATCGCAGTGGCTATATCTGGCTGGGCATTGTCAGTATGTGGCTGACGGCCTTTGTGGCAGTGCAGGTGATGTGGCAGCTCGGTGAGCAGATTGCTGAATCTGGATGGGGAATTGGCGCTTATCCTTGGGTGGGTTTGCTGGCAGTGGTCTTTGCGTTTTATGGGCTGGCGCTGTCTTCGACTTCAACGCCATTTACAGCGCTGCTCGTGGATGTTTCGGATGATAAAACCAAAAACAAAATTGTCGGCATTGGCTGGTCCATGCTGATGCTGGGCATCGTGGCTGGCGTGGTAATTATTCAAAAGGTGTTGGGGCCGCTGGAAGGGGCGACTTCGGTAGCGGAGTTGCAAGCGCCGATCAATCGATTGTTTATCGTGGCTCCAGCGATTGTGTGCGCGATCGCGGTAGTCAGTACGCTAGGTGTCGAGAAGCGGTATTCTCGGCTAGAACAGCGCTCAAGTGCGGGCGATCGCGAAGATAGCGTTACTTTAAAGCAGGCCATCAAAGTATTGACCGCGAGCCGTCAAACGGGCGTATTTTTCTGCTTTTTGCTGGTGCTGAGCCTGAGCATCTTTGCCCAAGATACGGTGCTAGAGCCCTACGGCGGCCAAGTTTTTAACATGACGATTGATCAAACCACCGCCCTAAACGGATTCTTTGGCGGGGGCACACTGCTCGGCATTATTGTCACAAGTGCTGTGCTAGTGCCGCTATTAGGCAAAAAACGCACGGTGAAAGTAGGCTGCTTAGCCGCCTCGGGATGTTTGCTGCTATTGGCCGCTGCGGGCACTACTGGCAATCCGGTGATGCTGCAAGTGGCAGTCAGTTTATTTGGGCTAGCGGCGGGCCTATTAACGACCGGCTCAATTTTGCTGATGCTCGATTTAACTGCCGTGGCCACAGCGGGCACGTTTATTGGCGCTTGGGGACTAGCGCAGGCGATGGCACGAGGCGGCGCTTCAGTGCTGGGCGGTGGCTTGCTGTCTTTGGGTAAAAATCTAACCGGAGCAGCAACAGTCATTGAGCCGACCGCTGAGCAGTTGCTACCGGCTTATGCACTGGTATTCGTGACCCAGGCGGTGGGGATGCTGGTGGCGATCGCGCTAGTTAGCCGGGTCGATATTGAAGAATTTCAGATGGATGCGAAAAGAGCGATCGCAGCAGCTTTAGACAGCGATCTAGATTAATCAAACTGCTAAGCTATTTTGCATGTTTGATACCGTTTGTAAGTTCTTAATCAAAACCTTTCCAGCCGACTTTGCCACTTGGCTGTTGGGTGAGCCGGTTGCCCTAACCGCCCTGAGTCCTTCAGAACTGTCGCTAGAACCGATCAGAGCCGATGCGCTGATTCTGCTTCAAGCTGACAACATCATTCTTCACGTAGAATTTCAAACTCGCCCCGATCCAGCCATGCCTTTTAGAATGCTGGACTACCGCGTGCGCGTTCATCGTCGGTTTCCTAACACGGCATCAGTTTGAGGTAATTCGGCTGTGGGAGCAGCCGCTGAGTGATTTTGTTAAAGCTCCCGGCCTTCTGCCCTTTGCCGTGCTCAGTCAAAACGACGATCCGACAGTGGCCCTACAGGAAATAGCCGCTTTAATCCAGACAGTCCCGACTCGAAGCATTCAGAGTAACTTAACGGCGACTACAGCCATTCTATCAGCGCTAATATTAGATAAATCAATCATTCAGCAAGTTTTGAGGAGCGATCTGATGCAAGAGTCAGCCATTTATCAAGAAATAAAGCAAGAAGGTATCCGAGAAGGCATCCGAGA
>JBGTIK010000152.1:0-19774 GCA_041745715.1 Phormidesmis sp.
GGCAGCTATATTGGAGGTGTTTTTCATCGTAGGATTTTCCGACACTTGGATGGTGTTATCAGGAAAATCCTACTTTTTTTGCCTCCCTGATGACACGCTTAAAGCGAGTGGGGGACTGCCCACTATTTTGCATTGCTCCCGTTTAGAAGTATTGGATTTACTTGTCCCATAGAGTTTTTGTACGAGAAAGCTGAGCAATTTTTGGAAGAGGAAGGCTGAACCTGTCTTATCTTTGTCTGTTAAGCCGTTCGAGTGAATTGCAAAAGCTGTTGAGGCTATTGAGCAAGGCATTGTATAAAAACAAGTGCTGATCGTACATTGCTTCCACATCGTTAATATGAGGGGCTTGTGCTTTTGAATGAGTGTGGTTGTGACAGCGAAATTCAAGGGACGGTAGATTATAAAAATGATAGATGTATTGGGTGAGCGCTGAGCTTATGGTTGTTTCCTCGTCGAAGCGGATTTTGACGGATACCTGGGTTGAGGCAACCTGGGACGAGTTTGTGTCGGTTGCTTATGATGACGCTGCTTCTGTAGAGGGTAGAGCCTACTTTGATGCCGGGTATATGAGGATTGAAATGCCATCTTTGGGTGTAGGGCATAGTCGGCAGAATGGCGTTGTGTGGGATGTAATTACTTTTTTTGTGCGGCAAAAAATATAGATATTACCAAGTATGTAAATGCTGGTTTTCAAAAAGCTGGTGAGCGAGAGTGTCAACCAGACGCGGCTTTTTATATTGGTGAGGGCGCGAAATATCTGCCACCTCAAACCAATTCGCCAGTGAATATAGATTTGTTTGGCCCACCAACTTTAATCGTTGAGATCGGTTCGACCTCGTTAAGCGATGATTTGGGCCACAAGCGAATTTTGTACGAGCGGCTCGGTGTGCAGGAATATTGGGTTGTAGATGTTCAGGCTCGGAAGGTGACCGCGTTTTCTGTCGCTGAAGAGCGGAGTGGGCAGGTTCGCAGTTCTTTAGTATTGCCGGGGTTGAAAATGGATTTGGTTGAGGAAGCCTTGAGGCGATCGCAAACCGAAAACGATGGAATGATTGCACGATGGCTCATGAAAACATTCGAGTCACTATCCAATGAAGCGCCGTAGCTTGTGATGATTGCTTATTTTTCTATGAGTTGTCTATTAAGAAGTTCGAGTGCGTTGCAGAAACTGACAAGGCTGGCGAGTAGGGCGTTGTAGTAGGGGTAGGCGTCGCTGCGATCGCGTTTGAGCTGAGCGTATAGGGTTAGTTCGGGTTCGGCGGCTAGGGGTGTTTTGGGGATGGTTAAGCCTGCGTTGGTGAGTCGGGTGAGTGCTATTGCAATCAACAAGGCACCCACCGTATTATTCTTGCCGCTGCGGAGATCCGCTAACCCCGGTAAAATTAGCTCTGCTCCTGGTAGGGTTTCGAGGGTTAGTGCTTCAAGTGGTAGTGCTTTGAGATTCATGGCAACGTCTGAACGCATGAGGAGCTTGTGCTTTCGGATGAGTGTGGTTGTGACAGCGGAAATTCAAGGTACGGTAGACTATCGAAAGGATAGACGTATTTGATGAGCGCTGAGCTTATGGTTGTTTCTTCGTCGAAGCGGATTGTGACCGATACCTGGGTCAAGGCAACTTGGGATGAGTTTGTGGTGGCTGCTGACGACCCAGCGTATCGAAAAGGAAGAGCCTATTTTGATGCGGGATCAATGAGGATTGAAATGGCCTCTTTAGGCGTAGGTCATGGTCGGCAGAATGGCGTTATTTGGAACGTCATTACCTTTTTTGCTGCCGCTAGAAAGCTTGATATTACGCAGTATATGAATGTGAGCTTCCGCAAAGCAGGGGAGCAAGAGTTTCAGCCGGATGTGGCTTTCTATATTGGTGAGGGCGCGAAATATTTGCCACCCCAAATAATTCGCCCGTGAATATAGATTTGTGTGGTTCACCGACCTTGGTGGTTGAGGTTGGGGCGAGTTCTTTGAGTGATGACCTGGGAGCGAAACGGCTACTGTATGAGCACGTTGGCGTTAAAGAGTATTGGGTGGTTGATGTGCAGGGGTCAGCAGGTGGTTGCTTTTTCTATTGATGAGGAAGGGCGCAGCGGTCAGATTCGAGCTTCGGGGGTGTTGCCGGGGTTAGAGATGGCGCTGGTTGAGGAGGCTTTGGGGCGATCGCAAACCGAAAATGACGGCACGATCGCTCGGTGGTTGATGAAGACTCTCAACCAGTCGCAGTAAGTTTTGTAGGAGAACAAGAAGCTAGACAAATCCATATGTTCGGTTCGGTTCTTTGTAGAAAGCGAAGCGAAGTATGAAGGACTATATCGTGTTGTGTTAGCAGAGGGAAGTAATTCAGTTGAATGTCAGCCTTGTTATTCTTTATCTAAACAGTCTGTGGAAGTTTATCCTAGGCAACCCAGAGATATCTATATTTGTTGCAGGTGTTGTAGGTACTGGCATTACGTGGCTATTCCGTGCTTATTTCCGCTGGTGGAGAAGAAGGAGTGTCACGCCACCTATGACTCCACCCGTAATTCTTCCGCTCCCACCTCCTCTACTACCCTCACCTCCTCTAATAAACGAAGTATGGTTTGTTATCGTTGGTGAACATCAGGGTCATCTTGTATGGGAGGACTGCATTCAGTATGGTTGTATCGGTGCTGGTGGGGGAGCTAGGTATAGAGACGCGTTGCAGAAGTTGAGTCCTAGAGATACCGTATATGCGTACATTACAGGTGAGGGATACGTTGGCTATGGCCATGTGATTGAAGAAGCCAAACCAATTAAAGATTTTATTGTAGGTAGAGTTTCACTACTGGAGAACAAAATAAGGACAAAAGGCCTCGGACGTGATAGAAATGACTTGGAATTCTCAGAGTATGTCGTTCGTATGGATTGGCTGAAGACCTATCCGAGGGAGCGGGCACGCTGGCGAAGCGACCTATTTTTCTATCGTGGTACACTTTGCCGACTGACTGAAGCAGAAACACTGAAATTCCTTCGTGCTGAGTTTAAACCTAAAGCAGGAGACAAAGCACGATGCTATTCCACTCTGGACTACTACTTGAGAAAAAAGAAGTGGAAAGCTGCAAATGAGGAAACATATCAACTGCTCCTCGCGGAATTCAGCAAGGAAGGAGAAGGGTGGCTAGAGCTAGAGGAGTTAATGAGTTTTCCCTTTGAACCGTTGAGGATAATTGACGCTCTCTGGGTGAAGCACAGCGAGGGTGAGTTCGGGTTTAGTGTACAGAAAGAGATTTATATAGCTTGTGGTGGTCTACCTGATGGCTATTGCCATCGGGAGGCATGGAACAAGTACTGCGATGATGTTGGCTGGAAGATAGATGGTAAGGATGCATCCCTGGAATACAACAATGCCGCAGCTCCTACGGGCCATCTCCCTTTCTGTAGCCATAGTTCAGATCTAGGGCTTGGTTGGGATTTTCCTCATACTAATACTACTTCTCACAATCGCTCTCAGGATTTGGGGACTGTAGCCGAGATTCTCTTCTCACGCCTGGAGCCTGATGAATCGTAAAAGTCCCGCATTGAGTTAACAGTGCAGAATTTGTATCTGCGGAAGGGTCAAGCAATGGTGGGATGGCTCAGCACCTAGTAGCGGAGTGGCATAGCTTTTCTCTTTTCTATGTTTGCTTGTTTGTTCGAGCGCGTTGCAGAAACTGACAAGGCTGGCGAGTAGGGCGTTGTAGTAGGGGTAGGCGTCGCTACGATCGCCTTTGAGTTGAGCGTATAGGGTTAGTTCGGGCTCAGGCACTAGGGGTGTTTTGGGGATGGTTAAGCCTGCGTTGGTTAGTCGGGTGAGTGCGATCGCAATCAATAAGGCACCCACCGTATTATTCTTGCCGCTGCGAAGATCCTCTAACCCCGGTAAAATCAGCTCTGCTCCCGGTAGTTTTTCGAGGTTCATGCCTGCTCCTTTGCCGATGGGGGCTCACAACGCCTGATGAAGCTTTCGACTTTGGTACTTAGCTCGTCGGCATCCAGCGAAGGAAACCGGATTAATTCTGGCTTGATTGCGTCAAAACCGTTGCGGAGATCTGGTAGGGAAAACAGCTGCTGATCGTACATTGCTTGCACATCGGTGATATCACGCTCGAATCCTCTTGATATCTTAGAAAGCGCCTGAGCAGTAAAGTCGTAATGATAGAAGGATATTTGGCCATGTTTTGCAACGAATTGGCTTCTGTCTTGCCAGCCGGGAAGGGGGGGTAGGAAATCTTGAGGGGAGGCTAGTTCGATGTTGATGTTGAGGATTTGTTTGATTTTTGCGATCGCCTGAAAAATCCCTGGTGGTTCAGGATCTAAGCGAATATCAATATCTACAGTAGAATCACGCCACCCAATAAGTAGGGCGCTGGCCCCACCTGTAAAATAGATGCGACCCGATCCACGCGCTTCCCTGCCCAGAATTTTCATGAGCTGCTCTATCTTTGGGGGGTCAACGTCTGAACGCATTGGAGGGCTTGTGCTTTTGTATAAGTGTAATCCAGGCTTTGGGGCGATCACAAACCGAAAATGATGGTTCAATCGCCCAGTGGCTAATGAAAACCTTTGCATCTTCGTCCGACCCTGAAAATGCCAGTCAATGATTTTACCTTGCCGAACCGCCGGATAATCTAGCCCGCCACCAACTTGAGGCGTAGCTGCTGGAGTTTGTTTATTTGCGGTGAAAGCGGCTGATTGCGGTAGAGGTATTCCGCTGGCAGTGAAGGTTAGCGAGATCAGGGCTCTGCTGGTGCCTCCAGAGGCGTTGCCAAATAAGGCGATCGCTAGCTAACGAACGGGACTTGGCAACATTTTTATTGGGTTTGTAGCGCTCAAGGGTTTCGTGTTGATGCACCATTACCTTCTCTGTTGAAATATTAATTAATGAACATCCTCTGTAATTCTACGAGGTGAGGTGATAGGATTCGATTTATTCATTGCTAGGGGTGCCTCCATCATTTGCCAAATGCAATTGGTAAGGAGGCTGAGAATATACCCTTGGAACCTGAGTCTGGGTAATACCAGCGGAGGAAAGCCATGTCCAATATTGATCCAGCGGCCCCAAAAGTGGGCTCAAATGCCGCGCATTCGAGTCATGCTTTAGAAGATTACATGGTCAGCCGTAACCAAGTGGGCGGCAAAATGGCCTTGGCAACTATCACTGCTTCGGCGCTAGGTGCCTGGATTTTGTTTAGTCCGCCAGAGGCCGGATCGGCATTTGGTGGAATCACAGCTATTTTGGGCTACTGCTTAGGGTCGGCAGCAGCGGTATTTGCCTTTGTTTTTATTGGGCCAAGGCTGAGGCAGATTATGCCTTGGGGGCATTCGCTAAATGACTATGTGCGGCATCGCTTTGGCGCTCAAGTTGGCCTAGTTTCTAACACCCCTATTAGCACTCCTATTTACCTACTAACAGTGACGGTGATGTTGCTGTATATGTTCGTTTATTTGGCGGCAGAATTGACGGCGATCGCGCAAGCCCTACAGCTCATTGTTAATGTGCCGCTGCTGGTGACCTCAGTGGCGGTGATGGCGACTGTATTTCTCTACACTGCCTACGGGGGGCTTAAAGCCACAATCTTGACGGATGCCTTTCAGTTTGCGCTGATTGTGCCACTGCTGTTGATTTGTTTGGTTGCAACGGTAGCGCTGATGGGTGGTTTTGAAGCGGCGATCGCGCCGGTCGCCGAAAAGCTGCCTGAGCTGCTGTCGTTAGGCAACATCGACGGTTTGCGATTTGGCGCGACGCTGGTAATTGCCATTGTGGCCGCAGAAGCATTCAATCAGGGCAACTGGCAAAGGGTGTATGCGTGCCGAAATGATACGACCGTCAGACGCGCTTTTTTAGGCTCTTCACTTGTCATTTTGCCGATGATATTTATCTCTGGGCTGCTGGGCTTAATGGCCGCTGGTCTAGGATTTTCTGGGCCGACAGCCTTTTTTGACCTGCTGCAAGGGCTACAGATTTCAACTTGGCTAATAGTAGCGGTGATTTTGCTGGCGCTAGCGCTGGTGATGAGTAGTCTAGATACGTTGCTCAACGGCATTAGCTCAGTTTTTACGTCTGATCTGTTGCGATTTTCTCAGCACAGGTCGGTGCGAGACGGATCCCCGCAAAACAGCTCGGATCAGGTGCTCACCATTTCACGGGTGCTTACCGGGCTAGTCAGCATTCCGGCAGTGGCGATCGCGGCCCAAGGGTACAGTGTTCTGTACTTGTTCTTTATTGCCGATTTGCTCTGTGCAGCGCTGCTGTTTCCCATTCTCTTCAGCCTTTATAACCGTCATCAAACAGCTAATAACGCCTTTTGGAGTTCGCTGTTGGGCATTGGTGCTGGCCTGTTGTTCTTTCCTAAGCCTGACTTTTCACCGCTGTTCAATATTCCGGGCGGCGGCGATTTGCTCAATAGCTTTGCCACTGCGCTGTTGGTTTCGACGGTTCTCACCTTGCTGTGGAACGCGGTGACTAAAAACAGCAAGAATAGCAAACACTTGCCCTTTAACTACAGTGAGTTGAAGAAGGTGAAGTCTTTTGCGTCGCGAGATCAGGTTGCGATCGCAGCCCATCCGCCTGAGCTATAGGCTGGCTTCATTTCCTCCTATCTTAATGCCTGCATTAGTGGCGCACAGTATTTGCGCTTGGCTTTGAGTTTTCGTACCCGACATTCCTGATAACGTTCTTTTTCCTTTATTTACCAAGGCATTTACCTATGGCTACTCAGTCTGTCCCAGCACCTGTTCAATCGCCCATTTCATCATCTGTTCCATCATCTGTTCCATCCGGCAGTACAACTGCTTTACGCCCTAGCTGGATTGCCAAGCGCACAGGTCAGCCTAACGTCACTCAAATGCACTACGCCCGCCAAGGCATTGTCACTGAAGAAATGGACTATGTGGCCCGCCGCGAGAATCTGCCGGTGAGCCTGATTCAATCGGAAGTGGCCAGAGGAAGAATGATTATTCCGGCCAATATCAATCACCCAAACCTAGAGCCGATGGCGATTGGTATTGCCAGTAAGTGTAAAGTGAATGCCAATATTGGCGCATCGCCGAATTCTTCTGATATTAACGAGGAAATCGAGAAGCTGCATTTGGCCGTGAAGTATGGGGCCGATACGCTGATGGATCTTTCTACAGGCGGCGGCAATCTAGATGAAATTCGCACGGCTATTATCAACAGCTCACCGATTCCGATTGGCACTGTGCCGATTTATCAGGCGTTAGAGAGCGTTCATGGCAGCATCGAAAACTTGGCGGCGCAAGACTTTTTGCACATCATTGAAAAGCACGCTCAGCAAGGCGTAGACTATATGACCATTCATGCGGGCATTTTGATTGAGCATCTGCCTTTGGTGAAAAATCGGCTGACTGGCATTGTCTCGCGCGGTGGCGGCATTATGGCGCAATGGATGCTGCATCACCACAAGCAAAATCCGCTGTTTACGCATTACGACGACATTATTGAAATTTTCAAGCGCTACGATGTCTCGTTTAGCTTAGGAGATTCTTTGCGTCCGGGGTGTCAGCATGATGCCTCGGATGAGGCGCAGTTTGCTGAATTGAAAACGCTGGGAGAACTGACCCGCAGAGCCTGGAAGCACGATGTGCAGGTGATGGTAGAAGGGCCGGGGCATGTGCCTTTGGATCAAATTGAGATGAATGTAAAAAGGCAGATGGAAGAATGTTCGGAAGCGCCTTTTTATGTGTTGGGGCCGTTGGTGACGGATATTGCACCGGGCTATGACCATATTACGTCGGCAATTGGGGCGGCAATGGCTGGCTGGCACGGAACCGCCATGCTCTGCTACGTAACGCCTAAAGAGCATTTGGGATTGCCGGATGCTGAAGATGTGCGCAATGGGCTGATTGCCTATAGAATTGCGGCTCATGCGGCAGATATTGCGAGGCACCGGGCGGGGGCGGGCGATCACGATGATGAACTCTCACGGGCCCGCTACAACTTTGACTGGAACAAACAGTTTGAGCTTTCGCTAGATCCCGATCGCGCCCGTGAATACCACGATGAAACGCTGCCTGCTGACATTTATAAAACGGCTGAATTTTGCTCGATGTGCGGGCCTAAGTTCTGTCCAATGCAGACCAAAATCGACGCTGAGAAGCTGAGTGAATTAGAGCAGTTTTTGGCCCAAGAGACGAGTCCTGTGTGACTTTCTATAGTTGGCTAGCTTTGTTTATTGAGGTAGTAAAGGCTGCTGTAGAGATGAAAGGCCAGATCCCAATCGCTAGGCGCACGGCGATCTAGATCCAAGTGGGCAGCGATTGGGGGCAGCAGTGGAATAAATTCTAGGGCGGCTTGGCCGAAATGGCTAAACTGGTCTTGAGGCAAACCTTTGAGCGATTGGTTTAAACGCATCAGGAGTTGGTTCCACTGAATGCGGCTGTTGAGTTCGCTGGGTGGGGTAAGCGAGATGCCTTTTTGATACTGGTAGAGGCGATCACACAGTCTCAAAACAATCTTCCTGTCGCTCAAATGCAAATCCACAATTTGCGCATAGTCCTGCACTTTCTCTTTATGAATTATTTTTCCCCAGTTACCTAGATCAACAACCTGCTCAAAAATCGGGAGCTGACCGCTGACCCGCTGAGTGACTTCCGACCACTCGAAGCTGATTTTGCCAAGCTGCCCCTCTGAGTTTTTGCAGATGATGCTGGGCTGCGGCGTCAGGGCTTCAAAGTAACAAATCTGGAATATTTGGATGGCTTTAACATCTTTTACTTGAGCGCTCAAGGTGGGTGTATGCGGCTGTAGGGCTTGGGCAAAATAGCAGATTTCACCCCAGGGGCCAGCCCGGTAAAGGCGACAGCCGCTAGTCGGCACTTTTAAGCGGGCGCTGTAGGCATCGAGATTGAAGACGTTGGCAAAGTGGGCTATTGCCTGCTGCCTATGTTCCGGTGAGGGAGAAGCGATCGCCAAAATCGCTAATTCATTTCCACCTTCAGCTTGCTTTGCGTGACTGAGCGCTACGGCCCTTTCGCTGGTTCGCTGCTGCTGAATGCGCTCAATGCCAGCTCTGGCCTGAGCCATAATTTTGCCACTAGAGGCTTGCTTGAGCAGCTTGGCATAGTTCTTTTCGGCCGCTTCTAGCCGATGCGTTTTTTCCTGCAACTGCGCGGCATACAGCCTCAGTAGTGGATTATGAGGGGCGCTCACTTGCCATTGCTGAAGGAGCTTAGCAACTTGTTTGTAATCGCTAATTGCTAGCGCCGCAATGACTTGAGCTTCCATGAGTTGAGGCTACTTGAGCAGAAATAGGACTATGGGTATTTTGCCCGGTGCAGGGTTTGAGCGATCGCCTGCTGCCAAAGCGATCGCAAGCTCTCTCGACGATCAACGCTCATAGTGGGTTCAAAGCGCCTTTCCATCTGCCATAGCTGAGCTAGCGCTGGCTGATCTTTCCAGTAGCCAACCGCTAGCCCAGCGAGGTAAGCCGCACCGAGCGCTGTCGTTTCGGTCACTTTGGGGCGCACCACCGGAATGCCCAACACATCCGCTTGAAACTGCATTAACAAATCGTTCCGCGCCGCGCCACCATCTACTCGTAGCTCTTGGAGATCAATCTGAGAGTCTTGACGCATTGCATCCAGCACATCTGCTGTCTGGTAAGCAATGCTTTCTAGCGCGGCGCGGGCAATATGAGCCGCTGTCGAACCGCGAGAAAGTCCGGTAATCGTACCGCGCGCATAGCTGTCCCAATAGGGCGCGCCCAAACCCACAAAAGCCGGGACAAAATGCACACCGCCCGTATCCGAGACGCTGCCTGCTAACGGCTCTACATCTTCACTTCGCTTGATAATGCCTAGTCCGTCGCGTAGCCACTGCACGACTGCACCTGCGATAAAAACGCCGCCTTCTAAAGCGTAGGTAGTCTGGTTATCAATTCTCCAAGCCACCGTAGTCAGCAGCTTGTGATGTGAGGTTACCGGCGATGTGCCAGTGTTCAGCAGCATAAAACAGCCCGTGCCGTAAGTATTTTTCACCATTCCCGGTTTTAAGGCTGCTTGGCCAAAAGTCGCCGCCTGCTGATCGCCACCAATTCCAGCAATCGGAACCTGTGCGCCTAATAGCCCCGCACTCGTAGAGCCATACACTTCAGAAGAACTGCGCACTTCAGGCAGCAAGCTTTGAGGAATATCCAACAGAGCCAATAGCTCGTCATCCCAATGGCCCGTGTGAAGGTTGTACAGCATCGTCCGGCAGGCATTGCTAGCATCGGTAATGTGTAGCGCTCCGCCTGAAAGTTTCCACACCAGCCAGCTATCAATGGTGCCAAAGGCCAATTCACCGCGTTGAGCTTTTTCTCTTGCTCCTGGCACATTCTCTAGCAGCCATTTGATTTTGCTGCCGCTGAAGTAGGCATCTATGACTAGGCCAGTTTTGCGCTGGAATAGAGCCTCGTGACCGTCTGCTTTAAGCTGTTCGCAAAAATCAGCCGTACGACGATCTTGCCAGACGATGGCGTTGTGAATAGGTTGGCTGGTTGTTCTATCCCAAATAACGGTTGTTTCTCTTTGGTTAGTGATGCCAATAGCAACAATGTCACTAGCTGAAATATTCAGGCGAGCTAAAGCTTCATTGGCCACGCCGATTTGAGATGACCAAATCTCATTGGCATCGTGCTCTACCCAGCCTGATGTGGGGAAAATTTGCTGAAATTCTTTTTGAGCAATCGAGAGCAATGTGCCCTGGCGATCAAAGACAGCGGCGCGTGAACTGGTTGTGCCTTGATCGAGAGAGAGGATGTATTTTGTCATGGCGATCGCCCGATTCGCGATTAATTAGCAGCTCAAATCGATACTTTATAACAGTCTAAGCTGCTGCGCTTCGTTTTCTTCCGGGCTTTCAGATTCAAAATCTTCTGCTAAATCGGGTGCGACAATGGCCTTGTCGCTGTGCGGGTCTTGGTTGAGTAGACCCTGAGCCGCTGCTAAAATATCAGGTGCTAGGGCGCTTAAATCTTCTCGATTGGTGAGGTAGGCTTGGAGAGCGCTAAGGGGCGATCGCGCACTATCGACTCCTAATTCTGGCAGTCGAGGCCGAGAAAGCTGACTCACGAGCTGCGGCTGAATGGTGTAGCTATGCGCGGCGGCTAGAGCCTCACCTAGCGCGCCACTGTCAATGTCTTCTACCTGATCGGCGCGTAGCTGGTACAAGAGTCGAATCACTTTTTCGGCAATCTCTTCTCGCTCAATTGCACTCAACAAAGCCATCTGCGGATCTGCTTGTTTTGTAAGATCCACTTCTACCGTCTTGAATATTCGAGCAGGCAGCGGGCAGAATGTAGCGATGGCCTGTCCTTTTTGAACATCTAGCAGCATGTAGCCTTTTTCTTCTTTTTCCTCGCTAAAATCTACTCTTTCAATACTGCCCGCATAAATTGCTAAAGGAGACTTACAAACTTCCTGATATTTATGCACATGGCCCAGCGCAATATAGTCAAAACAATCTCTGGCAAGAATCGCCATCGGTACTGTGAACCCTTTGCCCACCGCTAAAAATCGCTCTGCGCCATAGCGGGCAGTATCGGTCATGAGGTGAGCGAGCAGCACGGTTGGAATCGTGCTATCAAGCTTGCGAATCTCTCCTTCTAACACCACCCGCAGCCGGTCTAATAGCAGTTCAGAAACTTCTTTCATCGAGAGCCCTTGAGTTTCGGGGCGAGTGAGCAGCGTAGATCTTGTCAGCCAGGGGAGCGTGACGATTTGAATCGAGCCGCCTTTAGTGTCGATGCGGTGAGTGGTGAGCGTATCGCCGACAATAAAGCCAGGAACACCTAAGGTGCGATAGATGCAAAGGCTAGCACCGCCGCCGCCTTGAGCGTGCTGATCGTGGTTGCCAACGAGCAAGACGGTCGGAATATTCGCGGTGGCTAAGCGACAAAACTCGCTAGCAAAAGCCTGTTGAATGTAGGGGGGTGGGGTCGCTGTTGGGAAAGCGTCACCGCCAAAAAGAACCAGATCGACTTTTTGCTCTAGAGCACTATCTACACAGCGTTTCAGCGCTAGCGTAAAGTCTTCTAGGCGCGTATTCAGCCCGGTTTTTGGGTTGATGCGCCCATGACTAAAGCCGCCGCCCATATGAGTATCTGACAAGTGTAAAATTTTGACCATAACCGAAGTCTGGGGTGCTCTGTATTTGGTGCTTTGTAACTTTAGTGGCCTGATAAACTAGCGCTCAAAAGAAATCTGGGACTTCTGGCGGCTCTGGTGTTTCTATTGTGAGCGATCGCGCTGCCATAATTGCTAAAATCTCTTCACCGACTTGCGCATAGTCTTGCCAGCCCGATTCGGCACGCGGATCTTTAACCGAATATACCGGTAACCCTTGCAAGGCCGCTTTTTGAAAAGCAGAAAAGCGCCGAATCCCCTGCTCAAAGACTGGCAAATTAGCATCGCGCAAGAGCGCTTTGACTTCCTCACCTGCCCTACTCGGCTTTGGCGGAATCGAGGTGATTAAAATGCGGTAGTGGCTAGCCCTAATTTTTTTCAGATACTCGACAGTAAGCACCAGCGCATCTAAGGCCAAAATGTCGGGAGTCGTCGGCAGCACTAGCAGGTCACAGGTTTCAGCCAGCGCACTCAAATCATCCGGAATTGGCCGCGCTTGGGTATCGATTATCATATTGCCGTTAGGATTGACATTTTGGCTAACATCTTGCCCTGCCTCCCACTCATCCATCACTTTGAAAGGTAACTCGCCTCGACTCGCCCAGCCCAGCGCCGAGCGGTTCGGATCGGCGTCAACCAGCAGCGTTTCGGCCTGCCCTTGTAAAAAGGCCGCGAGGTGAATAGCAGTCGTCGTTTTACCGACACCGCCTTTAAAGCTGGCAACGGTGATGATCATGGCGCTTGGGTAATTTGCGGCCTATAGTTTGCACTTAGAAATCTGCTGTTTATAGTCTATTGCCTATCGCTGATTGTCTATAGTCTATACAGCACAGAAGTCTATACAGCACAGAAGTCTATACAGAAAGTCTAGACGAATCTAATCAGAGCAAGCGAGGGCAAATGAGTGGTGATTGATCTACCCGATGCAGCGGCTACTCAGTCATTAGGGCAAGCCTTAGGAGCGCAGCTTCCGGCAGGCACTGTGCTGCTGCTAACAGGAAATTTGGGCAGTGGGAAAACGACCCTAGTGCAGGGGCTCGGTCAGGGCTTAGGCATTGATGACATCGACAGCCCCACTTTTACGTTAATCAATGAATATATGCAAGGCCGACTGCCGCTCTACCACATCGATCTGTACCGGCTGTCGAGAGCGGAAGCCGACGCGCTGTTTTTAGAAAACTATTGGGAAGGGCTAGAAGTTGCTCCCGGTATTGTCGCGATTGAATGGTCACAGCGGCTCAGCTATTTACCACCTGAGCCGATTGAGATAGCGCTCCATTACTCAGCGGAAGGTCGGCAGGCAAATTTAAGCCTACCCCAGTCACTGGCTTTACATTTGTAATAGGTATGCGTACAAGATCAGGGCAAACGCATTGACTCAAGGCGGCGACGATGGGTCGATACCCACTGGTTCCGAGGGAACCAGCTGCTGTCGGATCGGAACGGAGTGGGTGAAGGTGGCTTGGCAAAACGGCTGGCAGCTCATTCGGCAGGTTTGCTTTAGCGCTAACTCAGATCCTGAGCCTGCGATCACTTCTCGTCAGCAGCATCAAAAGCGCTTGTATCGACTTGAATTCAAGGTGCTCACGTTTGAATTTGAACCTGACTAACTTTTGTCAGTCAATCAGGGTTTTGCCGGTTCCTAAAACCGGCTCCCGTCTTTGGAAACAAGCTACTAAACTATAGCTAGCATTAAAAGCGAGGCACTTTGTGACAGTTGGCATTTGGGTATTGGGCGATCAGCTTTGGCAAGGGCAGTCGGCGATCGCAAGCTGCCAACCCAATAGAACCCATACACCGATCATCCTCATTGAGTCGCTCGCTCATGCCAAAGAACGACGCTATCATCAGCAAAAGCTCGTGTTGGTTTGGTCAGCCATGCGTCACTTTGCTGAAGAATTGCGAGCTGATGGTTGGCATGTCACCTACAGAAAGGCTGACAAAAAGGCTGAATCGTTTGAACAACCGCTCAAAAAATGGATCGAGGCCAATGGCATTACTGAACTGCGGGTAATGGAGCCTGCTGATCGGCCTTTTGCAGCGTTTCTCAATGGTTTAGACTTGGGTTCGGACTTTCCTTGCGCGTTAGTGCAGACGCCGAATAATCATTTTTTGTGGTCTACGCAAGCCTTTGAAGATTGGGCTTTATCTCGCAAAGGGCTTTTGATGGAGTCGTTTTACCGAGAAGGGCGAAGGCGATTTGACATATTAATGAATGGCAAAAGGCCCGTAGGTGAACAGTGGAACTTTGATAAAGAGAACCGTCAACCGCCCAAAGGAAAAATCTCGCCGCCTCAGCCGCTGTTGTTTGCTCCGGATGAGACTACTCAAACCGTGATAGAAATGGTTAAAGCGGCTGACTATAAAACGTTTGGAGAATGCGATCAGTTTGGCTGGGCAGTGACCCGCGATCAGGCATTGGCAGTGCTGGATAATTTTGTCAGCGATCGCCTCCCTACTTTTGGTCCCTATCAAGACGCCATGGTCACTGGCGAAAGCACGATGTGGCACGCGCTGCTATCGCCCTATCTCAATATTGGCTTATTGCAGCCGATGGAAGTGATTGAGGCAGTAGCTGGTGCCTACGAACAAGACCATACGCTACCGCTCAACAGCGCCGAAGGCTTCATCCGCCAAATCCTTGGCTGGCGTGAATACATGCGCGGCATCTACAACCATGTCGATGCCGACTACCCTTCTCGCAATCATTTTCAGCACATTCAGCCATTACCTGACTTTTTTTGGACGGGCGAAACTGAGATGAACTGTCTCCACCAAACCATTGACACCATCAAGCGCAGCGGCTACGCCCATCATATTCAGCGGCTGATGATTTTGGCCAATTTTTCGCTGATTGCTGGACTTTCTCCACAGTCCGTCGAAGACTGGTTTCACGCCGCTTTTATCGATGCTTACGACTGGGTAATGCAAACGAATGTGATTGGCATGGGGCTGTTTGCCGATGGCGGACTGCTAGCGACTAAGCCTTACGCTGCAAGCGCTAACTATGTGAATAAGATGAGCGATTACTGCAAGGGCTGTAAGTATGACAAAAAGGCCCGCATAGGCGATCGCGCCTGCCCCTTCAATTTCTTTTACTGGGACTTTTTAGATCGTCATCGAGAAAATTTGAGTGCTCAAGGCCGCATGAGCTTCATCTTAAAAAATCTGGACAGAATGTCTGAAGAAGAGATCGGCGAAATTCGCCAAAAAGCTAAAGCTTGGCGTGAAAAGCATTAAGCTTCACCTATAAAGTTGGAAAACGCCTTTTAGAAAATACCTTACAGCGATTGTCAAAATGCTCAAATATGCTCTACTCAGCTTTTTTATTGTATTAACAATCTGTAGCTGTACCGTCCGCCCCATAGGAAAAGCATCAGAGACAGAATATCGTTCAGAAGCTGCTTTTCTAGAGACAGAATCTGCTGAACAAGAGAATAATGGGGCAAAGGTTACGGCGGTTATGGCAAGCGATCGCATTCCCGGCAGCTACCGTCTCTTAGTCACAATTAACAGCCCCGACACAGGCTGTAATCAGTATGCCAACTGGTGGGAAGCCGTTGATGAAGACGGCAATCTCCTCTATCGCCGAATTCTAGCGCACAGCCATATTAACGAACAACCCTTCACCCGTGATGGCGGCCCCATATCGGTCAATGAAACTGATCAGGTGATAACTGTAAGGGTACACATGTCTTCGCAAGGCTACAGCAATCAAGCCATGCGAGGTTCAGCGAGTAAAGGCTTCAAGCCGATCACATTGCCACCAAACTTTTTACCCGAACTCGCTGAAGCTGAGCCCCAACCGAATGAGTGCGCCTTTTGAGAAAGTAGCTAATCAGCTACAGTTTTTCATTGCGCAATAGCTTCTCCATTTTGTAATTAACAAACACTTCACCTCGGCAGCTGACTTCTTGCTCTTAAATAGTCAAAAATCCCATTTTTTGAAAGAATGGTTTTGCTGTGATGCTCGCTTCCGTGGTGAGGACCCGCAAGATTAGCTCTATTGCCTTGGTTTCTATCGCGTGATAAATCTGACGACCTACGCCGCAGCGCTGATAGCTTTTGTGGCAGTAAAAGCAGTCGATATGGCCATTGGCCTCTAGCTCTCCAAATCCAGCAATAGTACCTTGATCATCAGCGACATAGGTAAAGCGGCTAGCGCAGATGTTTCGCCAATCTCTAAAGTAAATGTTGTCGGGTGCCCAAGCGTTGACCTGGGCGAGTGAATAATCACAGATGTTGATTTCCCGAACTGTTTCGTGGAATAGTCTCGCTACTTTTTCGGTGTCTTGGTCTTCAAAGATTCGTATTTTCATAGGATGTATCATTAGGAGAGGGAAGACTTTATGAGAGAAGTATTAGACAAATAGCGAATGAATTGCAGCTAAACAGAAGCAACGACATTGAGTCTATAATTAAAGCCTTCATCCTAGTGCGCATGAAAAACTGGGCAGAGAAATTGGGCAGAGAAATCGGGCGGTTCCATTAAAAGGTGAGTGAATATGGTCAATCAGCTTATCAAAAAAACTCAATCCGACATCATTTATCCTGTCTCAGATGGCGAACCTGTGGCCGAAACATTTGACCATGTATACGTGATGATGACCACGCTCTTAGTCCTGCGACACTATCTTGCTGGACAGCGGGCCACGGTACTTGGCGATCAGTTTATGTACTATGTTGAAGGCAAGCCCAATGCCCGCGTAGCGCCGGATGTGATGGTGATTTTCAATGTCGAGCCGGGTGGGCGTGATAGCTACAAAATTTGGGAAGAGCAGGAGGTGCCGAGCGTTATTTTTGAAATGACCTCAAAGGGCCCCAAAGAGCGGGATCAAATCTTCAAAAAGAATCTGTATGAGCAGCTTGGCGTCACTGAATATTGGCTCTACGATCCTAGAGGAGAATGGATTATAGAACGCTTGCTAGGCTACCGGCTGCGCCGGGATGTGTATGAGCCGATTACTGACGCCCGCTCTGAGCCTTTAAATCTTCGGGTGCAAATAGAAGACAGTATTATCGGCTTTTACCGCGAGGATACGGGCGATAAGCTGCTAATCCCCGATGAATTACTGGCCGCTTTAGAGCGTGAAACCGAGCAGCGCCGTCAGGCAGAAGCCCGTGCGGCGACGGCAGAAGCTAAGGCTAACCAGGTACAGCGGGCGGCTGTGAGCCGGTTGGCGACAATGGGCCTTGCTATCGATCAAGTGGCTGAAGCGCTGGGCTTGACTGTGACTGAGGTTCAAGCCATTACCGACGCCTCAACAAATCTGAAATAAGCTTTTTCAGATTTTTTTAGATCTGCGAAGGAAGTATTACGGCCAACACCTCTCGTATATTTAGAGCGTATATTCAGCTTGTAGGAATCGATAGTGCTTACGCTGTTTGCAACTGGGCGCTCGAAGTATTGCTATTTGCCAAGCCCACTACTTGGGGGCTCAGAATGAGCTGCCGCTGTCGAATATTCAGCCAGCCTTCGTCTTTAAAGTCGCGCAGTAACCTGGTCACTGTCACCCGCGTCGTACCAATAATAGTCGCTAATTGATGATGCGTCAGGCGCAGCTTAATCCTTACGCCGCTAGGCTCAACATGACCAAAATCTTGAGCAATTTGAATCAGCAAACTGCGAAGCCTATCTGCCACTAAGCGCTTGCCCGAAATCGCCAGCCAAGACTCGCTCTGATGTAACCGTCGAACAATTTGAGGAAAAATACCTGCCATCAGCGCTGGCGAAGATTCCACTTCGCTCATAGAAAGCAGCAACAGATCCGTGTCGGCTAGCGCCGTTGCCCAGCTAGGATCAACATTGCTTAGATACCGGCCAAAGGCCATAGAAGGCCCACAAAGACCCACAATGGTTTCGCCGCCGTCGGCATGAATGGTATGAAGCTGAACTACCCCGCGACAAATAATGTAGAGATACTGACGCTGTAAAGGAATATTTTGACCAGTGGTGTAGGTAATGAGCGATCGCTCCTGGTAAAGCTGCTCTAATAAGCTGATGAATTTATCTGTGCAGACAGACTCTGTGCAGGCGGTCGCAGAGGTGACGGTTGTAGAGGTGACCAAAGACAAGATGAATGAACCCCATTTACAGTGAATGGATCGGCTTTTAGCTTAGGCCGTTAGAGTAAACGCATCAGAATGAGCGCGCTTGAGCCTGAATGTTTGGGCTTGAGGTAACAAATGTGCGCTAGCTGACTTACAGCCGCTAGCAAATTTGCTACCTTGTACCTAAGCACTCGTTAACTTTATGACCTAACCTTATGACAATGATTGGGGCTAGGCATTAACCACAAGGAAAGGAAAGGTTAAGAGAAAGGAAACCTTTGAAATTATATTTTCTGAGTGACTAGCTAGCTGGGCTTTAATTTTTTGGGCGGTGCGATCGCGGAATTTGAATTCTCACAGAGGCACGGGTTTCGGTTTTAACTAAATCGGCTGGCCGAAACTCGCATTCTGTTCTTCAAAGGTTCAGGTAAAAACTGCTTTTCGACCAGTTTTTATAGGGCAAGTATTTTAAAGTCAATAGTCCCGACAATTTTTAGTGGGTCACGATAGAGTCGGGGTTTAAGATCTCCGTTGCAGTAATTTAGCCTATGAGGGATCAAAGGCTTCAGCGCTTTCTCATAATTCTGTCCGGACTATTATTAAAATGAGAATTGTTGAATTAAAATTGGCAAGCTTGCCAATCTGGCTAGATTGGGCTGTTGGGACGGTTCGCGATTGCTCGAACCTGAGCACCGGAGTACCGATCTGCCAATCAAGCCCTTTGCAGTTTAATTACTGAAATCAAGGACAACGCGCCGGGTCAATTTTAAGAGAGAAGGTACATTTCAAGCGATCGCATAATTGCGATCGCGCCTACAACCCAGGCTCAACCCTAAATAAACCGTTTAACCATCATCCTGAAACCAGTCTATGAACATCAGCTTTATTCCGCGTTGGTCAATCAAGCACCCGGTTTTTGTGGTTGTCGCCTATTTATCAGTTTTGGCGATAGCTATTTATGCGCTAGTCGTGCAGCTACCCATGTGGATGATGCCCTATGTACAAAGTCCACTGGTCGCAATTGTGACAACAGCGCCTAGCTCATCGCCACAAGAAATAGAACGCCAAATTACACAGCCTATAGAACAGCAAATGCAAAAGCTGAAAGGCGTTAGGTATGTGCGATCCACTTCGCAAGCAGACTTGTCCTACGTCACCGTACAGTTTAACTGGGGGCAAAACATGCAACAGGCCCTTCAAGCGGTTCAATCCGGCATGAAAACTGCCGCGCCGCAGCTTCCTGCCGAAATAGTGACGCAAAATAACTATCAAGTATTGCCCTTCGATCCGTTAAATCGTCCGGTGCTCACCTTGGCCTTGCGTGGCGAAAGCAGCGAATGGGAGGCTGGACGCTTGCGAGCGTTTGCTGATCGCACTGTAGTAGATCGGCTCTCGAAACTAGAAAATGTCCAGTCTGTTTCGGTTTTTAGTACAGTTGGCAATCTGGCAATCGATAGCCGCTATCGCCATAAGGGGCTCGCAAAAGAATAGATCACCGGTTACTGTGAGGCTATGTATGAAAACCACAGGGTAACCGGTGGTAACGCCGTTTACCCCTACTGAAAGGGCAAGCGATGCTGGAAGATCAGGTAAAAGCGACATTGAAGGA
>JBGTIK010000153.1:0-3375 GCA_041745715.1 Phormidesmis sp.
TGACCAGTGACTGATCAACCGTTTTGCTGTCCGGAGTGTCAAGTTAGTAGGATGAGGCATCGGCTACAAAATCTTAGGTAACAGCGAGAATAGCATCTTCCATCATTATGTTACCTAAGATTTTCAGAAAAGGACAAAAATTCACTGGCAAGCTACGGTACTCGCCTTCTAGAAATTGCTGCTGAGCTATATAAACCATCTTAGGTAACGTCTTCATGGATTTCTTCAACGACTATTATCTAAGATATTTCGTCAGTTTCATCGCTCTATAGTAAAAGCCGTAAAGTCTTACCAGTTTCAGTTCCTTGACTACTCCCCCGATTGAAGTACGGGGGATTCCCGTCTTCGTTCGAGGGTTTCAGCACTTCTGATAGATTAGGGTTGAGAGTCCAAATCCTCAGACGCCTTGGGCTGGTCAACTGCCCACTATCCGGTTTGCGTTGCATTCCGGTTACGTTTGCTTTTCTGCCGATATTCCACGCACCATTGCAATCCGCATTGATCTGAGTCCCATCAGCACTTTTGTATAGCCCTCGCTTTGGCCTAGTTCCTGATGGTTTCCAACTATCGGGTTTCTCACCGAAGACGGGAATTACATCTAGGTCTAAGGCTGACGCTTTGGATGTATAACTTTCTTCTTGCTCAATAAACTCAATTCCGTACAGCTCGCAAAGCTGAGCGATTCTGTTTTTGAGCCTAGCAGTCGGTATTTGCACAAACTTTTGATTGGTCTTACGGCCCATGTTGGCGCTGCCCTTTTGCCCTTTGTTCCAACCAAAGACGAGCGTCCCGATCTGATTCTCTAGGCAGTAGTTGACAACTATTCGAGCGGCCTTGTTGACGGCATCCCGCATCTGTCGATTGCGTTTTGTCGTCAGCCGGTCAAGCAGGCTGCACCAAAAGTCTTGAGCTTTGCCCTGTTTGATATTGGCGAGCTGCTTATTATAGCCCTGATTAATAGACTTTAGATGCTTACCATCAATGATGAACGCAGGTGCATCAGACGGCGTACAAGTCAGCCAGTTATCAACGCCGTGGTCTATTGACAGCGCCTTGCTGTAGTCCAATACAGGCTTTGCAGGTGCATCGGCCTTGGATACCCAGACAGCATCGAAGTACCCAGCACGGGGCACAATCTGAATCTCTTTCACTGCCGCCCAATCTAAGTTAGACGGGAACGGAATGAAGATTTCCTTAAGCCCAAACCACACCTTGCAGGCAGTCCCCATCGGCACTCGTACGCCCGCATCGGTTAGCTTCAGCCAGCGCTTAGGATAGCTGATCTGAAACAACCCGCCTGACTTTCGATAGTTCGGCAGTTTCGGCTTATTAAGCAACTCGCCCGAATACCAGAGCTTCAGCAGTTCGCGGTAGCCCTTGAATGCCTCGCCTACTGATATACAGGTTTGCTGAGCCGCAGACGTATACAACGCTTTCATGTGCCGGTTGTTCTTCATCTGCGTAGACAACCACCGACCATTTGAGTACTTGCCAGTCTTGAAGTAAAGCTGGCGGGCTAGGTAGACAGTGCAGTTGTACAGGTGATTTGACTCTCGGCACAGAAACTCTAGCGCCGCCGACAAAGACGGCGCAGAAGGCAGTCTATTTACCTGAGCTGCAAATGCTTTAGCCATTTACTGTAAATCCTGGAGAGCTTTGAAAGGTCACGTCGTTTGGCTTCGAGTGGTATGCGTCCACCCCTAAAACGGCCTTTACGTCACGAAGGCTTAACCGGACACCAAGCCTCTGAAGATGTTTTTTAATCTTGCCTAGTGGCATTCCCTTAGCGAAAAATGCTGAGATTTCTACTAATACCTTTTCCTCTAAACTCGACACCCCTTCCATGTAATACGAGTGAGCAAGCTTGCCGAACTTATTAGCAAGCGCTTTATCCAGCTTTGAGCGAATCTTTGTTTTGGCTAAATCGGGCATGTAAATCACGCTTATTGTACAAATATCATGATGCTATATTTGTTGATAGCTATCAACTCATCAACAATAAACGATGCGTAAAGACTCTATAAATCACAGGCATGATGCGCACTCGGTTGGGCTAGCTCACGTTCATTGTCCCAGACACGCTAGTAGAAACTATGCACTTTCAGTGCAAGGCTTTAGCATCTCTGTTCCGGCTCTTTATTCCGGCAACTCTCGAACCGGTTCGAGAGCCGGGGACTTTCAGTCCCCCTTCCGTTACAACCTATGGACTTTTAGTCCATAGTGGTTCAGTTAGTCTGGGTGCCAAAGCGTAGAAAGAAGGTTTTGATTGGCCCTGTAAAGGCGAGAGCAGCGGCCATCTTTGCAGACGTCGCCGCTGATAACGGCTGGTTTATTAAGGCGATGGAAATTGCACCTGACCACATTCACCTTCTGGTAGAGCATGGCTCTAAGGTCGCCATTCATTCGGTTGTCAAAGCGTTTAAGGGCCGGTCGTCTCGTTACCTCAGAAAGGAGTTTCCACACTTGCTGAAGCTGCCTAGCCTGTGGACTCACAGTTATTTTTATGACACGACGGGCAAGGTCACTACAGAAAGGATTGAGGCGTACATCAATGACCCTCACCATGATTAAGGCGGCTAAAGCCGCTCGCCCGCTTTTCCACCCTGCACTAAAGTGACAGGGCTACCAAGCTTCCGACTATTCCCCGTGTAATCGATCCGCCTGTGACGATTATTGATAGCGGTGGCGGTCTAAATACTAAGCAAAAGCAGTGATGTCCAAAACTCTCGGTCATGGCGATCTATCCCAATACAAAAAAGCATCTGAGCAGATGGTCGATGAGCTGACCTGCCCAAGTCCTGAGTGGAAGAAAGCTAACCTTGGCTCTAAGACAAAGTATTGAGATGATATAGCAGCATTAGTTTCTCTTCTTCAAAAAGTTCGTAGCTCCGCTTCCCATCGAATTTTTGGCAAATTATCTTCGTTATCTGCCCGTAGTCAAGCTTAAGGTTTCTGATTTTTGATCTAATAGCCTCCATTGTTTGGCTAGGTTCTGTTGAATATGGAATTTTCTTAGAATCTTGTCTATTTGGCTGCTGTGAATTATTCATGGTGGGTTCACGAACACCAGGTTTATTTTCCTTATTTCCTAACTTTCGTTCTCGAGCCTGTGGAAAACTTTTGCCATCCCCCCGTACCCCCCTCCCGGAGTTAAACTTCGTTTGGACGGAGGAAGAATCTTCAGTTTCGCAGCCTACACACTTCATTATCTCTCCCTTAGTCCGTAATTCCTTGAATTTACTGGTCTTTGGCGTTTCTAAAGTTTTTCTCTCACTTTCTACCTCAGAGGCTACAGACGCTGAGGCTACGACGATTACGGGCAATTTCTCTCGGCTGCTTTCGTCGCAGTTAGGATGCCAGAGCTTTTTGTTCTCA
>JBGTIK010000154.1:0-2398 GCA_041745715.1 Phormidesmis sp.
AGCAGTTCAAATGAACTAAGTCATAAAAATTCTCAATTAAGGTTAACTATTGAGAACCATGCTAGAAAAAATGGCTGTGATTCTTATTGCTTCGTTTAAATACCCAATGTGCCAATTGGAAGTGCGGAATGTCGGTTGAAAATAATTGAGCTAATCTGCATAATTCAAAAGCTCACTTAAAAGCCGCTACGCCGCTTGTCTTTGTCTGATTTGCTGTTTTCTTAATTTGGCTTCTTAATTTTAGGATTGACGATGACTCTTCCCAATTTTTTGATTTTTGGTGTTCAAAAAGCGGGAACGACTTCCGTCTACAACTATTTATCTCAGCATCCTCAAGTGTATATGAGTCCAGTGAAAGAGCCTGGATTCATGGGGTGCGAAACCTCAAAGATGTCGGCAGCGGAAGCGGCTAAAGCTGTGCCCCAATTTACGCCGGGGGGGCGAAAGCGAATTTTGACCCTTGCTGATTATGAAGCGCTGTTTGACGGAGTAAAAGACGAAGTTGCGATTGGCGAAATTTCGCCTAATTCTCTGTTTTGCTACCAGGACGCTGTGGCAGACATTAAAAAGTACGTGCCGGATACCAAGCTCATCGCAATTTTGCGCAATCCGATTGAGCGGGCCTATTCAGACTATTTGATGAATGTGCGCGAGATTAGAGGAAATCTTAAGCCGCTAGCGGAGCAGGTAAAAACCAGTGCGACTACCTCACACACGCTGCTAAAAGGGCTGTACTACGAGGGGATAAAGCACTTTATGACCTCGTTTGAACCTGATCAGGTCAAGATATTTTTGTATCGCGATTTGCGCCGAGATTCAGCTGGGCTGATGAAAGAGATGTATGACTTTATTGGGGTTGATAGTGGTTTTGAGTCGGATACTACTGAGCGATCGCAAACCGCTCAAGTCCGTAAAAATCAGTCGGTCAATCAGTTTTTACGTACTGATAATCCGCTGCGAAGCGCCGCCGCTAAGCTGCTCAAAACGGTGGTCAGTGAGCAACAGCGGCAAAAGCTACGGTCGTACTTAATCGCGGCAAATTCGGCTGGCAAAGAAAAAATGCCGCTTTCAGAAGAAGATCGCAGATTGCTAGAAGCCTATTACCGAGAAGACATCTTGCGTCTGCAAGATCTGCTCGACCGGGATTTATCTTCATGGTTTTTGGCCGATCAGTCGCTGCCTAGCTAAGATTCCAAAAGCTGCCTAAGACACTTACGGGGGCGGGAATCATTTCACCGCGAAAATCCAGTAGTTGAACTAACAGCAGGTAAGCTATGGCTAGCAAAACAGAAATGCCGCCGGTTACAATTGCTACAATCTTTGAGCGATCCATCGGCTTGTTGGGCTCCTAAGTGGGTTCGGCCATGGGTTAGTAAGTACTGGCCCAATTATCATTTGGGCAGCTAGCGCTAGTCTAGTATTTTTGCGGTAGCAATATTGGACGCTAGCCTGTATTTCTCTAAAGAAGATAGCCCTATGCTGATTAATAATAGCGCCAACCCCTTATGAACGTGGTTTCTTCTCGCCCTACTAACTCTACTCATTTTAATGGTTCAGCGGCGATCGCTCATCCGCCCACCATTATCGAAACGACCGATCTGCGCAAGGTCTACCGTACCGGCTTTTGGCTAAAAGCCGCGCCGCCTTCGCTCAAGCAGTGCTCTTTAGAAATTTACAAAGGCGAAACCTTCGGTCTGTTAGGCCCCAACGGCGCAGGCAAAACCACCTTGCTTAAGCTGCTGCTCGGTATCATTCGCCCTACTGCCGGCTCGGCGACGCTGATGGGCGAACCGGCGGGCAATAATGGCATTAAAGCCCGCATTGGCTATCTACCTGAGAATCCTTATTTTTATGATTATTTAACTGGCTGGGAATTTTTGAGCTATACGGCTGGGCTCTTTGGCCTTCACGGTGAGACGAAAAAGCGGCGAATTGCGCAGCTATTAGATCTTGTGCAGCTAGATCGACAGTCGGCGACGAAAAAGCAAATGCGCCGCTATTCAAAAGGGATGTTGCAGCGAGTGGGGATGGCTCAAGCGCTGATTAATGATCCTGAAATTGTATTTTTGGATGAGCCGATGTCGGGGCTTGATCCGACGGGGCGCTATCAGGTGCGCGAGATTATTTTGTCGCTAAAAGCGCAGGGCAAGACGCTGTTTTTTAATAGTCATGTGCTATCGGATGTGGAGATGATCTGCGATCGCATTGCCATTCTCGATCAGGGTGAAATTGTTTGCCTGGGCGAAATCAAACAGCTCTTAGGGGCTCGCAAAAGAATAGATCACCGGTTACTGTGAGGCTATGTATGAAAACCTCAGGGTAACCGGTGGTAACGCCGTTTACCCCTACTGAAAGGGCAAGCGATGCTGGAAGATCAGGTAAAAGCGACATTGAAGGA
>JBGTIK010000155.1:0-2991 GCA_041745715.1 Phormidesmis sp.
GAACAGCTTGAAGCCTTTGGCTACAGAGTATTGAGAGTCTCCAATGAATCGGTACTCAATGATTTAGAAACGGTCTTAACAAGTATTGCTCAAGCAGCAAAAGATTGATTGCCGTCGTCATGACCTCTCTCACTCTGTAAGTTAAAACACACGTCCAACCCCCCTCTCCCAGGATTGGGAGAGGGGCTGGGGGAGATGGCAACCCAGCAAATTACTATTCCGCACTCCCCTAAGAATGCCAAACCCCCTAACAGTGTCGAAATACCTGACTATCACAGCCAACCAACAGAAATACTCAAAAAAACGAGCTAACAGGTCTAACCCGCAGATCGTTTCTCAACTATAAGGACTTCATCGCCTAAAACGAGCCATATGAAGCGTAGGCAAGCGCAGTGATTTGACCATTGGCCGCATCGACTAAGCCAGAAAGTAGGTTCAGCGCCAAAATTGCCAAAATTGCCGATAAATCTAAGCCACCAATGGGCGGAATAATTGAGCGGAAAAGATTGAGGTAGGGATCGGTCAATTGGGCAAGGGTCGAAAAGATCGGGTTGCCCCAATCGACGGTGGGAAACCAAGTTAGCAAAATGCGAATGATCAGCAGCACTGAATAGATTTGTAGAAATCTAGAAATGGCTTGGATTAGTACAGCGGCAACGACACTCATGTTTTTACAGTTCTAGGATTTTCGTATTCTACCTGATGTGACTGCTTCTTGCGGTGTTTCTAGTTCTCATGCTCAGCAAAATCATGAGCCGGGCGCTGGTGGTTGACGCTGCCCATTTGTACCCGCACATCTTCGATGGCGGTATTGAGCTGAGCAATTTTATCCTCTAAGCCGCGCCGCGCAATTTCCATGCGCTCATCAGGCGTGGCATTTTCTAAGCGGCGGCGTTCTTCTTCAGAAAGCTGAGTGAAGTCGTCGGTGGTGCTATTGCGTCTCCGATTGCTAGCCAACACGCCCACAACGCCTCCAATCGCCCCACCGACTAAAGCGCCTGTGATAAATCCACCGATAAAGTTTTGCTGACTCATGGAATGTTCCTCTGATAATACCTGTGATTACTAAGTGCCGAAGGTGCGATCGCCCGCATCACCCAACCCCGGCACAATAAAACCGTTTTCATCGAGCCCTTCATCAATCATGGCGGCAAAAATAGTCAGCGCCGGATAGCTAGCAGCCAGCTTTTGCAAGGCCGGAGGAGCCGCCACGACCGAAATAATGCGCACCAGGGCCGGATCTGCGCCGCGCTCAGTTAGCTCAGCCATCGTTGCCATGATCGTACCGCCTGTCGCCAGCATCGGCTCACTGATAATCACATGCGTATTGGGCGCAAAAGTTTTAGGCAGCTTGTTGAGATACCAGGTCGGCTCCAGCGTTTCTTCATCGCGCGCTAGGCCAATATGATACGTACTGCCCGTCGGCACAGCGCTTTGAATACCTTCCACTAACGCCAACCCAGCCCGCAAAATTGGAATAATCGCCATCGGCACCTCCGGATCGACAAACGTGCCCGTGCAGGTCATCAGCGGCGTTTCAATCGGCATTTCAATCGTCGGTAGCCACTCGCGCACCGCTTCGTAAGCCAGCCACCGGCCTATCTCGGTCATGGCGCTGCGGAAAATTGGGGAGGGCGTAGATGCGCTGCGTAAGACGCTGAGCCAGTGTTTAATCAGGGGATGTGGGGGGACGTGGATACGCAGTTGTGGGGCCATGAAGGAGGAGAGGGGGAGAGGGAAAGAGATGAAAGAAAGGGTTTAGCTGAGCCAGATAAGGCTGGTGAGGGTGAGAAGGATACCGATTAGGGCAATCCAGATAAATTGATTGTCGCTGGTGTTGACTTGGCTCAGATCTAGGGGTTCGGGATCGGGTTTGGGTCGGCGACGGCGGTTTTTTTTGGGCTGTTGGGGATAGCGGCGGCCTCGGTCATCTTCAAGGCCGGTGAGATCTGGAATTTTGGTGACCCATTCGGGCTTCATTTCTAGCTCAGGGGCTTCGAGAATGTAGAGCAGACGTTTGCTTTGGCGCTTAGTTTCGAGATCCGGGTGGAGGATAAGTTTGCGGCATAAAGCAAGGCCCGCTTCATTGTCACCAGCGGCAACGTAAGCGTTGACGAGCCATAGCTGGATTTCGCCGCCGCTTGCGCCCATCGGATTTGAAAGTGAAAGCGCCGTTTGAAAGTGGGTGAGGGCTTTGCGGTAGCGACCGCGCTCAAATGTGGCTTGCCCCAGGTCAAAGGCGGCTTGCGCTTGGGCTTTTTTGTCGGCTCTCGTGAGCTGGTTGAGGGCGCTATCGATTGAATTGGCGCTATCGATTGAATTGGCGCTTGAATTGGCAGGCGTTTTGGAATTTGGGGTTGGGTCAGCGGAATTTGAAGCTGAGTTGGTTTGGTTTGGGGCGGACTGCCCTGGATCCAAAGGCATGAATAAGCTGGGCTGGATAAACTGTACTGGATAAGGCTGGGCTAGATAAACGAGGCTAGATTGCTCTGTTTTTTAGTGTATAACGAATGCTAGCAGATGCTAAGGTGAGCAGTTTCTAGGTAGCGCGGCCAATGTTGATGGTGATTTCTCCAGCCAAGACGCTGGATTATTCGGGGGAGCGTTATCCTCATTTTACGCTGCCAGAAGGCTTGGCACAGAGTGAAGTATTGGCTCAGCAGCTCAGAGACTACGATCCGTTGCAGCTCTCATCGCTGATGCACGTTAGCGATCAGCTCGCGCAGCTCAATCACCAGCGCTATCAAGATTTTCACACGCCATTTACGCTTGAAAATGCCAAGCAGGCGCTGTTGGCCTTTAAAGGGGATGTGTACAAAGGCATTCAGGTTGAAGCCTATGACGACGAGGATCTGGCGTTTGCCCAAGCGCATTTGCGGATTTTGTCGGGGCTGTATGGGGTGCTGCGACCGCTGGATTTGATGCAGCCCTATCGGCTGGAAATGGGTACGAAGCTGGTGACCGAACAAAGCGGCAAGCAAGGCGGCAAAG
>JBGTIK010000156.1:0-20906 GCA_041745715.1 Phormidesmis sp.
GCTTTACCGCTACCACCAGCCGCCAGGGTCATGGTAATAGCTGCTGTCAACGTTGTTTTGCCATGGTCAACGTGGCCAATTGTGCCAATGTTAACGTGGGGTTTGCTTCTTTCAAATTTTGCGCGTGCCATGAATTTTTCTGTGTGTTCCTAAAACTAACTATGCGTTCCCTTTGTTTCTGGCGATAATCGCCTCAGCCACATTACGCGGAACTTCCTCGTATTGGCTGAACTCCATAGAGAAGGAGCCTCTTCCTTGGGTCTTAGAGCGGATGTCGGTTGCATAACCAAACATTTCAGACAAAGGCACCTTAGCAGTCACCTTAGTCACGCCATCCTCAGACCCCATCCCCTCAATCTGACCGCGACGGGCGTTAAGATCTCCCATCACATCTCCGAGGAAATCTTCTGGAGCTTCCACCTCGACCTTCATCATGGGTTCCAAAAGAACCGGAGAAGCCTTCATCACTGCTTCTTTGACTGCCATAGAGCCAGCAATTTTGAATGCCATCTCCGAGGAGTCAACGTCGTGATAAGAACCATCCACCAATGTGACCTTCACGTCAATTAATGGATATCCGGCTAGAATACCAGATTCGCAAGCTTCTTTCATGCCTTGCTCGGCTGGGCCGATAAATTCTTTTGGAATCACACCCCCCACAATCTTACTCATAAATTCAAAGCCTGAACCTTCTTCAGCGGGTTCTAGCTCAATCACCACATGGCCAAACTGCCCCTTACCGCCACTTTGGCGAATAAACTTACCCTCTGCTTTTGAAGGTTTCAGAACCGTTTCGCGATAAGCCACCTGAGGCGCACCAATATTCGCCTCCACTTTGAATTCTCGTAGCATACGGTTTACAAGAATATCTAAATGCAGCTCTCCCATCCCCGCAATGACGGTTTGATTCGTCTCCGGGTCTATATTGACTCGAAAGGTCGGATCTTCTTCGGAAAGAGATTGCAGCGCCTTAGAGAGCTTTTCCATGTCCTGCTTGGTTCTAGGCTCTACCGCCACCGAAATCACGGGCTCAGGAATATACAGCGATTCCAGCACAATCGGCGCATCGGGATCGCAAATAGTATCTCCGGTAAAAGTATCTTTGAACCCTAGCGCAGCCCCCAAATCCCCGGCCCGCATTTCATCCACCTCAATACGATCATCGGCCTTTAAAATAATCAGCCGCGAGATCCGCTCTTTTTTATCTTTGGTGGCGTTGTACACATAGCTGCCCTTTTTCAAAACGCCCGAGTACACCCGAATAAAGGTTAAGCGACCATAGGGATCGGCCATAATCTTGAATGCAAGGGCCGCTGCGGGCTCGTCATCACTAGCGGGCCTTACGCCGACTTCGCCGCTTGGCAAAATCCCTTCAATGGGCGGCACTTCAGACGGTGAAGGCAGATAATCTACCACCGCGTCTAGCAGTAGCTGAATGCCTTTATTCTTAAAGGCGGAACCACAAAACATCGGCACCAGCTTATCGGTAATAGTGGCTTTACGAATCGCTAGCATCAGCGCTTCAGAAGAGAGATCTTCGCCTTCTAAATATCGCTCCATCAAAGCATCATCAGTCTCAGCAACCGTCTCTATCAAAATCGTACGATACTTTTCAGCGACGTCTTTAATATCATCGGGAATCTCGGTCACTTCAATGTCGGTGCCCAGATCGTTGTTGTAGAGATGAGCCTTCATCTCTACCAAATCGACAACCCCTTTAAAGTTTTCTTCAGCGCCAATCGGAATTTGCAAAGGCACCGCTTTAGCTCTAAGGCGATCTTTTACTTGCTCGTACACCTTGAAAAAGCTTGCGCCCGTTCTATCCATCTTGTTGACAAAAGCAATGCGCGGCACCTTGTAGCGATCCGCCTGTCGCCAAACTGTTTCGGACTGAGGCTGAACGCCGCCCACAGAACAAAATACAGCGACGACCCCGTCTAGCACTCGCATAGAGCGCTCTACTTCGATTGTGAAGTCAACGTGACCAGGCGTGTCAATAATATTGATCTGATGACTGCGCCAAGTCGTAGAAATAGCCGCCGCCGTAATCGTAATACCCCGCTCTTTTTCCTGCTCCATCCAGTCGGTAACTGCATTCCCGTCATGAACTTCGCCAATTTTATGAACGACCCCGGAGTAGAACAAAATCCGCTCCGTCGTTGTCGTTTTGCCCGCATCAATATGCGCGGCAATGCCAATATTTCTAATTTTGTCGATGGGAGTATTACGGGCCACAATGACCTCCTTACGGCTAGCTGGAAAACCAGTATTTTCTACAGCAAGACCATTATAAAAATTATTTAAGGCAACTGCGCGGCCAGAATTTGACGGCGCTCAACTCTCGATTACGGGGCGGGATCATGAACACTCAGCAGCTACTAGCAGCTACTGAGTATTGGCTATTGTATTAAGCTGCTAGCAACAGGACATCCGATGAGCCGTTAGCAGCTTAATAACATCCTTAATAACGATAGTGAGCAAATGCCTTGTTCGCCTCGGCCATTCGGTGAGTTTCTTCGCGCTTGCGAACTGCTCCACCCGTTTCGTTAGAAGCATCAATCAGTTCATTAGCCAACTTCATCGCCATCGTCCGACCGCCACGAGAGCGTGAAAACTGGGTGATCCAACGCAACGATAGCGCCGTGCCTCGCTCAGAGCGCACTTCCATGGGGACTTGGTAGGTTGCGCCCCCCACTCGACGAGCTTTGACTTCGACTAAAGGGGTTGTATTGCGAACGGCTTTCTCAAAGACTTCTAGCGGGTCGCCACCCGTACGCTCTTCAATCACTTTAAAAGCGCCATAGAGAATTTTGTTAGCAACGGATTTTTTACCGCTGAGCATAATACGGCGAGACATCATGCTGACTAGACGGCTGTTATAAACAGAGTCTGGAGGAACGGTGCGTTTTTGTGCGGCAGAACGGCGAGACATGAGATTTTAGCCCTTAGATTTAGATGATGTGAAGTAAGGATGATGAAAATAAAAGTCGATAGTTGGGTCAAAAGAGTTCAGTCAAAATATCTACACTGCTTGTGAAAAACAGATGTCTGTGGCGCAGAACGCAACGCAACCTAACAAAGCGCTCAGCAAGAGAGTCTCAGCATTACTCATCTCGCTTCAAAGCTCAGTTAAAACTGCACCTAAGCCATCCATGCTTCAGCAGAAAATCTTAGCAAGACAATCTTGGAGGGATCAATCTTGGTACGATCTTAGTAGAGAGCTTTAGCCCTTAGGTCTCTTGGCACCGTACTTGGAGCGGCCCTGACGACGATCTTTGACACCTGCGGTGTCTAAGGTGCCGCGAATGATGTGATAGCGCACACCCGGAAGATCTTTGACTCGACCGCCTCTGATCATTACGACCGAGTGCTCTTGTAAGTTATGGCCAATGCCAGGGATGTATGCAGTGACTTCAAAGCCAGAGGTCAAACGAACCCTAGCAACTTTTCTAAGAGCAGAGTTGGGTTTCTTGGGCGTGGTGGTGTACACGCGGGTGCAGACGCCACGACGCTGAGGGCAGCTTTTAAGCGCGGGAGATTTGGTTTTTTTGGTTAGTTTTGTGCGCTCGGTACTGATGAGCTGTTGAATCGTTGGCATAAGGCGGCGGTCAATTAATCCGCAAAATAATTTTTCATGAGATCCGATAGTACCAACTTAATTTTTATCTTGTCAAATTTTAAACCGTAAATATGAAAATTATTAACCTTAAACTACATTTGGGGGGTCAGAACTGGAGAGGGTTCAAGGTGAAGATTCGGTTTTTTAACGGGCTTTTACGGGGCTATGGCAAACGCATATCCACAGCGACAGCTTTCGGTCGCTAGCGGGTTGTCGAATCGGAAAGAGCCGCCTGTAAGGTTTTCAGAAAAATCTATGTTGAGGTTGCGGATGTAGGTGAGGCGATCGCGCTGCACCACCAACCGCAACCCTTCAAACTTATGGCCCTCAACCTCAGAGCCCTCAAACTTATAGACCTCATCATCCTCTGCTACGGCTTGCGTCAAGGTCAGCACATAAGACCACTGCGCGCAGCTACTCGGCTGCAAATCTAACCGACAAATTGCATCGGGCCGTTGCTGCCGCAAGCGCAAGCGATTAATTTCTTGGTAGGCCGCAGCCGTGAGTTGAATCATGACCCTGACAAAATTCCTGACAAACACTAAGGACAAAAAAGGACGCTATGACTAGCGCCCTTAATCATACAAGCTAGTTTCGACAAGCGAGTCTAAGATTTTGGATCGTGACGGGCATAGTCATCTTGGAAACGAACAATATCGTCTTCTCCCAAATATTCACCGTTTTGCACTTCAATAAGAATCAGCGGAATCACGCCTGAGTTCTCCAGCCGGTGAGTAGTACAGGGCGGAACATAGGTAGACTGGTTGGTGCACAGCATAATTTCAGCATCACCACAGGTGACTTTAGCGGTACCCGAAACCACAATCCAATGCTCACTCCGATGGTGGTGCATTTGCAGGCTGAGGCGATGACCGGACTTGACCTCAATGCGCTTAATTTTGTAACCAAGTCCGGCTTCTAGTACGGTGAACGATCCCCAAGGCCGCAGCTCGGTCGCCGCTACCCCTTCAAAGCTACTGGAATCTTTAAGATCTGTGATGTGAGCCCTTTCTTGAGTTTGAACCATTGTACTAATGACTTCCGCTACTAATGGATATATAAATTCTGAACAATCCTAAGCAAGGTGCTTTCTCAATATGCACTTAGTATTGGTAGGACGAGAGTGAATCAGTGACGTTCCCTATGAAGTCTTCATTGAAATGAATCAAGGTTGAAGCACAGGTAAATTGAAAGTTATACAAGCCGATGGAAAACACCGCTAGCTTAACTCTTCAATCACAATGATACTGTTCCCGAATCGAAACAATGACTGATTTAGTTGCGTTCCTAACTGACTAATTGAACTAACTTGAACCAATTACCTGATTTTATTGACCTAGTACAAAAAGCCCAAGGCCATTGTTCACGCGAGCAACTGTGCGCGGTGAGCGGTTGATCAATTGTCCACCGAGGTAAAAGCTAGAGGAGCTGCCACCATCTAAATTGAGTGCGTCAACGGCACCGAGCTGCTGCATGATTTGGGCTGTTTCGGCCAACGTAGGGCCGCGTCCCCCAGCGCGATCATGCATCGTGGCAATAATCCAAGTGCTATCAGCCATTTTACCTACGGCGGTACGAGGCGCAGCGCCCTGAATAAAGTTCGTGCTAAAGCCTTCTAGCTGGGCGTTCAGCACGATCCGATTATCGCGGACTAACAAGGGGCCGCCCCCCATCACATTTGGATACTGATCGAAGCTGGCTGGCTGGCTTTGACTGGAAAGATTGACAATTGAACCGGGCGCAAAATTACTCGCTGCGCCGCTGTTACTGCGCAGTGTCAGTAAATATCCATCGACTGGAATGGGCACTGAGCCGCTACCTGCCTTGCCCATTGCCTGCTGGCTAACAACGGCATCATTGCGCACGGTGACCACAATTTCGTTATCGACAATTGGGCTATAGCTAGCACCCCAGCCGGAGGTGTAGCGGGCGATGCCTGCTTGCACATAGCCGCTATTCACTGACAGCACAGTGAAAGCTTGCCCCGATGAAGCTGTGACTGATTCTGAAAGGGCAAAGCGATCCATGATCAAATCGCCTTGGTCGTTCCAGGCCATTGCCCCCCGTCCGAGAATAGGGCCAGAAATCCACTGCCCACCGCTGCGAACTGCGCCTAGCGGGAGCTGGTTGTTGCGGTTAAAAAAGCCCGCATTGACTGCGCCAGTTGCCCGCTGCCGCTGGGCCTGGGTGATAATGGGCTCAGCCCCAATCGCACTGCCGGGATTGGCCTGAATGGGTCTAAGCGCCAGCGTGGTGGGATTAGGCCGAGTGATGAACATATACACCGGAAACCGGCTGGAGCCCACAGAGACGTACTGTTGCCGCCAGCGTAAGCCCGGTGCCCAGGCGATATCTTTTTCGACCATGGCATCTTGACGAATATCAATGACGATTCGATTGGGGCCACCGGTAGACCAGATTTGCGGGCTAGCGCCTTCTTTGGTTTTGATTTTGAGAAGGGTGTTGCCGCCGAGCGGGGCGACGTCAAGCTGAGTGATGAGGTTGGCAGGAATAGCTCGAAAAGCCGCCACCATTTGCCGGGTAATGGTTCCGGTGACGGTAATGGTGTAGCTATCAGTAGCTTCGGTTTGCCAAGCGGCAGGGCCAGTGAGATCGATGACGATGCGATCGCCCCACGTTTGCTTACCCTGACGAATGCCATTCACCTGAATGGGAGGCAACATGATCTGTAAAGTTGTACCAGCCGTTTGAATGCGCCAATTGGCCCGCTGAACGAGATCAGAAACATCTAAGTAGCGATCCGTTGCATCCCACCAAGCCGGTAGGGTAATAGTGTCATCTTGAGTGGAGGCAAACCAGCGGACGGGCTGCTGGGCCGGATTAGTCGCGCTGAGCAACTCTAGGCCGGTTAAGTTAGTGAGCGCCGTGGTAGAGACACCGATTCGACCGTTTTTTTGCTGCCACAAACCGGGCAAGGCATTGCCATTGATCTGAATGCGGTTGCCTGAGAGCTGAGTAGCGTCATTGGCTTGGGCAATCGGAGAAAAAGGCTGAAGCTGAAAGGCAATGTCCGGCACGTTGAGGGTAGGCAATATCGTTTCAGAGCGCACCGACGCCGATAGTAAATCATCCGATGGCGGGCCGGTGACAATCGCAGGCTGAAGCCCCACCGAGTTGACAATTGCCCAGCCTAGGGCAGTTAGAAGACTCAGTGAGACAACTTGACCCATGAACCGACGACACATCAGCCGACTCACTAAATTCTGAGCGTATTGAGCCAATTTAGCGCCCGATCTAGCATCAGATTTTCGGCGCGGAGCCCGGTTAAGCGCAACTTGCCGATAGCGAGATGACGATTTCATAGCGTTCTGTGAAGGGATAGCCAATGATTCAGGATTTTTGCTGAGAATTTTGATTAAAGAGAAAAAACTTAAAGGAGACGCTGAGGCGAACTCCAGCCATCCAGGTTTGTTAGTCGAAGAATGGTTTGATGTCTATTCGTAGATGCCGGTTTATAGCGTTACTCAAAACGCTTGCAATGCCCACGAATCTTCTAAGAAAGTTACGAAAACGCTTGGGTACAGACTTTACATAGACGGAACATAGACGGATTTTATAGAACTGAGTGCAAAAAATGACGCTAGGTTCTGCCAGTGATTCGATTGGCTGAAAGGAATGATCTCAAGGATGAACTGACGGTTGGATGAGTGAACCCACATTCCGCCCTTTGAAGTGTCACACTCAGGTATTAATGATAGAGCCCTGTTTTGGAAAGACTTTCATGGCTTAGCAGTTCAAATGAACTAAGTCATGAAAATTCTCAATTAAGGTTAACTATTGAGAACCATGCTAGAAAAAATGGCTGTGATTCTTATTGCTTCGTTTAAATACCCAATGTGCCAATTTAAATACCCAATGTGCCAATTGGAAGTGCGGAATGTCGGGTGAACTGTGGCGATTACGGAATGATTGCGTCTCAGCAGAAAAAATTGATACCCGCCCATTGCACGGCAAAAAGGATCAGGTGATACTTTAATATCCCTTAATATTTCTCTATAATCTCTATATATTTCAGAGTTCAAAAGACAACATCAATACGGCGACGTTTTCGGATACCTACTAACTAAGCTATGCTCCAGTCGCCAAAAATCTGGAGGGGATCTCTAATAAATAGAGCATGTCCCAAATTTTTTAGTCTTTAATTTCAAATTTTCACTGGTCTTTTTCATCTAGGTGACTCAAGCGTGACTCTCAACCCAACCACTTTTCAAACAGATGTATTGGAGCCCTTGGGGCCTAGCTGGCTAGTCGAAGAGCGAGACGCCTGCGGAGTCGGCTTTATTGCTGACCAGCAAGGACGCGCTAGTCATCAGCTTGTAACAGATACGCTCACAGCGCTGAACTGCATGGAGCATCGAGGCGGCTGTTGCGCCGATCAAGACTCTGGCGACGGGGCAGGGATTATGACAGCGATTCCTTGGAAGCTGCTGCAAACTTGGGCCAATGAAGCGGGTATCGGTGATCTGTCACTTGTCAGAACGGCGGTGGCAATGGTGTTTTTGCCGCAGGCTGAGGAGTTTTGTGAGCTGGCAAAGGCGCAGTTTGAGCAAGCAGTAAAAGCGACTGATTTGAGCTTTTTAGGCTGGCGCATGGTGCCGGTTGCACCTGAGACGCTGGGGCCATTAGCAAGAAAGTTTCAGCCGCAGATTGCTCAGGCGCTGGTTACATCAGAGACATTAACGGGAGATGAATTGGAGCGATCGCTCTTTCTCGCTCGCCGTCGATTTGAGCAGCAAATAACTCAGATGATGCAAACTTCCGAGGAATTAGCGCCCTTAGCTGACGCTTACACCTGCTCGTTCTCAGCCCGCACTATTGTATACAAGGGCATGGTGCGATCAGCCGTACTCGGACAGTTTTACCAAGATTTACAGAATCCGGCCTATGAAAGTGCCTTTGCTATCTACCATCGCCGCTTCAGCACCAACACATTGCCCAAGTGGCCATTGGCGCACCCGATGCGACTGCTGGGCCACAACGGTGAAATCAATACCCTGATTGGCAACATCAACTGGATGACTGCACGCCAGGCGAACTTGAAGCATCCTATCTGGGGAGATGATCTGGATTTGCTCAAGCCGGTCGTGAATGCCGACAATAGCGATTCGGCAAACCTAGATAACGTCATGGAGCTGCTGGTGCGCACAGGTAGATCGCCCGCCCAAGCGCTGACCATGATGGTGCCGGAGGCTTATCACAATCAGCCAGAACTGGCCAACTACCCCGAAATCATTGACTACTACGAGTATTACAGCAGCATTCAAGAGCCTTGGGATGGCCCTGCTTTAATCGTCTTTTGTGATGGTAAGCAGGTGGGCGCAACGCTGGATCGTAACGGCTTACGTCCGGCTCGCTACGTGATTACCAAAGCGGGCTACGTGATTGTGTCTTCTGAAGCGGGGGTGGTGAATATTCCGGCTGAGGACATTGTGGAAAAAGGCAGGCTAGGCCCCGGTCAAATGCTGGCCGTAGACTTTGAAGAAGGGCACGAAATTTTAAAAAATTGGGAGATCAAGCAGCGGATCGCAAAAGCTCAGCCCTATGGTCAGTGGCTAGCGGAGCGCCGAGTAGAGATCGCCCCGCAGCTTTTTAGCGAAGAAACTTGGCTAGAAACGCAAACGCTGCTGACCCAGCAAACCGCCTTTGGCTACACCGCTGAAGATGTGGACATGATCATTGAAGATATGGCCGCACAGGGCAAAGAGCCGACGTTTTGCATGGGCAATGACACCCCCTTAGCCGTGCTATCCGAAAAGCCTCATCTGCTGTACGACTACTTTAAGCAGCGCTTTGCCCAAGTCACGAACCCACCGATTGATCCGCTTAGAGAACGGCTGGTGATGTCGCTTTCGACGCAGCTAGGGGCGCAGGGTAATTTGCTCGAGGAGCATCCTGAGCAGGCCCGACTGATGAAGTTAGAGTCGCCGGTGCTCAATGACACCGAGATGGAAATGATTCGCGAGTCGGATTTTCCCACGTCTAATCTTTCGACGCTGTATGCGGTAAATGCTGGCCCCAAGGGGCTGGAGCTGGCGGTCAAAGCGCTGTGTGAAAAGGCGGCTGAAGCGGTGAAAGCCGGGAGCCAAATTCTGATTTTGAGCGATCGCCTAGACGCCTCTGGCAATCTCACCACCCTATCTGACAATCAAACCTACATTCCGCCTTTAGTCGCCGTCGGCGCGCTCCATCACTATTTGATTGATCACGGCTTGCGGATGCGGACTTCTATCATTATTGATACCGCACAGTGCTGGAGCACTCATCACTACGCCTGTCTGCTCGGCTACGGCGCGACCGCGATTTGCCCCTATTTAACCCTAGAAAGCGTGCGGCACTGGTGGGCCGATAGTAAAACTCAAAAGCAAATGGAATCGGGAAAGCTGCCGGTTTCAACGCTCAATGGCGCACAGAGCAACTACCGGAAAGCGGTGGACAATGGCTTGCTGAAGATTTTGTCCAAAATGGGCATTTCTCTGTTGAGCAGCTATCGGGGCGCTCAGATTTTTGAAGCAATCGGCATTGGCGCAGATCTCAAAGCCTTGGCATTTAAAGGCAGCGTGTCGAGACTCGGCGGCCTAAGCATTGATGAACTCGCCCAGGAAACAATGTCTTTTCATGAAAAAGCTTTTCCTGAATTGACCCGCAAGCGCCTAGAAAATATGGGCTTCGTGCAGTCGCGGCCATCGGGTGAATACCACATGAACAATCCGGCGATGACTAAGCTGCTGCACAAAGCCGTCAAAACCAGGCAGTATGACCACTATGAGCTGTATCGTCAGCAGCTTAAGGGCAGACCGATTGCGGCGCTGCGAGATCTGTTGGATTTTGAAAGCGATCGCGCCTCTATCGATCTCACCGAAGTAGAATCTGTCGAATCGATTATGCAGCGCTTTTGCACAGGCGGCATGTCGCTCGGATCACTCTCTAGAGAAGCCCACGAAACCTTGGCCATTGCGATGAACCGCATTGGCGGCAAATCTAACTCAGGTGAGGGCGGTGAAGATGCTGTGCGCTTCGAGATCTTGGATGATGTAGACAGTGAAGGATTTTCGCCCACGCTACCGCACTTAAAAGGCTTGCAAAACGGAGATACCGCGTCTTCCGCGATTAAGCAGGTGGCCTCCGGTCGCTTTGGAGTCACGCCTGAGTATTTGATGAGCGCGAAGCAAATTGAAATCAAAATGGCTCAGGGCGCGAAGCCGGGAGAAGGCGGACAGCTACCGGGACCAAAGGTCAGCGAATATATTGCTTCTTTGCGCAAGTCCAAGCCGGGAGTGACGCTGATTTCGCCGCCGCCGCACCATGATATTTATTCGATTGAGGATTTATCTCAGCTCATTTTTGATCTGCATCAGATCAATCCCAAAGCGGGCGTTTCGGTGAAGCTTGTCGCCGAAGTTGGCATTGGCACCATTGCCGCAGGTGTTGCTAAAGCCAATGCCGATGTGATTCAAATTTCGGGGCATGATGGCGGCACGGGCGCTTCCCCGCTCAGCTCGATTAAGCACGCGGGTTTGCCTTGGGAACTGGGCCTGACTGAGGTGCATCGATCTTTGATGGAAAATCAGCTGCGCGATCGCGTCACCCTGCGAGTAGACGGCGGCCTCAAAACCGGCTGGGATGTGATCATGGGCGCACTCATGGGCGCAGAAGAATACGGCTTCGGCTCGATTGCCATGATTGCCGAAGGCTGCATTATGGCCCGCGTGTGCCACACCAATCAGTGCCCGGTGGGCGTCGCCACTCAGCAAGAAACGCTGCGCAAGCGCTTTTCCGGCACACCGGGCAATGTTGTCAACTTCTTTTACTTTATTACGGAAGAAGTACGCTCTTTGCTGGCTAAGCTGGGCTACCGCTCTTTAAATGACATTGTGGGCCGAGCGGATTTGCTGATGGCGCGCAATGATGTGTCACTCACCAAAACGAAAGCGCTGGATCTCTCAGCGCTGGTGAAGCTGCCGGATGTGAAGAGCGATCGCACTTGGCTGAAACACGGCGACGTACACAGTAATGGGCCAGTGCTAGACGATGACATATTGGCCGATGCAGATGTAATAGCGGCTATAGCGCAGCACACTACGGCGACTAAAACCTGGAACGTGGTAAACACAGATCGTACCGTAGGCGCGAGGGTTGCGGGCGCTATAGCGCAGAAATACGGCAACGACGGCTTCGGCGGTCAGCTCAACTTCACCTTTAAAGGCAGCATTGGTCAAAGCTTTGGAGCCTTTAATCTACAGGGTATGAACCTCACCCTCATCGGCGAAGCCAACGACTACGTAGGCAAAGGCATGAACGGCGGTGAAATTGTGATCAAACCCTTTGAAAACGTCACCTATGAAGCGTCTAAAAACGTCATTGTCGGCAACACCTGCCTGTATGGAGCTAGCGGCGGCACCGTTTACGTCAACGGCATTGCCGGTGAGCGCTTTGCCGTGCGCAACTCGAAAGGCATCGCTGTGCTTGAAGGCGCAGGCGATCACTGCTGTGAATATATGACTGGTGGCGTTGTGGTTGTCTTAGGCGGCGTGGGTCGCAACGTCGGGGCGGGCATGACCGGTGGACTCGGCTACTTCCTCGATGAAGCAGGTGATTTTCAAACGCGGGTGAATCCTGAGATTGTGCAAGTACAACGAGTGCTCACTGAAGCCGGAGCCCAGCAGCTCAAAGGCTTGATTGAAGCTCATACAGATCGCACCAGCAGCCCCAAAGCCAAAACCATTTTGGCCGATTGGGACAGCTACTTGCCGAAGTTTTGGCAAGTCGTGCCACCTTCCGAAGCCGATAGCGCCGAAGCAGGCGTCCAAAAAGACAAAGTTGTCAGTGCAGTCAAGTAACACCTGACGGCTAAATACCTAAAAACCTTGATCTTCGCCCCAATTCTCGCAATGAGAGTTGGGGCTTAGGTTTAGGCATTAGCAACTACTCTTGTTAAGGTAAGCGTTCTTTAGCAACTGACATTTCACAAAACTCGACTTTTACCTGCCTTGTTTTGAGGATCTCGCTCAGCATGAGATCGCTATAGTTATCAGGCAATCTCATCGAATCTAGGCCGGGTACAAGCTGCGAAATTCTTTTGATTTGGGATTTGAGCAAACCCATCACATCCATATTGAATTCAAACTGAGCGAAGAGTGCGCCGCTGGTGAGTCGTTGCTGAGCGATCGCGCCCCAAGTCGGCTCACCCGCTAGCCAAGGATGCTGCTGAAAATCGAGCTGATCAGGCAGTGCCCCCATCCGAGGCGGATAGCTAAACACGGTTTGATGAAGCTGAGCCGCCAAGGACGCTTGGCAGTCAAGATCGCCTGTTACCGGAATGGGGGTCATGATAACTTTGGTAGCCCCTAGCTGAGTCAGCACCCGCAGCAACGCCTGCTCTCGCTCTTTAAACAGCATTGAAAAATAATCTGTGACCGGATAGTAGTGATTACGCCGAGATTTAAAGGGGTGTCGGCGATAGGTACGGCCCACTATCGGATGGCCTAGCGGAAATAGCAGATCGTCCGGCAGCTCGTCGGGCCTAAGGTATTCGACTAACTGCGCCGACCAAGGCAACAAATTAAGCTTAGCTAGTTGCTGAAAGGGCAGCCGAGCGTCGTGGTTGCGGTGCTGAATTAGGCTATTGTCATTGGGCCTTGGATACTTTTCTTGCAGGAGGGCATTGATTGTCCAAAACAGGGGCGCAACGGATGGCGGCAATGCCAGCGCCGTGAGCGTGTAAATAGAATTTATTTCTGATTGGGTGACAAAAGCCAGAGACTGCATGGCTTTTTTGAGTTCAATTTCGGCTCTGGTGATGTAGACATCGGTTTGGCCCCGCAGCGCGATTTGCTTAGGCTTTTTCACCATGTCACCGGGCATTTCACCTTGATCTAAAATGTGCAGCAGCGGCTTGAAAGGCAGAACTGGAACCGCAGTTTTAAGTTGGCCTTGAGGTCGGCGTTGGAGGCTAGACATGTGACGAACTTAATAGTGCAGTAATCGTTAATATAGTGGGTTACTGAGACTTGCCTTGTAAAATGCTGTACTTTTCGCCTCAGAGATAACCCCGTTAATTTTAAATTTGCTCATTTTCAGCCGCAAAATAAAATCCGAGTAGAAGTTCGCGGTTATTCCAACGCTTGAAGCGAAACGCTCTAAAAAAGGTCAAGTAAGCAAAGCCGAGCGACAGCAGGGGCAATATCCATTGCTCAAACGAATGTGTTGGTGTGCGAAATAGGTTGATCAATAAAACGACGCTGAGCCAACAAAATCCAAACGACCAGCTTCGATACATGATGTGATTGGCTAAATATAACTCTGCCGCACTGAGGCTAGCTTGCCGATTGTGCTCTCTTAAGTAGGCGGCGATTCTAGATTCGATGAATTTATTGTCTTGGGGGACACCGATTTTTTCTTGCAGCCGCAGCACTAGCCGTTCATCGAAATCAAGCGAGGTCTTGTCTATTTGAGCGCCTTGCTGTCGCAGCCAGCTGTCTTTTTCGTGAATGAGATTACCAAAGTAGCGGTAATCTTTGTTCAGCAGGGTGCAGAGCAGCTTAAAGTACCTCCAGGTAACGCCCTGTACGGTACCGCCTAAGATGTAGCTAGTAAATAGAAGGCCAAGTGCGATCGCAATCGATGAATTCTTTTGCATAATCGGCACCAGCTCCTGAACGCTGCTGACAGGATTGTAAAGCAAGCAGAACACTAATAGCAAAGGCATCCCGCCCAAAATGAGCAAAACAGTTCATAGGGGCCAAGCGAAAATTTCAGTTGATCCATATCAAGTTTTGATGCACCTCGTGAGCGTATGGGCGATGCTACGTCTGAAAAGAGTATGAAAGAGTCGATAAGCTGCCTATCTCAGCATACAGTGGGCAAGCTTCGAGTTAGGGTAGGTGAAAATAACCGCCTACGGCGATACCAATAACGCCTTTCTATGTTTTTGCATTCAGTTTTAAACGATCTTGCCGCTGCTTTTGCCAATGTTTACAGCGGCTGGATTCTGTGGAATCTATTCCTAGCAGCAGTACCTTTGTTTTTGAGCTTTTTGCTGTTTCGGCGTGAGCGCCTCTCGAAAGCGAAAATCGGGATTGCGCTGGGCGTGACAGCAGCAATTGGAGTGATGGGGCTATGGCCGAGACTGCCGCGTGTGATGAGATCGCAAATGCAGTTTACAGAAGCGCTGGTTATGGGCGATCGCACTGCTCAACTCAAACTCCTGTGGTTGGTGGCCTTATGCCTAATTTCTGTTGGCATGAGCATTTTTTTATTCAAGCGCGAAAAAAGTCGCCGCACGGTGCTGTGGTGGTTAGGGCTCGTCAGCTTTATTGCCTTTTTGCCGAATGCGCCTTACGTGCTGACGGATATTATTCATCTCATTCGAGCTACTAGCTCAGGCACGATTCGCGTGTGGGCGATAGCATTAGTGTTTATTCCGCTGCACACACTAGCCATTCTGCTCGGCTTTGAAGCCTACGTCATCGCCCTGCTCAACCAAGCCTATTATCTTAAGCAAAAGGGCAACGAGCGCCTGATTTTACCCACGGAGCTATTGATTCACGCCCTTAGCGCCATCGGCATTTATCTAGGCCGATTTGTACGGCTCAATAGCTGGGACGTTGCCACCGATCCGACTAACGTTCTCACTATCACCCTCAACGCTCTGACCAGCAAACGCCCTGCCGCTGTCGTCTTCGTGACTTTTATAATTTTGAGCGTCCTGTATTGGGTAATGAAGCAAATCACCCTAGGCCTTAAGCTGCGCATTCACTACAGTCAGAAAGGCATTGATGCGTTGGATTTGTAAGAAGCTGATCGAGAGTATCTTGCTCCACTACTTTAATAGTGATTTTTTTAATGGTGATTTTTAGTAGTGCTTTGGTGGTGAAAAACGTGTAAATCACATAAACCTAGCAACAGCGAAAATACTCAAAATCGACAGCGCTAATCTCGCAAATTTGGCTACTCGTAGCCTAGAGCGCAGCCATCTTTACGGGCGTCTGAACCGCCGACCAGACCGCCCTTTTCAGCGATCCAGATGGCTTGCCCGCCGCCGTGAGGCAGTGCAGCAGGCACGACTTTATGACCCATCGCTATCAGCTCATCTCTCACTTGAGTAGGCACCCCGCGCTCGACTTGGCAGATTTTGCCATCATGAAACACTCTCGGAAAATCTAGCGCCGCCTGCACGTCCATCCGGTAATCCAATAGATTGGTGAGAAAGTGAGCATGGCCCGTAGGCTGATATTGGCCGCCCATGACGCCAAACGGCATGACCGCTCGACCTGCTTTCATCAGCATTCCAGGAATAATGGTGTGCAGGGGGCGTTTGTCAGGCGCTATAGCATTCCGATGTCCTTTTCCTAAGGTAAAACCCGCCCCTCGATTTTGCAGCACAACGCCGGTTTTTGGGCTGACCAAACCGCTGCCAAAGCCATGAAAAACAGAATTAATAAAGCTCACAGCATTGCCATCAGCATCGACAACACAGAGATATACAGTATCTGGATGCGTTGGGAAATCTGAATCTGCTAGCGGCGGCATGGTTTTATTTAGACTTATTTTGGCTCGCAAATGAGCGGTGTAGTCTTCACTTAGCAATGTTTCTACCGGAATGTCGGCTTGGTCAGGATCGGCGATGTAGCGATCGCGCACCCCATAAGCCAACCGCGCCGCCTCACATTCCAAATGCAGCCGCTGCGCACTCATCGGCGCGAAATCTGTTAGATCAAAGCCTGAGAGAATATTCAACATTATCAGCGCCGTCAAACCCTGACCATTGGGCGGACACTCCACCACCTCATAGCCCCGGTACTGCGTTGAAATTGGCGTTACATACTCCGCTTGCGGCGCGGCAAAATCTGCTAGCGTATGCAGCCCGCCCAAAGATTGAAGATAGCTGACCATATCGTCAGCAACTGGGCCGGTGTAAAAGCCGTCTCGGCCTTGCTTAGCAATGACTTGCAGCGTGCGGCCTAATTCAAGCTGATGGTGGCGATCGCCCGCTCTCGGCGCATCACCATTAACCAACAGCATTCGCGCAGCATTTTCAGTCGCTCTGAGCTTTTTCGTGAGCTGAGCCCAGTCATGGGCCACACGCGGATGTACCGTATAGCCTTCAGTGGCCAAACGAATCGCAGGCGCTAACAGATCTGCAAAGTCTTTTTTGCCATAGTCTTTGTGGAGCTGACACCATGCATCAACCGCCCCCGGCACTGTCACCGAGTGAGGGCTTTGCAGCGAGATTTGCTTCATCCCTTGCTCTAGAAACCAACTAAGCTTTGCAGCCCCAGGCGATTTTCCTGAGCCGTTTAGGGCAATCACTTTGCCGGACTGATTGGCAGGCGCATACAGCACAAAACAATCACCGCCAATGCCGGTGGATTGGGGCTCTACGACGCATAAGACGGCTGAGGCCGCGATCACTGCATCTACCGCATTCCCGCCAGCGCGCAGCATATCAATAGCCGTCAGCGTCGCGAGCGAGTGAGACGTTGCGGCCATACCGTGAAGGCCGTAAGCAGGGGAACGACCGGGAACATGAAAATCTCGCATAGGTGAAGCAAAAAAGAATTACCAGGGATTGCCCACCATCGTAAAGGCTGACCAGAAAAAAGGATGCGCTAGCGTCGCCTCATCCGGCAAATTCCACTCAGGCGGCAGGGCCATTTTGCCGCGACGTGATTAAACTGCTATTTTCGAGGCGAGTGGTGCCATGCAGATCGGTGCTTGGAATAGGTAAATATAATTCTCTCTTCTGAAAATAAACTGGACTTCGGCATCAAAGCGTCTGTGTAAAAACAACCCTCTTTAAGGCGTTATCCCCATTCGAGCCTTAGCCATGCGTGTTTTTTCGGAAATTGGGACATGTGTGGTCGCAGCCGCTAGGCCAAAGGCAGGCATGTTGCTATAAATGCACTCATAGTCAGCCGCAGCGACTCGGTAGGTTTCGTGCCAGATGCCGACACTGCCATCTGCACCGACATCGCGCATAAACTGCTGCCAAGCGGGCCAGTGCGAATCGTTCTCATTGCGGGCAAAATGAGTTAAATCCTCGAAAGAGCGCCAGTAGGAAACCATGCAGGTTTCCAATGGCCAAGCTCGAAAAAACATCTCTGATCCGAGCAAGCCTTTTTCGGGATCTTGAGCAAGGCTCTGCATCATTGGCCCCATCGCTTGCACCACCGCCAGCCACTTTTTTACCGCGCGAAACTGGTTTACCCGCATTCCAATCAAAAACACCACAAAAGGCTCTGACCTATTCGCTGTGTAGCGACCTTTAAAGGCACCGTTCATTGAGTTCTCCTAAGCAATTTTGCCCAAATGTTTACGTTGTCAACTTAACTGATGGCAAAAGCCTAGCGCAGAAATGTTTACGATGTCAACTTGCTTTGGGATACCCGCTATTGACTGACGCAGAATGCTTTAACCTGTAAGGGATTCAGTTCAAGAGCAATGGCAAAGAAGAACCCCTATCATCATGGCGATTTGCGAGAGGCCCTGATTGCAGCAGCGCTGGTTATCCTCAAAGATAAACCTGCTAAAAGCCTGTCGCTGCGGGAAGTGGCGCGGCAGGCCGGAGTTTCGCATACAGCGCCCTATCGCCATTTTGAAGATAAAGCCGATCTGCTGGCTGCCGTTGCAGAGGAAGGTTTTGTCGAGTTTGGTCGCTGCCTCAAAGCGGCTGTCGTCACCGCTAAAGCCGAGCCGATTGAGAGCTTGCAGGCTACCGGTGAAGCCTACATCCGCTACGCGCTGGAGCATCCAATTCATTTTCGGGTGATGTTTAACTATTGTGAGATTGAGCCCAGTCAACATAAATCGGATCAAAATAAATTGGGTCAAACCGAATCGAGCCAAACCGAATCGAGCCATTCCCCTAGCAGTCTACAAACAGCCGCTACCGGCACTTTTCAGACGCTCGTGGAGGTAATTTCAACAGGACAGAGCGCAGGCGTGATCAAAGCAGGCAATCCTCGCGAACTAGCATTGGGGCCTTGGGCCTTGGTTCATGGGCTGGCAATGCTATTGCTAGATGGAATGCTACCGGCTCAGGGAGAAGCCGCGATCGCCTTAGCGCGATCAGTCATTGCTGGCAATATCAGCGGCATTCAGCGATCTAGACCTTGAGATTTGGGCCTTTATTTGGGGCCTTTATTTGTGAGCTAAACTGTCCACTGTCGATTGCCAGCCGTCTGCCTGCGGTGATATTGTCTGACTCATTCGTTTTTCCTGTCGCTGTTAAAACTGGTCTTATTAAGGCTGGGTAGCGATGGATTTTGTTGGGTTTTTAGCAGGTTTTGACATTGATGTTCTCGCTACTTTCTGTGCTTTCTTTGGCTTATGCAGTCGCGCCTTCTACACCAGCCGTCATTCCAGCCAACAGCTTTTCAGCAGAACCTCAAGAGATCGCGACAGAAACTCAAATACCTAGTCCAACCCTCAGCCGAACCCTTAGTCAAACGCTCAGCCAAATGCCCGCCCAAATTCTGGCGCAGGCAACCGGTAACGTCATCACTATGCCCCAGCAGGTAAGACCCTTGCCCGGCGGCTTAGACAATGTGCCGGTCTTTAACAGCAACAGCCCAGAGATCATTGAATCTGACGGCATTTTGCTCTCTACCTTTCCCGGCAGCGGCAAAAGCAGCCCTAGCGCCCATCTCAACTACAGTTTTAACGGTCGCTTTGACATTTTCTCTCACCATGTGGCGCGCGGCCAAGATGATACGGACACTCGCACCGTATATGAGGCAATTGTTGTTCACAATCCGGGCGATCGCCCAGTCACCCTCACCATTCGCGAGGGCGCTTCTTACATCAGTCAAGAATCAGCCTGGAATCAGATTGCTTCGGGAACTTCTAATCTATATAGCACCAACTTTTCGGGGCCAGGAAGTCGGGTGATGAATGATGTGCTGCGCGATCGCCGCCAAGCCTTTCTCCCCAGCCAAATCACCATTCCAGCGAAAGCAAGTCACCTCTTGCTCAATGCCCCCATTCCCCTTCGCCGCCTCAGCGTCGCTACCGATGGCACCCTCGCACCGGGCAGCGAAATTTTGCCCGCACCGACTCGCGCTAGCTCAGGCGAAGGTCGCAGGCTCAACGGTCGCTCTACCTTGCTGCGAATGCAGAGCAGCGATCCTGTCTATGTTGCTAGCTTAGCCATGCACGCCCCTCAAACCAACGGCCAAGAGCGAGTGCCCACCTTAGAGCAATGGATGCAGGTGCTCTTTAAAGGTCAACTATCGACCCCACGCGACGGACTACCGAGTCAACCGGGCAGTGGCGATAATCCCTTCCGCTATGGCCGCGTTGCTGGCGTTGCGATGGGCTCACAGTGGAAAGCGACTTTAGCGGATAACAACAGCAATCAGCTCAAAATTCCTAATCCCGGAGAACAATTTTCCTACGCCCTCAGCACGTTAGAGCGCAACACCTTTGGCACGGGTCAAGTCCAAAGCGCCCCTGTCGTTGCCCGCTATCCTGATACTGCCTACCGCGCTAATGGCAACTACGGCATCGAGTACAATCTCACCTTGCCGCTAACCAACAACAGCGATCGCGCTAAAACAGTCTCACTTGCGGTGCAAACCCCTTTAAAGAACGACAGCCTTCAAAACGCCCTTCAGTTCTTAGCCACGCCTGAGCGTCGGGTATTTTTCCGAGGCACGGTGCTCTTTGTGTACAAAGAAGACAATGGACGAGCCCGCGCCTACTACACCTATTTAGAACAAAATCAAGGAGAGCAGGGCCAACCCCTGATTAAAATGTCTCTCCAACCGGGCGAACAGCGAGATGTAAACGTTCAGTTTCTCTATCCACCCGATGCAACGCCACCACAGGTACTCACAGTGACAACCCAAGAGTAACTGACCGGTTTTTGACGACGCACGCCATGCCATATTTCCGTGATATCGTACTTTTAGTTATTAGTATGTACTCAGAGGAAGAGTCCATGTACATAGCAGACTTTATTCTCGAGAACATCGAGCCCATCCTCGTAGAATGGGAGGGGTTTGCAGGCAGCCTTTCGTCCGGTAAGAAGATGACACAGCTTGCCCTGCGCGACGACGCCGAGGGCATACTTTTGGCAACCGCGCGGGACATGCAGAACGGCCAGAGTGCCGCGCAGCAGGTGAGTAAGTCCCAAGGTCAAGGCGGGGCTAGAAGCAAGGAGAGCGACCAGCTCGACCACGCCTCGAAACAGCACGGTGTGGCACGCATGGGATCGGGCTTTGACATCATGGAGGTCGTCTCTGAATACCGAGCCCTGCGCGCCAGC
>JBGTIK010000157.1:0-21203 GCA_041745715.1 Phormidesmis sp.
TCCAAAAAAATAGCACCGCCTACTCAGTCTTCTGCTATTTCTTCGAGTGGAGATTCGACGGTTTCAACCGGCTCTGCGACCGATCAGATGGCCATGCAGCTCGTCGAGCTGTTGCAATCGTTTAATGTCGGGGTCGATTACCTAGGCGCTGCGCTCGGCCCCGCGTTTGTGCGCGTTAAGCTCAAGCCTCATCTGGGGATGCGGGTGAGCGCTGTTCTCAAGTTTGAAGACGATATTCGGGTGCATTTGGGTTTAGCCAATGCGCCGTTGATGGCTCCGCAAGCGGGCTACATCAGCGTGGACTTACCGCGCCCTGATCGGCAAACGGCGTTCTTTCAAAGCTATTATCAGCAGCCTGAAAGGAATACTCCCAAAGCTGCAATTGGCGTGAATTTGGAAGGTGAGCTGATCGAGGCGGATTTGTCTGATCCCAATACCTGTCACTTTTTAGTCGGTGGGACGACAGGTAGTGGTAAAAGCGAGTTTTTGCGATCGCTCCTCCTCAGCCTTCTAGTACGCCACGATCCCACTCACTTTCAAGTGGCTCTAGTCGATCCCAAGCGGGTGACTTTTCCCGAATTTGAAACTATGCGCTGGCTGTACGAACCGATTGTGAAAACCCGAGAAGACGCGATCGCCCTGATGGATCGACTTGTGATCGAAATGGACAATCGCTACCAGCGCTTTGAAAAAAGCCGCTGCTCAGATCTGTTTACCTACAACCAAAAAGCAACTCAGCCCCTGCCTCGTCTGCTGTGTATTTTTGACGAATACGCTGACTTTATGGCTGACAAAGAAACTGCCAAAGCTTTAGAGCAAAGCATTCAGCGATTAGGCGCGATGGCTCGCGCCGCAGGCATTCATCTTGTGATTGCCACGCAGCGCCCTGAAGCCAAAGTCGTCACCCCTCTAATTCGCTCAAATTTACCCGGCAGAGTGGCGCTAAGAACTGCAAGTGACGCTGATTCTGCAATCATTTTAGGAGGCAAGCAGGGCGCAGCCGCTAACTTGTTAGGCAAAGGTGATTTATTTTATTTGGGGGGTAGTTCCCTTCAGCGGCTGCAAAGTTTATTTGCAACTGCTGAAATTGTTTCTAACCTGATTGATTAATTCAGTTAAATTGGCCATAATTTCGTCAAAACTTTAAAGGCTAATCGGTTAGAATCAGTACAGATAGAGCTCTTTTAATACTAATAGAGTTGCAAAGTCATTTTGACCTTTCCATAACCGTAAATACACGGAAACTTTAAAGGGCTAAAAAGACAGTTGTGACGTTTTCTACAAACTGGCCTATGTATATCTAGCCAAGCTGGCCGATTTATACATAATGGTAGCTAATTAGCTCCTGATAACGACTCATCAGCGGCGATCGCTCAAAGGCAATACCGCTCAAAGCTTTGCACGAACGTTTTGTCCAGACGCTTTGAAAGATTGTAAGAGTCCTCAACTGCTTTTACTTACTTTGGGTAATAGGCTGCTTGTTCGCCAATGTTAAACCCGTATTAAGTTACTTAACCTCTACATTTGTAATCAATCTCGATTCGTTTGAAGCAGCTTACCCATTTAGCTAATTTAGGTTAGCTAAATTAAGGCTAATCCAGCATGGGTAAGTAGGCTATTTCGTCAGGATTTTTGAATACTAAAGGTTAGCTTAAGGTTGGCTAAAAATTAGTTTAATTAAGTCAAATTGCGCTAATCTGCCGCTGTAGCCAGCGCCCTGTAATGAGTAGCTTTGTTGAGTTATTTCAAGTGATTAAATGCTTCTGTGATGGATGCTTTTGATCTCATGTTCTTTAACACATGTTTTTTGATCAAAAATCTTGGCTTTAAGAAAAGACAAAGATCTAAACATGTAATTTGCAGTCTAATTGTCAAGCGATTGCCCGTTATTGTGGCAATGATTTTTTATAAGAAAAAATAGGTGCGAGGATCAACGGATATGGTCTGGGAAAAAGTGAAAAGATATCGCCATATCGGGATCGTATTGTTCGGGGCTTTTTGGGTGTCGGGCTGTCCTAGCCCGTCGGCGAATCACTTGCTAGTGGGCAGTGGGGTTGCTGCTGAGTCGGCTGAAGTTGCACTAGCCGCAAATTCTTCGCCCGAACCTGCGACGATGGCAGTTGATTCAACGCGGACCGCTAACATAGTCGCTAACGCGATAACTAACGCGATAGACGTGAATTTTGACGTGTGCGCTGATATTGAGGCTTGGCAGCGGCCGAGCGAAGCCGAACAGTCTCGGCAGTTAGCTAGCGATCCTCGTTACGTTTTGGCAGCTAGTAGTGATTCGCTAAAGCGGGCTTCTAGTCAGTTTTCAGATCATGCTGTGATCAGCTTTACGACCTACGGACTCAGCGCTCGGATGGAGCCGATTAATCTATCGGGCGTATGGACGGTGGCAGAAGATTTGTGGGATTGCTACAGTTCCGAAACGACGATGGCGATCAATCAGGGCGCTAGTGCTGAGGCTTGGCTCCTCAATCAGCGAATTCGTGATTTGAAATGGCAGGGCGATCGCTATGTGATGACCGTCGAACCAGCGGACACCGGCCTGCAAGTGATTATGTTTGACCGGGTAGATGGCGGCAGTGCTACCGCCGATCAGCTAAGTCAATTGCCTTTAGATGTCGTGACTGTAGCCGGTGAGCCCGTGGCAGTTACCTCTGGCGATTGGCACTGAGGATTAGCATTGATGATTGGCAGTCATGCTAAATGATCTAAACCTTGTCCACGTCTAGAGCTGTAGTTTTTCCGGTGGGGAAACTCATGGTTTCAACTTGGACGGGGTTTAAGGTCAAGAATTTATCTTGCGTTTAAGTTCATTCAGCTCTTCTTCGGCTTCCCAGCGGCGAAAGCTTTCATCTAAGGGATCAACGGCTGAGCTGCCTGCGTAAACATAGGAGCTTTGGTTCCAGCCAGATGTGCCCCAGTCATTGCCCCGGTCGCTGCTAGCTTTAGGTATCGCGGCAGCTTGGGCAATTTTGGTTTTGACCTCTTGCCGCTTGATTTTGATCTGCTGATAAAGTTCTTTGGTTTGCCCAATCCGAGCCTTCACCCCCTTGAGCTGACCCCACAGGTGATTGCCTTGACGCAATAGGGCGGCTTCTCGCTCTTGGGCAGGGCCGACGAGATCCTGCCGATTGGCCGCCTTTGCTTTTTCGATTCGAGCGTGCCACTGCTGAATGTCTTGTGCGGTTTCTAGAATGTTGTCTTCTAGCTGTTTTTCGCGGCGGTTGAGATTGCCTAGTAATGCGGCCGAATCTTCTTCTTGGCCGCGTAGCTGATCTTCTAGGGCCCGCAGTTCTAAATGCGGATTGGCGCGCAAAAATTCATCTAGCCGAGTTTCTAAAAATCGGCTGAGATCGTCAAATAAGCTCATGGGATTCGCTGAGGAGTTTTAGAATTTACTCAAGCTCTATACCCAAATTCTACACTGGCCTTCTATATTAGAATCCTTGGATTAAAACCTTTGGCCAATGTAGATTGCTCGAACCTCACCATTGCGGCGAACAACGACATCTTGACCATTGACTGACACTAATGTCCAGCCGGATACGCCAATGTGATCGCCCACGTAAGCCCTTTGCGAAGATCCATCAATATCGATTAAAGCCGCCGAACGACTGCCCAAATTCAAAATTCCCACTAGGGCATAGACAGAATTTGGCGTTATGTCTGTGAGCGCTGTGGCGGCTTGATTGGTGTTGCCAACGGCGATTTGCGGACTCGGTGAAAGCGCTCTGCCACCGCCTACGGGCACAATGGGTAAAGTGCTGTAGCCGCAGCCGACGCTCCTGGAGGAATCGCAGCGGCAGCAGCCACTGGAGCCGGAACGGGAACGGTCAGCCGTCGAGTCAAATTGGGGAGCGCTACAGCCGGAAGTGGAATATTGGGCCGAACGGACGCTTGAGCAGAATTTTGATAAACCGGGACAAAGACGCGCTCAATGTCGTTTGCCGGAGAGTTGGCCGAAGCACTGGTTGCCGCTGCACCCGGCAGGTTAGGCAAAGCGCCAAGCTGAGGAGCGCCGTTAACGTTGGGTACGGTCGTTGGCAGCGTAGCGGTCTGAGCTACGGGTAGCACTGCCGTTGTCTGCGCGATTTTGGCATCCTCACGAGCGCTAATCACCTTCAGCGACTGCTGCAAGTAGGCCAAAAAATTTTCATCGGACTGGACAGGAATTTCGGCAGCGGCGGCTTCTCGGCTGAGGGGTAGCCATGCAGCGCTGTGAGCCGTTTGGCTAATTGTCCAAAGCCCCAGTGTGCTGGTCGCCGAAATGCCCGCTGCTCCCATTAATAAGAACGGTAATGAAACGGACTGCTGCTGGTTCTGAGGCTCGAAAATAGCCTGTGGCGGACGAGGTGAAATCTTTGCCAGCGTCATTTCTGACGGATTTGATTGATCTGACGGATCTGGTTGATCTGACTGAGGAGCGTAGGCGTGGAGCCCATGCGCCACGAGTCCGGTAGAGGCGGGCGATCGCTCCAAAATCGTGCTACTGCCGTACAAATTATAGCCAGATGGCCTGTCTTCATGTGGACTATAGCTAGCGGATTGAGGGGCGCTATGAGCAGTGGTCACGGGTCTGCCGTTGGCCCGATGGGATGAAGGGGGCAGCGCTTTGGGAAGGGTTACAGGGTCGGCAAATTGTTTGGCGGCGACGGTGGCCCGGTAGATGTCAGCCGCGCTTTGCGGTGCAAAGTTAGATGGTAGCTGGATGGTTCTGGCTGAGGAAGCCATTGGCTTCGGTTGGTGGCTGATGACCGTCATATAGCTGCTGAGGTCGCCTTCCAAAATTCTATCGACATCTAGAAACAAATCGTCTATCAGACTATCGCTGTAAGTGTCTGCCACGTTATGGGGTGGCAGAACCTCTGCGCTGACGGCAGTATGCTGGATGACAGAGCGGCTATTCGAGATCATGATTCAGCGTATGGGGTGAAGCTTTAAGAAAGTAAAAGCGAATAGTGTCAACGAATTTTGCTTGGCCAAGGCGCGCTGACTGGATTTAGCATCAACTTTGAATGATATCTGCGTAATCTAATATGCCCCTGCACTCAGAAAATCTATCAAGTTTTTAAGTTTGGTTTTCCATCGACTGAGGCTTGATTTTGGGGTGTCTGATTTTTTATTTGACTTTATTTGACTTCATTTGACTTAACGGATAAAAAGATTTTCGATAATGTGGCTTGGTATTATCAGCGTTAGCTTTTGGTAACGCCATGACCGGTTTTTTTGGTGCCCCGCTCGGTGACGTGATAAAGGTGGTCGCCGCCAATCCTCAATTCTGTGAGCTGATTTCTCAGCCGGTGACGGGTATTACGACAGATACTCGAACTATTCAGCCCGGTGACCTGTTTGTGGCGCTAGAGGGCGAAACCTTTAATGGGCATGATTTTGCCGCTCAAGCGATCGCTCAAGGTGCAATCGCAGCGATCGTTCGTCAAGACGCAGTCCCGACAGCCGATCCTTGGCCTCGTTTAGAAGTCGCTGATACGCTAGCGGCCTATCAAGCATTAGGTCGGTGGTGGCGTCAGCAGCAAGCGATCCCGGTGGTGGCTATTACGGGCTCAGTGGGCAAAACTACAACCAAAGAGCTGGTCGCTGCGGCCTTGTCAAAATTCGGTGCGGTGCTCAAAACCGAAGCGAATTACAACAACGAAATTGGGGTGCCGAAGACGCTGCTGTCGCTGTCGAGTGCGCATGACTACGCGGTGGTGGAAATGGGGATGCGCGGCCTAGAAGAAATCGCGCTGCTGACTCAGATCGCTCAGCCTAATGTCGCGCTAATTACAAATGTGGGGACAGCGCATATTGGCCGCTTGGGATCGCGCGAGGCGATCGCTCAAGCCAAATGCGAATTGCTCAGAGAATTGCCTGCCGATGGCATTGCCGTGCTCAACTACGATGATGCGCTGCTTATGGAAACAGCCGCTCAGTTTTGGTCAGGTGCTCAACTTACCTACGGTTTGACCGGGGGCGATGTGACGGGCGATTTATTTGGGGATCATTTGGTGATTAAGGGCACTCAGATTCCGCTGCCACTGCCGGGGCGGCATAATGCGCTGAATTTGTTGGGAGCGATCGCTACCCTTCAAGCCCTCAATCTTGACTGGACAAAGCTTGCTTCAGGCTTTGTCGTTACCCTGCCTGCGGGCCGATCCCAAAGCCACCGATTGCCGAATGATATTTTGCTGCTGGATGAAACCTACAACGCTGGTGCGGAAGCGATGGTCGCAGCGTTGCAAATGCTAGCCGAGCAGTCGGGCACACGCCGAATTGCGGTGCTAGGCACGATGAAAGAACTGGGCGCAGAGTCCGTAAATTTGCATCGCTATATAGGAGAAGCGGTAGCCGCCTTAAATCTAGATGAGCTATTGATATTGGCTGATCCCCTTGAAGCGGAATCGATGGCCCTAGGAGCAGGATCGGTGCCTCATCAGCAATTTGCGAGTCATGACGCGCTGGCTGATTATTTAAAGGAGGAGGTTCGAGAGGGCGATCGCATTCTTTTCAAAGCCTCTCGTTCCGTGGAAATGGATAAAGTTGTCGATCAGCTTCTCAAATCGCGCAGCCCTTACTCGTAAAGCAAAGCGAAGAGTTCGTTAGCAGTTAGGCGAAAATCTTTTGCAAACTCTGGAACGGGCAATGGTTGATCAGAATCTGCGTGAGGAATCATTTTCAAATCAGGTGTGTAGGTGAAGACACATTCATCTTCGGGATCGATTAGCCAACCCATTTGAGTGCCATGTTCCAAAGCGTGAAATATTTTTCTGACGACTTTTATTTGGCGCTGTCCCTCTGACAAAATCTCAATCATCCAAGGAGGGGCCGCTAGAAATTCTCCGGCAGCTTTTCCATTTTTTTGTCTGGGAACATCACCCCCAGGAAGAACAGTAATATCCGGTACGATGGCGCGCTCATCAAATACGCAGCGTAGCTCTGTGACGGCCCTTGCCTGCTGCTGCTTTTTTAGAACCAGATTAATCGCCGTTGTTAGATCGCTTTGAATAATGCTATGGTCTGCCTTCGGCATAGGCTTTTGAAAAATCTCACCGTCGATGAATTCGCTCGCAGGCTTCGTATCTAGCTGCTGCAAAAATTCCTGTAACGAAATCTTTTTGGTAGGGGTTTGTACCATTCTGAGACAGAAAAGCTATTGATGCTCATAGCCTAACGTACCCATGGTGAGTAACGAAAAAAGCTTCACAGTGTCCTCCAACTCATTTATATAGTTAACTCGTAACCCGTTGCCCTAAAATTAAGGTTTGCTACCCCAAGACAGCCGTGGTTTTAGCGCTCACCCAACAGCACATATCTGAACTATCAGCTCACGCCGAGCGGGTCTATCCCGAAGAGTGCTGTGGATTGATGCTAGGTGAGCTAGATGGTGCCTCTGCTCAGAATCGATTGATTGAGCTGGTTCCGCTCGAAAATAATTGGTCTGATGATGAGTCTGTTAGTGAAAAACTTACGAAGGAGCGGCGATATACGATTGACCCAAGGGATATGCTGCGGGTGCAAAAGCAGGCCAGAGAAAAAGGACTGAAGATTATCGGTATCTATCATTCGCACCCGGATCATGTGGCAGTGCCTTCGGAGTGCGATCGCGCCCAAGCATGGCCCGAATACGCTTATACCATCGTGTCAGTGCAAGGCCAAAGCCAAGATTCAGCGCGAGGTTTAGAGCCAGGTTTAAATCAAGGTAAAGAAAACGCTGCAAAAACTGTCGATGTGAAAACTTGGGCGCTAGACTCAAATCATCACTTTCAGCTTGAGCCGATGAACGTATCTCATTCTTCCATCCCCGCTTTCGCTACAGATCGAATGCCGGTTTCGGCTCAAACCTTTCTTTAGACGGGCTCTAATCCTCACCCCCGTTTCATCCAAATCTTTGTCTCAAGTCCTCTAGCTAGCCGCTGCCATCAGCCGCACCAGGTTTGTGCCCCAAAACTCCCTGCACTTACCTCAACCCCTCGTTTTATCTAACCTTTTCTCCAACTATCATGCTGAATCCAACCTTGGATGAAATCCAACTTACTAAAGAAGAGTACGAACGCTACTCTCGCCACCTGATCCTGCCTGAAGTCGGGCTTGAAGGCCAAAAGAAGCTCAAAGCTGCTAGCGTTTGCTGTGTGGGTACCGGTGGCCTAGGCTCACCTTTGTTGCTTTATTTAGCAGCGGCGGGCATTGGCCGCATCGGTATCGTCGATTTTGATGTCGTCGATCACTCCAACCTCCAGCGCCAAGTCATTCACGGTACCTCATGGGTCGGCAAACCCAAAATCGAATCGGCCAAAAACCGCATTTTAGAAATCAACCCCTACTGCCAAGTCGATCTGCACGAAGTCAGATTGTCGTCTGAAAATGCGCTAGATATCTTCGAGCCTTATGACATCGTGGTCGATGGCACCGATAATTTCCCTACCCGCTACCTCGTCAACGACGCCTGCGTTTTACTCGATAAACCCAACGTCTACGGCTCCATCTATCGCTTTGAAGGCCAAGCCACCGTCTTCAATTACGAAGGCGGCCCCAACTACCGCGATCTCTACCCAGAGCCACCCCCACCAGGATTGGTGCCTTCTTGTGCAGAAGGCGGCGTACTTGGCATTCTCCCCGGCATGATCGGTGTGGTTCAAGCCACCGAAACCATCAAAATTATCCTTGGCAAAGGCAATACGCTCAGCGGTCGCCTGCTGGTGTACAACTCTTTGGAGATGAGCTTTAGAGAATTGAAGCTACGCAAACCGCCCGAAGAGCATCGCACCGTAATCGATAAGCTGATTGACTACGAACAGTTTTGCGGTATTCCTCAAGCCGCTGAGGAAGAGGCCCAAAATCAGGCCAGCTTGGCTGAAATGTCGGTCAGCGACCTTAAGGCTTTACTAGATAGCGGTAAAGATGACTTCTTTCTGCTAGACGTGCGCAATCCCAACGAGTACGAAATCGCCAAAATTCCTGGCTCCACTCTAATTCCATTGGGCGAAATTGAAAACGGCGATGGCGTGCTTAAGCTCAAAGCGATGCTCAATGGGCACAAGCTAGTTGCCCACTGCAAAATGGGCGGGCGCTCTGCCAAGGCATTAGCGATTCTCAAAGAAGCGGGGATCGAAGGCACTAATGTCAAAGGTGGCATTCAGGCTTGGAGCCGAGAGATCGATCCTTCCATTCCTGAATACTAAATAATTGACCTATTCATCTTGCAACCTTAGGGGGCGTACAGATGTGCGCCCTTTTGCTTTTTGCCCTTTCTGCTTTTTGACAGACAAAAGCAACGACCTTCCATCACTCAGGAACTTCAAATCATGAGCCTAAAAGACCGCGTCTCCGATGAAATTAAAACCGCAATGAAAGCCAAAGACAAACTACGGCTAGAAACCGTGCGCGGCATCAAGAAAGTCATTATTGAGAAAGAAAGTGAAATCCGTGGCAAAGGCCGCGAGGAACTCAATGAAGAAGAAGAGCTAGCAATTGTCATGCAGCTTGCTAAGCAGCGCCGTGATTCTATTCAGCAGTTTACGGATGCAGGGCGCACCGAACTGGCTGATAAAGAAGCTCAAGAGCTTGAGATTTTGGCAGAGTATTTGCCTGCTCAGGTTTCGGATGCGGATATTGAAGTGGCTGTCGATGAGGCTATAGCCCAAATCGGAGCCACCAGTATGCGCGACATGGGCAAAGTCATGGGGCCGGTCATGGCCAAGCTCAAAGGTCAGGCTGACGGCGGCAAGGTGCAGGCAATTGTGAAAGCAAAGCTTTCTTAGTTGTTAGACTCAATTTAGATAGACTCCTACAGATTGCTATGTACCTTCTAGAAGCACCTCCAAAGCCAGTCGGCGAAAAACGTGTTGTCTTTCGTGACTTAGAATGGTCAGCTTTTAAGCAGATTCAGCACCTTCTGATTGAGCGCACTCATGCCCTTTTTACGTATGACAACGGCGTCTTAGAAATCACAATGCCGCTAGAAAGTCACGAGCGTTTTGCCAGACTCATAGAGCGTTTTATTTGGATTTTAGTGGGCGGGATGGGTCTCGATATGAAGACCATGGGGTCAACAACGCTGGATCGCGCAGACCTACTCAAAAGTGCTGAGCCAGATAATGGCTACTACATCCAGAGTTTTGAGCTTGTTGCTGACCACACGATTGATCTGAATGTTGACCCGGCCCCTGATCTGGTTGTAGAAGTGGATATCACTCATACAGACATCGAGAAAAATGCGCTCTACGCGAGTTTAGGCGTTCCTGAGTTCTGGCGCTTTAACGGTCGTGAGTGGAAGATTCTATGTTTGCACGAAGATTGCTATATTGAGCAAGAACGCTCGCCTACTTTTCCTTTCGTACAGAAAACTGATTTGTACGATTTTTTAGAAGCCGCACTGGTTAGAGAAATGCCTGCCGAAACGAAGCTGCGAAAGTGGATTCGCGATCAGATGTAGATATTTGTGCTCTATGGACAATGGATTCTTTTTCCGTTGATCGCTCAAACCGGAGCTACCAGCATGCGCGACATGGGCAAAGTCATGGGGCCGGTAATGGCCAAGCTCAAAGTTCAGGCTGACGGCAGCAAGGTGCAGGCGATTGTAAAAGCAAAGCTTGCTTAGTGGTTAATTTAATAGTGGCTAGACTGAATTTAGACAAACTCTCGATATTTGTGCTCTATGAACTATGGATTCTCTTTCCTTTGATTGCCCCGAACCGTAGTCACCAGTAGACATGACTTGGGCAGAGCCATGTAAGCTCATGCAAAAGATTAAAGCCCAAGCCGATAGCGGCAGGCATCGGCGGTTGTGAAGGCCAAGCTGTCCTAATCACTTAGTTTTCCAACTACGGAACTTCGTTATTTTCTAGCTCATCCCAGATTTCTGAGAGGGGCACCCTTTCGCCTGCCTTAATTTGCTGTAGCGCTCGTCGCAAGCCAGCTAAAACTTCTTCGGTAGGTTCATTATCGGGGTCTATCACTTCATCTGCTTCATCGGGAAACAAAATAATTACTTTGACTTGTAAAGAACTTAGCGGCAGATCCTCAACTATTAATCGACATTGATCGTCTATTCGCCCACTTACCTCTATTGCCTTCATAAATCGGTAGTGCTTCATATGCAAGGATATAGGTTCGGTGTCAGTAGGGATCCAGGATGGCATAACCTTACTCGTTTAGGACTACTGTTCTTGGAACGACGATGAAACCTCTTAGATTCGTCAATTCATATCTGTCTAATTTGTACAGTGCACAACTCCTAGTTAATTAGTTCTATTAAATAAATCAATTACTTCTCCTGGCTTCTCTACATCTCTCTTTATACTCACATTGGGTTTCAAGGGTAAGTTTATAACTTTTGCTGGACTGAGGTAGTTAGAAGGTAAGCCGCAGATAGATTCGACATCATCCGGGCTTATTTTTAGCTTTTGCAATATTTCCGAACGAGTATGAATTTTGCTCTCAATAATTAATTCAACTGCCTGCCTTAGCAGTTGCGGTTTTTCAAGCTCTATCTCGTCGTCTAGAGGTTCAAACGTCCTCCATCCATTTCTAGAATAGTACCGTTGAAGAAGAGCGTATTTTTTCTCATCAACATATCCGAGATCTTTTGCGCGTTGTAAGAAAAAAGCGATAGATAGCTTCCATCTTGATTTCTTACATCTGAAATAGTCTAGATCTATCGATAGGAAGTCCTCTGCAAACGCTTGTTCCGGTAGATGAAATGCCCCTGAAAATCTGTTAGCCTGCCTTTCGATCAGCTTCAACGTCTTGGGCGTTTTTATGTGCTTTGGAGCTAGCTGCTTGTGGAGAATCAAATGTCCTAACTCATGACCAAGACTGAATCTTGCCCGTGCAGCACTGTACTTATCGATGCCTATAACTACATATGGCTGATCGAACTGATATTGCGAGAAAGCATCTAGCTTTTGAGATTCTAGGCTGTAACAACTGACTATGATTCCATTGTTTTCAAGAAGCCAAGTCATATTACTAATAGGGCCTAGCCCCAAATTCCAAAATCTTCTGAGTTGTAGGGCAGTTTTTTCAATCAACTCATCAGTTATGAATTCTGGATCTTCAGGAATATCAAAGTCTGGCAAACTTGTTTTCGGAAAATCTACTATTGACACAAGGTACGCAACGATATCTTGAAGCCACAGAAACCTCTTCTCAGCTCTAAGCCTTTCAGTTAGGGTTGCGGCTGACATCGATCTATAGAAAACTGCTTTGCTGCAATCGATAGTTCGTTTTCTAGGAATAAGGAAATAATCCAACGGGACTCTCAAAACACCAGATAGCTTTTCAAGGACTTCTGGCTTGGGTGTCTGGTCGCCGTTTTCGTACTTAGATATAGATTGCCTAGATATTCCGATAAGGTCAGCTAATGCCGTGCCATTTAAACCTCTAGCTTCTCTAGCTTCCTTAAGCTTCTGTCCGATAAATCCAGGTGTGCTAAGTCGTCTCATCTAAGTTTTCTCCTTCCCCTGACAAGCGATCTTCATCCTCTACATAGTTGTCTTGATTCACGCGCAATCTAGCGGACGGTCTTGGAATTTCCCTTGGTTCCAGATCTGCCTGACTTGGTGATTGGAATGCTGCATATTCAGATAGTAGATCAATTGTACCTATGAAAAACGAATAATCTGCGTCCGGTACAACTAGCTTAATGAACTCAGGTCTAGCTTCATTAGTCGGCCCGTGAAGTAGTAAAACGAACAGCTTACTCAGTTCTGTCCGAATAATACTCCTACTGGTAAAGTCAGCTTGAACCAAATTACTGTTGTGCAATTCAAGCTGTTTAAAGGTTGGATTATGTAGCGAATGGCTAAGTCTCGTCTTTGACGAGCGGGGAAGCCTTCTCGGGCACTGAACCGACGATGAAGTCAATATAAGTTTTTCTTGCACAATCAACTCGGCGAAAGTATTGCTACCGTTCGGATTGTCCTTTACGTCTCCCTGAACCTCAAAATGACGCTTAGCTACTCTCTCAAGCTTGGTGTCCAACTTGTGGACTCTTCGCTGGGGACGGTCTCATTTAATAAGCTTTTCATGGACGTTAGCAACGCTTTCTATATGGGCTTCCTCGTACGCTTGGAGTACACTTTGCGTTATATCTCCTAAAAAGTTATCAGACAGGTAAGTCCGCATCATTGATATCACCTGCGAATTAGGATCGCGCATCGTGTATTCCTGCCATTAATTGTCTAACGATTTTCCATATTTGGTAGCTTACACTATTTTTGTCAACTAAATGGGAAATAAATTAGTTTTTGTCTCCGGATATTCTTTCGTAGCTGTCTATATATCAGCAGAGGCTATTGTTAGCCGTCCAAATTAATCAGCGGACATAAGCAACTTCATTTGTGATAGCTACCGTTTTGAAGAATGGTCTTCGCCCTATATAGCTGCTCTACTAGCATGAGTCTTGCGATTTCGTGAGGGAATGTCATGGCTGAGAGGCTAATTATTGGGTGAGTTTTGATATGATCGCTTACCCCCTCAGGCCCACCAATAAACAGCACCAGCGTTCCATATGCCTCTGCGCCCAACCACTGTGCAAAGGCAACCGAATCTTGCTGCTGACCGAATTCGCTCAAGATTACTAATCGATCTTGAGCGTTCAGTAAGGTCAGGAGTTTGTCGGCTTCCTTGTCTGGATCGCTGTCTTTGATTTCTACAATCTCTACTTCAGGCAGCCTTTTCGCATACAGCGCAATGCCCTCTCTCAGCCAAGGCTTTTTTACCTTACCTGTGGCGATAATTTTTATCTTAGGAAAGCTTTGACTCATGGAAAAATGGGGGCTGAAATTGTCGCCTAATTGTATGACAATTGCCTCAAGGGCGTTCTGCCTTGGTGTCTAAGTCCTATATGTAGGAGCGCGGTTATGGCCAGAAGGTCTTGGTGGCAAAAGCCGACTTTGCGAACAGATGAAGATGAAGGGCGCGATCGCAAAGTTGGCTGGCTAGAGCTATTCTTTGACCTTTACTTTGTCGTCGTCATTGCCGAACTAGCGCACTATTTAGCCGGTCATGTGTCCTGGTCAGGCTTAGGGGAATTTATATTTTTGTTTCTGCCCGTGTGGTGGATTTGGATTGGAGCCACCTACTATATTGAGCGCTTTGAAACCGAGGGGATTGAGAACCGTCTGATCGTGTTTGCGCAAATGATTCCGATTGCAGGACTGGCTGTATTTGCTCACGATGCTATGGGCGAAACTTCGGTAGGCTATGCGCTGAGCTACGCAGTGTGCCGCACGTTTCACACCGTTCTTTGGTGGCGAGGCGGCATTCATGATCGGCAGTTTCGACCGGTTGCCAAGCGATTCGTGCTGGGATTTTCAATTAGTACCGGTCTATTTTATCTATCGGTATTGATGCCGCTGCCGGTGCGCTTTTGGCTATGGGGGGCGGGGCTAGCGATTGATTTGATTACGCCCGCGTTTACCCTTGAGCATCAGGCAATGTTGCCACGGTTGAGCACGTCTAAGCTGCCTGAACGCTACGGTCTGTTCATGATTATTGTGCTAGGTGAATCCGTAGTTGGGGTGGTGTCTGGCTTGGCCGATCAGTCGGTGTTTTCTGGGTTCGTGGCGATCGCGGCCATCCTCGGCATCGCTATGGCCTTTGGCCTGTGGTGGATTTACTTCGACTTTATCGGTCGTAGACCTTTTAAACCGGGGATTTGGTACGCGTTTTTTTGGAGTTATCTGCATCTACCGTTGGCTATTGCCGTCACCGCAGCAGGCGCAGGCTTACTCAATGTGATTGCTGATGAAGACGGCAAAATGGACTACGCAGTGGGCCTATTGATCGCCGGTGCAATTGGGAGCGCTTTAATTTTGATCGGCCTAATCGAAACGCTATTGCGCCGAGATCCTGACGAGCCGACTCACCCTCGCCTGAGTTCGGGGCTTAAATTTGGGGGTGGGGCAGTGGCGATTATCATCGGGCTCGTCAGCAGAGGGTTTAATATTGCTGCCCTTGAAGCGCTCTTACTGATTCCGATCTTTGTGCAAATGGCCTACGGACTCTACGTTTGGTTTACGCAAGATATTGATGAAACCCTGAAGGCCCAGGGCTGATCATAGACCCAATACCCCTTTAAGCAGTTGGGTTCATTTTGCGCTCTAGCCAGCTAAATACCTGAGAAGATAGACCGGTTAAGGCTAAATAAATCAGCGCTACCGTAATATAAATCTCAAAGGCACGGAAGTTCTTTGCAACAATTAATTGCCCCGATCTAAACAGTTCTTGATAGCCAATAAACGCTACTAAACTCGTGTCTTTGAGTAGCGTAATAAACTCGTTGCCCAAAGGGGGAATCATTCGCCGCAAAGCTTGCGGAAAAATGACGTACTGCATTGTCTGGGTTGGCCCTAACCCCAAAGATTCAGAAGCTTCTTTTTGCCCCGATTCAATCGATTGAATTCCGGCGCGGACAATTTCTGCTAAATATGCTGCTGAGTTTAAACTAAGTCCTAAAATCGCAGCAGTCCACTGGTCAAAACTAAAGCTAATGCCAATGGATTTAAACAGAGGCGGTATACCAAAGTAAATAATGAATAGCTGAATCAATAGCGGCGTACCGCGAAAAAAATCGATGTAAACCCTGGCGAAAAGGCTCAAGGGCTTTATTTTTGACAGCCGAGCGATACCTAAGCCAATTCCGCCGATAGATCCAAAAATAAGGGTTACAGCGGTTATCTGCACAGTGATTAACGCACCTGACAATAGCGCAGGTAAGGCATCAATGACGAAGCCTAACGAGTTGCTCAAGGGTAAAACTCCAGTAAAAAAGATGACTTTGAAGCGCCGAGATGGCTTATCTTTTCAATTTATTCAGCCGGAGGTTCGGTGCCAAACCACTTTTTGTAAAGCTCAGCGTAGGTGCCATCAGATTTCACTTCTGCAAGGGCTGTATTAATAGCTTCCACATTCTCAGAGTCTTTCGGTAAGGCAATGCCATAAGATTCTTCGGTCAAAAGTTCGCCTACGACCCTAATGCCGGGAATATTACCGGTTTGGATAGCGTCTAATGTAGCTGGCGCATCGTTGACGACTGCATCTACATTGCCGTTAGCAAGCTCTTGCAGCGCTAGCGGCGCAGAGTCAAAGGTGCTCACCGTTGCGCCTTCGACGCTATTGGCAGTATCAGCGCCCGTGGTGCCGATTTGAGCCGCAATTTTTTTGCCTTTTAGGTCGTCTAGGGTTTTGACGTCGGTATTGCCATCAGCGACAGCGATCGCTAACCCCGCCTTAAAATAAGGATCCGAAAAATCAACTGTCTGCGCCCGTTCCTCGGTGATCGTCATCCCACTAATGGCCGCATCAATCGATCCCCCTTGTAAAGCCGGAATCAAACTATCAAACGGTAAATTTTCAAACTCAATTGTTTTACCCGCTTTTTCCCCAATCGCTCTCATCAGATCAATATCAAACCCTTCAAACTCACCCGCATTAGTGATCGATTCAAATGGTGGAAAGCCGGGTTCAGTGCCGACAGACCACACATCATCGCCCTGAGCGCCACTGCCGCATGCTGAAACCAGCCCTGTGATACAAAGTCCCAAAGCTGCCGATCTCAAAAAAACGGAGCGCGTCATCTTCATCATCAATAGCCTCATCACCAGTTAATTATTGTCCTAACCATTATCTCGCCTACGTGAGCGGTAAAAGTGTTGGATGTTACGTAAAACAACACAGACGGAGTGGACAATAACTAAGGCTACAAACTATTTTGCTAAATATTTCACCTTACTTTCACTGAGCACAAAGACTGAAAGTAAGGTGCTACGCTTTCTATTATTTCTATTCTTCATCGATCTTTTAGTATGAGCTTTTAATCAGCCTATGTCAGATTCAAGTCCAGTCGTTGTAAGCACTAACTTAGAGAAAAATTTTGGCAATCTTGCTGTGCTGCGAGGCATCAACTGCCAAATCAACCGAGGCGAAGTCGTCTCCATTATTGGTTCTTCAGGCTGCGGCAAAAGCACCCTCTTGCGCTGCTTCAATCGCCTAGAAAGTATCAGTGGCGGACAGCTCATCGTCAATGGCATTGATCTCTCGCCAGCCAAACTCAGTCGTCGCACCCTGCTAGAGCTGCGCGCGCATGTCGGCATGGTCTTCCAGCAGTTCAACTTATTTCCCCACCTATCCGTTTTAGAAAATTTGTGCCTTGCTCCTCAAAAAGTGCTGGGACAGTCTTCTGTAGAAAGCAAAGAAACGGCAAGCTTTTACCTCGATAAAGTTGGCCTAAGCGCCAAGGCTCAAGCCTATCCTGATCAGCTCTCTGGCGGACAAAAGCAGCGCGTCGCCATCGCCCGCGCCCTCTGCATGAAGCCAGAAATTCTATTATTTGATGAACCTACCAGTGCGCTTGATCCGGAGCTTGTCGGGGAGGTTTTACAAGTCATGCAGCAGCTCGCTCAAGAAGGCATGACGATGATTGTAGTCACCCACGAAATGCAGTTCGCCCGTGAAGTTGCTAGCCGGGTCATGTTTCTCAACCAAGGCCAAATCGAGGAACAAGGTAATCCTCGTGAAGTGCTAGCTAACCCTCAAAGTGAGCGTCTGAAAGCTTTTTTAAGCCGGATCAGCATGGCGCTAGGCTAGGTTTAAATTTAAGGATAACTAATCTATGGCACGTCAGTCTAAGACACGTCAGCCTAAGACAGTGGTGCCTCACAGCATCAAGTTGATCGCCCATCGTTTCTGGCAACAGAGCCGTTCTTTACCGTCAGTAGCTTGGGCCGTTTGGTGGAAAACTTTAGCAGTTGGGCTAGGTTTGTGTGCACTGGTTACCTATGGAATGACTCGCCTAGCGATGAGTTGGCAAACTAGCTGGCTACAGTCCTGGGACGAAAAATGGCTATTAGGCTTGCGTGATTACAACCCGCTTTCTTTTGCGAAAGGCATTACCTGGGAATCTCCTGGTAATTTAGTTGGAATGCTGCCTATTTTTTTAGCGCTGATCGCATTGACGTCTTGGTTCAAGAAACCTCTGATTGCGGCCACGGTCTTCATAGCCTATGTCGGGCAGTTTGCACTGGTTTGGATCAGCTGGGGGCTTTGGAGTCGCGATCGCCCCGATCTAATCGCTGACGGCCTAGCCGCTCCGAGCCTGCATTCTTTTCCTTCAGGCCATGTCGTTGTGACGATGACTATCTACGGACTGATCTTTTATCTGTGGTTTCGCACGTCTCGAAGCTTGGTAGAAAAAATGATTGCGATCGCCTTCGGCACACTCTGGATCAGCCTCATTGCTCTCGCCCGTCTTGCCCTCGGCGCTCACTGGCCCAGCGACATCATTGCGGGTGTTATCATCGGCGCTCTATGGTTGCTCGTTGTCATCATCGCGCTTGAGAGATCGCTCAGCCGCCTCAAACCCGCTAATTCTCCGGCTGAATCCGGCGGTACCTTGCCTGAAAACCCATATGGACGCCATAAGCAATAAAGCCGATGCCCAGAATGCTCAGAATTATCTCATCTGCCGGATTGTTATTAAACACTGCCAGCGCCCCTTCAGTGGTTTTGATTTGAGAAGGATCAAACCTCCAAGCTGCTTTCATTACAAAAACACCGATCACCACATAGACAATCCCGCGCGCGCTGATGCCAGCTCTGCCGACCACCGTTGCCCAAGTTTTCTCAGCATTGCTCATTTCATGTAGCTTCATCTGTTTGCGAAACTCAGCCTTAATCGCCCGGTAAAAGTAGTAGCATCCCATCCCAAAAAAGAACAACCCACCCGCTCCTACCAGCCAACGGCCAAATGGCTTTTCCATTACAGTCAGTGCCCATTCCTGAGCTGTTTTCCCTTCTCCTGATGAGAAGTGCATCAAAATGCTGACCGCGCTAAAAGCTACACCGGCATACACTAATCCGCTGCAAGCATAGCCAGCTCGGCGCACAATATTTTTCGCATCCTGCCCACTATGCTCAGGATCAACAAATGCTTGAATAAATCGCCATACCACATACCCTATTAGGCTCACAGCCAACACGACCAACATCACTCGACCGTATGACTGGCTAGCAATTGTTTTTAATACTCCGGTCGATCCTACCGTCTTCCCTGAGCTGATGTCTAACGCTTCTAGCAGCGCTAGAAGGCCACTAACACCGTAGAGGATTCCCTTGGCTGCATAGCCAAAACGGGCGTAGTAGGCTATCCAATCCCCGTATGATGTCTGGTTATGTTTGGAAGGAGCCATTTTTGTATTCTGTTTTAAAAGGGCGCAACTTGACTTATACAGTGCTCTACAAAATCCAAACTGTCATTGACCCTGAGCCAGAACTTAAGAGTCGATAATGGCTCAATAGCACCAGAACGTCAGAGGGCTCCTACTGGATCAATCATTGACTGATTGCCGACATCAAAGAGCCTTCCTAATAAAACAATTAATCGTTAACTGCATTGGTAAAGCTTTATCGGCAAGCACCTAATTAGCAATGGTCGTTATATCAATTGCCAGCTCGTTTTTAATCCAGTTAATAATTTGCTCCCGCTCTCCTGCTACTAGGTAAAATTTCCCCGTTTCCTGCATTCTGCGGTGAATATCTTCCATATCAGCTGGTGTCAATAGCTCAGCCGTTTGGCCGATATCGCACAAAATGTCATCTTTGCCTTCTTCGCTTAATTGACCATAGCGGTAGCGACTAATTTGCTTCTCTAATCGACTAAACGTATAGGTGTCAGTGTCCTCTAGTCTTTCCTTGCGTTCTGTGTCAATGGGCTCTCCAGCCACCATTTTGGCATAGTCAACATCCAACATATTGAGGCGAACGAGCTTAGGCTGATCGTTCATAAGCAATTTCCCAAAAGTAAACGCAGCAAAAATAACAAAACTAGCCTAATCCAATTGCTTTGCCCTGTTATGTACCTTGCTTCGTAAATTGATCCAGAACTGTGTAGCGGATAGATATGCCCAGTAGCTGTATCAAGTGTGAACTCGCATACTGAGATCTAGCCAAGGCGAGCGCGTGATCGGTGCACTGCTAGAAATATAGTCAACGCCCGTCTCTGCAACGCCGCGAATCGTCTTTAGCGTGATATTACCCGACGCCTCAACTTTGATACTTGGATTTGCCGCCCGAATTCTGCTTACAGCTGTACTCATCATTGTTAATGGCATGTTGTCGAGCATGATGATTTCTGCGTCGTGGGCGATCGCTTCAGCCACCTGCTCCAAGCTCTGGGTCTCTACCTCAATCGTTATCGGATAGGGAATGCGTCCTCTAATCGCCGTAATTGCCTTGCCAATTCCGCCCGCTGCCGCAATGTGATTATCCTTAATCATCACCCCATCATCCAATCCCATCCGATGATTTCGCGCGCCCCCTACATAAGCTGCATACTTTTCGAGCAGTCTCATGCCGGGTGTCGTCTTTCGCGTATCTACTAACTGTGTGGGTAAATCGGCAATCGCATCTGCATACCGTCTTGTCTCTGTAGCGATCCCGCTGAGACTCATTGCTAAGTTAAGCGCTACCCGTTCTCCAGTTAGTAAAGTCGATAGCTGACATCTAATGTCAGCAATTTTGGTGCCTTTTTGAATGCGATCGCCCTCAGCTACTTCCGCGCGAAACCTCACGTCGCTATCTATTAGCGTAAAAATACGTTCCGCAACCGGCAGTCCCGCAATCACCCCCTCTTCTTTGGCAATCCAATCAGCCCTCCCGCCCACGTACGCGAGTTCAGCGAGCCCATCCGTGGTTTTATCCCCGCGTCCAATATCCTCTTTCAACCAATTTGTCAGCAGCTCATCCAAAATTATCCAGCTCGGCAACATATTTTCCCCTCAAGTGGCAACTGCAAATTTATTTCAGCATAAAGCCAGATTGGCTACAGCCTATATGTATCTAGGGATACCAAGGTTCGCGCAGAAAAATTTATACCGACAAAACCGCTGAATTGACCAGTGAAACACTTGGCTGAGCCAAATAAAAAGGCTGTAATCCCTTGCCTGAGGGAATTACAGCCTTTTTAAATTATTTTCAAAAAAGTAGTTGACACCATCTGTCAAAGGGCGCTATATTCATTAGGCGCTGAAGGGAGCGGCCACGAGAGTGGGTGACCCGGGAAGCGCGAGGTAGCACCTAGAAAAGAGAATAATTTAGAGAAAATGAATTAACGAGACCCTCGTTAAATAGATTAAATTGTTATGAGGATAGCATAGCTATCTAATAAGAGCAAGAAGAAAGCTAGAAGTAGCTTGAGT